>DASRSJ010000315.1:0-19008 GCA_035656555.1 Opitutaceae bacterium
TCCGACCCGCCAAGCTCCCTGCGTGAACAAGCTCTGCATCTTCGTGGGAACGACCGTCTGCGGCTACGCGGCGGGATTCCTCGTGAGCGGCTTCGGTCTCATGACGGAGATCATCGTGAGCGGCATCGGCAGCCTTTTCGGCGTCTGGCTCGGCTGGAAGGTCGCCCAGCGCATCGAGAAGGGATACTAGACGGGCTCGACGTGCACCGTCACGTCGCTGACCCGCAGGTTGGACGCCAGGAGCTTGTCCTTCACCGCGTGCGCGATCTCGTGGCCCTCCCGCACGCTCAGGTCCCCCTTCACCTGGATCTGGATGTCCACGAGGTAGCTCAGCCCGCTCTTCCTGATGCGGCACTTGTCCAAGTTCGCGACGCCCTCGACCGAGGCGGCGATCGCGCGCACGTCGTTGTCCATCTCCACGGGGACCGCGATGTCCATCACCTCGTTGAGCGACTTGCGGAAGATATGGAAGCCGTTGTACGCGATGACGACCGAGGCGACGAGCGCCGCCCATCCGTCGGCGGCCGCGTAGGCCGGCCCGCCAAGGACGGCGATCGAGATGCCTACGAACGCGGCGGCCGAGGTGAGGGCGTCGGCCAGGTGGTGCCACGCCTCCGCTCCAAGCGCCGTGCTGTCCGTGTCCTTGCCGACCTCGCCCAGCTGGCGCGAGAAGACGAATTTCACCGCGACGACGCCGGCCAGGATGAGGAGCGTCCACCAGTGCGGCACCTGCTGGGGCGATCGGATCTCCACGACGGCGTGCCAGCCGATGCTGGCGCTGGCCGCCAGGATCACGACGGCCGTGAAGAGCCCCGACACGGCCTCGGCTTTGCCGTGGCCATAGGGATGGTCCTCGTCGGGCGGCTGCGCCGCCCAGCGAACGCCCGCCCAGATCAGGATCGAGATCGCGATGTCGGTCAGCGACTCGACGCCGTCGGCGATCAGCGCGTACGCGTGGCCCGCGACGCCGCCCGCGATCTTGATGACGGCGAGGAGCGCATTCAGCGCGATTCCCCACACGATGAGCCTCGTGCCCTTCTCGGCTCGGTCGGCGATCGCTGCGTGGTGCGGGGGCAAGTCCTGGTCCATGGGCCCCGGGACGTTGGGTGGGCTCCCGGAAAATCTCAATACCTCGCCGTTGACCGTGCAACCGGGGGGTGCCATCGTGGAAGGAATCCATGGCCGCCAAGACGAGCTCCTTGCCGCACGACCCAGTGAAGCAGTTCTCGGTGTTCGCCGAGAACCGGGTCGGCCGTCTCTACGACCTTACCTCGCTGCTCAAGGACAACAACGTCCACATCATGGCGATCACGGTCCTGGACACGACGGACAGCTCGATCATCCGCGTGGTGGTCGACGATCCCTCAAAGGCTCGCGAATTGTTGATCAGCAACGACCTGCCCTATGGTGAGTGCAGCGTCCTTGCGGTGGAGATTGCCGACGAGTCCGAGCTTCGCGGTGTCCTGGCCGCCCTCCTCGAGGCCGAGATCAACACCCATTACGTCTACAGCTTCATCAAGCGGCCGCTGGATCGCTCCGCCCTGGCCATCAGCGCGGAGGACCAGGAGACGGCGGCGCAGTCGCTCTCCCAGCGCGGGTTCAAGGTGCTCCAGCAGAGCGATATCTCGCGGTAGGCCCGGGCCCTACTCCGCGACCTGGCCGGGGCCCTCGGCCTCCAGCTCGTAGATCCCCGTCATGTAGCCGCTCTCGAAGGTGGCGCTGACCTTGAAGGTGCCCCTGAAGGAGATCGGCACGTCCTGCGTCACCGGCACGCCCTTCGGGCTCTTCACGATCACCCAGTCGTTCATGTTCGGCACCGTGCCGTAGCAGCAGGCCATCTGGTTCGCCATCAGCAGGAATTCCACGGCCTTGCCGTTGTCCAGCTTGGTCGGGAGCATGAAGCCGGTGACGATCGCCTTCTTGCCGTTCCAGCCCTTCACGATCGGCGGGATCTGCTCCTCGCCGCTCGGGGGCGTCGCCTTCGGGTTGGCGACCGGGTCGAACTCCGGGGCGATGAACTTGTAGCTGGAAAGCCGGTCGAACCCGAGCTTCAGGTAGCCGCTGTCGACCTCCGGGGCCGGGATCACGAGGTCCGACGGCGACGCGAGCGCGAACGCCGGGAGGACCGCAAGGGCCAGGAGGAGCAGCTTCTTCACGCCCCAACCCTACCACATGGCTCCTGTTCGTCAAAGGGCCGATTGCAACTTCCGGCCTAGGAGACCGGGGCGATGTTCTCGGCCACGGGCAGGCGGTAGGCCTTCAGCGCCGGGATGATTCCCCCCACCGCGCAGAGCGCGATGAGTCCCAGGGGGGCAATCCATAGGACGGGATGAAACTCGCCGAGCGAGAGGACGACGCCGGTCTGCGAGCGGATGATGCCGGCCACGACCGAGAACAGGGCGGCGTAGACCGCGAATCCCGCGAGAGCGCCCAAGGCGCCGATGCACGCCGACTCGGCCACGACGGCGCCGAAGACCAGGCGCCGCCTGGCGCCGAGCGCCCGGAGGATCGCGATGTCGCGCTTACGCGCGCTCATGGAATTGTAGATGCTCGCGAGGACGGAGGCCGCGGCGACCAGGGCCACGAGGTACGCGATCAGCGCCAGGACCTGGTCGAACCAGCTGATCTTGCTGAAGAGGTCCGAGAGGATCGCCCCGACGGGATAGGCGAACGTGAGCCGGTTGCCCTGCTTGTTGATCATGATGTCCAGCATGAAGCCGGCCGTCGACGACCTCAGCTTGATGAGGACGGCGCTTATGTCCGTCGCCGCGCGCGGGTCATGGCCGCTCATCTTCTGCACCCCTTCGATCGGTATCAGGACCACGCGGTCGAGCGGCGTGCCCGTCGGCTCCATGATCCCGACGACCGTGAAGAGGTCCGTGTGCTGCTCGCTCGGGTTGTAGGCGAGGCCGTGGAACGGGTGGAAGGTGTCCCCCACTTTGAGCCCGAGCCTGCCGGCCGCGAAATTTCCGACGACCGCCTCCTTGGCGTCCGGCGAGAAGAGGCGCCCGCCGGGCTCGACCGCGTACTTGTGGCCCGGCGCATACTCCACGTCGGTGAAGAGCGAGGGGATCGTGCCGACGATCCGGTAGCCTCGCAGGTTGTCGCCGACGGCGATCGGGATCGCGACCTGCACCGCCGGGTGGTGCCTGATGAACTCGTAGTCCTGCCATGACAGGTTCCCCGGCGAGGCCTCGAGGTGGAAGATGGAGTTGAGGACCAGCTGCAGCTTGGAGCCGCGGGCGCCGAGGACGGCGTCAAACGCCGTCGTCGTCCGAAGGAACGACTTCTGCGCCTGCGCCTTCGTCATCCAGACGCTCATGAGGAGGCCGCCGGCAAGGGCCAGGCTGCCCGCGGTAATCAGGGTCGAGAGGAGGTGCTGGCGCAGGCTCCGGTAGACGATCAGGGGCAGCGTCACGGCGCGCGGGCGGCAAGCGCCGCGTTCAGGGGGGCGAAATCCACGACCTTGCCGAACTGCGCGAGGATCGCCTCATCGTGGCTGACAAGGAGGAGCGCCGCGCCGTTCTCCCGGCAGGCGTCTCGGATCAGCGCCAATGACTCCCTCGCGTTCCTCGGGTCGAGGTTGCCGGTCGGCTCGTCGGCAAGGACGAGCGCCGGGCGGTTGGCCAGCGCGCGCGCCACGGCCACCCTCTGCTGCTGGCCGGTGGAAAGCTGCCTCGGGAAATGCGAGAGGCGGTGGCCGAGCCCCACCCGCTCGAGGAGCGCCTTGGCACGCGCCGGGTCCGCACCCCTGCCGGAAAAGCTCATCCCGAGAATCACGTTCTCAAGGACCGTGAAGCCCTGCAGCAGGTTGAAGGTCTGGAAAATGTAGCCGAGCTTCTCCGCCCTCAGGCGGTCCCTCCCGGGCTCCGGCAGCGCAGCCATGTCCGTCCCGTCGATGAGCACGGATCCTGAGTCCGCGGTCAGGATCCCCGATACCAAATTCAGGAAGGTCGTCTTGCCGCAGCCGCTCTCCCCGCGCAGCGCCCTCTCCTCGCCCGCGCCAAGGGAGAACCTCGGGATGTTCACGACCTCCGCCGTGACGCCGTCGGGGCCGGTGAATCCCTTCCTCAGGTCTCTGACGTCGAGCATGTCCACAGGATGGGTTGACGCATGGGAATGCCAATCGTTTTGCGCCCCGCGGCCCCGGCAGGGATTGCAAGCGCCCCCAATTTTCCCACAGTGGCGTCATTCCATGCCGAACGCCGCCGCCGAGCTCCTGATCCTCGGGCTCCTCATCATCGCGAACGGCCTTCTGACGGCCGCGGAGACGGCGTTCGTCTCGGCACGGGCAGGCAAGCTCGACGAGATGGCCGAGGCCGGAAGCAGCGGCGCCAGGGCCGCGCTGCCGATCGCGGAGCACCCGGGCCGATTCCTCGGGCTCGTGCAGTTCTGGCTCACGCTCTCCTGCGTGACGGCGGGCGTGGCCCTCGTGGCCTCGGCCGCGTCCGAGTTCTCATCCCTCTTCGCCAAGTGGCCGGCGCTCTCGCCCTGGGCCGAGGGCACGGGCCTCGTGGCCGGCACCCTCTTCGTCAGCTGCGTCATGCTGCTCTTCGGCGAACTGCTGCCAAAGCGGATCGCGCTCGCCCACCCCGAGCGCGCGGCGGTGCTCCTGGCGCCGCTCATGCGCCTCCTCTCCCGCGTCGTCGGGCCGATCTCGGCCGTACTGGGCTCGGCGAGCGAGGGGCTCGCCTCGGCTCTCGGCTTCAAGGCGCGGCCAGTCACGGAGCTTGTCGGCGACGAGGACGTGAGGGCGCTGGTCGAGCGCGGCCTCCACGCCGGCGTCTTCAAGCGCGCGAAGAAGGAGATGGTCGAGGGCGTCCTCTCCCTGGACAACCTGAAGATCACGGCGATCATGACCCCGCGCTCGAAGATCGTCTTCCTCAACATTGACGACAACGACGAGGCCAACTGGAGGAAGATCGTGACGAGCGGCCACTCGTACTTCCCGGTGTTTCAGAAAAACCGCGACCAGGTGGTCGGCATGGTCTCGGTCAAGGCGCTCTGGGCGCACTCCGCGATCGGGCTGCCGACGGCGCTGAAGAACCTGCTCGTGCCGCCGCTGATCGCGCCCGAGGGCATGACGGCCGTCCACCTCCTCGAGCAGTTCAAGAAGACCGGCCGGCACACCGCGATCGTCTCTGACGAGTTCGGCGCGGTGCAGGGCATGGTCACCCTGATCGACGTCTTCGAGGCCATCGTCGGGGACCTGCCCGAGCCCGGGCAGCGCAACCAGCCGGGGGCCAAGAGGCGCGACGACGGCACATGGCTCGTCGATGCGACGATGCCGCTCGCCGACTTCAAGGCCACCCTCGGGATCGAGCGGCCCATGCCGAACGAGGCCGAGGCCGAGTACCGCACGGCCGGCGGCTTCGTCGTCACGCAGTTCGGCAGGATCCCGGCCGTCGGCGACCGCTTCGACTGGGCGGGCTGGCGCTTCGAGGTCTCGGAGATGGACAAGCGCCGCGTCGACAAGCTCGTCGTCGCGCCCCTCCAGGCCGAGCTCGCAAAGCCGGCGCCGTAGGGCGTGCGAATAACTTGTCGGCAAGCCGGCGTTGCGTTTGTGTCTGCCCAAGCGGACTTTTCGCGCATGGCGGACAAATGGAAGATGCCTTCACCGGACAACCCACAAGCATCAGCGGAGCCGTCCTCCCAGACGGCGCACGCCGAGCCGCTATTCAGGACGATCACGAGCGACGATTGGAAGCGCTCGCTCGACTTGGCGAGGCGGCAGCCCAATGCGATCTCCGAGCAGATACGGATCGCGATCTCGTCCTCCTCGCGGAAGACGAAGTAAGCCTCCTTGAGGCGGCGGGCCCGGAATGGGCCGCCCTGGGCCAAGCGATCCGGAGCTTCCGCGCGACGCTTCCCTTAAAGCCCCTTTCCGACTTCGGCTTCACGACCGGCGACGGCAACCCGATGGAGGAGGCCAACCCGCTCCTGCGCCAGATCGGAGTCGGCGTCGAGGCCTGGGCGTTCGAAGCCGCGTCAGACGGCTCGGTCTACAAGTTCTACCGGCCGCGGGAGGACAAGAGGATCGGAAGCGAGTTCGCGTTCCACCGCGGCGGCGAGACGGTGCTGCGGGCCGAGGCACGGCTCGGGGACTACCGGGGCCTCCTGGAGAAGCTGCTCATCATCCTCTCCCTGGGCGGCATGGCGACGGAGGTCGTGGCCGTGACCCCGGACGGGATCCTGGTGGCGAAGCAGGCCCGCGGAGAGACCCTGCCGCAAGGCGAGGACATGTCCGGGGACCTTCCGGCCGGCCTCATCGAGATACCCTCCCGCTTCCTGCGGGCCGACCGCGACCACCCGCGGCTGCTCTTTGTCCGGGGGAAGCCCTACCTCGTGGCCGACCTCCACGCCCGCAACTTCGTGCGGGGCGCGGACAGGGAGCTGCGGGTGATCGACCTCGTGGCGGGCCGCTGGCCCGCCGAGGCGCACCTGAAGGACCCCATGATCGGGGAATGGATGCGGCGGGTCCTCGCGGACCCGGCGGCTGCGGCGCTGCCGCAGGCGCCGGACGACGAGCTCTAGCTCTTGTCCGAGGCCAGGACGTCCATGATCGCCTTGGCCTGGGTGCTGGTGGTGCCCTTGTAGTCCGTGTAGACGATCTTGCCGCCCTTGATCAGGTAGGCCGAGCGATGGGCCATGCCGCCGGGATAGGTCGGCACGCCAAAGGAGCCGATGACCTTGTCATCCGGGTCCGCGACAAGCGTGAAGGGAAGGTGGTACTTCTCCTTGAAGGCCTTCTGGGCGGCCACGTCGTCGTGGCTGACGCCGATGACGGCGACACCCTTGGCAGTCAGGGCCTCGTAGCCGTCCCTGAGCGAGCAGTTCTGGGCCGTGCAGCCGGGCGTGTCGGCCTTCGGATAGAAGTAGACGAGGGTGTAGGGCTGCTTGGAGTAGACGTCGGAGAAGGTCAGGCTCGAACCAGCATCGGTCGTGGCGGTGATCTGGGGGGCGCTGTCGCCCACCTTGAGCTCGGCTTTGGCGGTATTGGACATGGCGAGTACGAGGGGGAGGATGAGAAGGGCAGGAAGCTTGATTTTCATGGCCCCGGAAGGTGGTCATGGGGAGGTCTTTTTGCAAGTCGCGGGGTCCAATCCCAAATCGGCGTCCCGGCACCCCTTTTCCGGAACTTTTTGGGAGTCGCCGGAGACTAAAAACCTCCCCCGGTCGGCCTCCGCTTCCCGGCATTGCATTTGTGCGTTTTCCCTGTAAGCAGCATTACCTTCATGGCATTTATATCGACCCCCAAAACCCGCTCGTCAGGCATCCTTTTCGCGGGTCTAGCGCTACTGAGCTCCTTGGGGGCATTCTCCACCGCCTTTTCGGCCACGACGCCCATCGACGGATTCAACCCGAATCCCAACGGGACCGTGAACGTGGTCCTGACCCAGCCGGATGGTAAGATATTGATGGGTGGCTATTTTACGAATCTAAGCCCGTACGGCTCCCCCACGGTTGCGGCCAATTTCGTCGCCCGCCTCAACCATGACGGCACGCCGGACAGCGGCTTTACGGCCAGCGCCAACGGCATCGTCCGCGCCATGGCCCTTGAGACGAACGGTCAGATTCTGCTTGGAGGCACCTTCACGGCCATGGCCGGCACCGGCTCGACCTCCGCCACCACGCGCAACTACATCGCCCGCCTCAACGCCGACGGCACCCTCGACGCGAACTTCAACCCGAACGCCAACGGCGTCGTCTACGCGGTCGCCACCCAGTCCGACGGCAAGGTCCTGATCGGCGGCGCGTTCACCGCGGTCGGCGGCACGACCCGCAACCACATCGCCCGCCTCAACGCCGACGGCTCGCTGGACACCACCTTCGACCCCAGTGCGGACAAGACCGTCCTCGCCCTGGCGGTGCAGGCCAACGGCCAGATCATCGTCGGCGGCGGCTTCGCGAGCTTCAGCCCGAACGGCTCGTCCTCGACGATCGCCCGCAGCTGCGCGGCCCGCCTCAACGTCGACGGCAGCGTCGACACGTCCTTCGACCCCGAGCCCAACGCCAGCGTGCTGGCGATCCTCATCCTGCCCAACGGCCAGATCGTCCTCGGCGGCCAGTTCGTGACCGTGCAGCCCAACGGCTCGTCGACCTCCTACCAGGCCGACTTCGTCGCCCGCCTCAACACCGACGGCAGCCTCGACACGAACTACATCATCAACCCCCTCTCCTACGTCAGCGCCCTGGCGCTGCAGCCCGACGGCAAGCTGATCGTCGGCGGCATCTTCACCTCGATCTTCCCGATCACGGCCCTGTCCTCGAGCGCCATCAGCTACGTCGCCCGCATCAACCCGGACGGCACGCTCGACAGCACCTTCGTCCCCCAGCCCAACCAGGCGGTCAACTCCATCGCGGTGCAGACGGACGGCAACGTCATCCTCGGCGGCTTCTTCACGGGCCTGAGCCCGCTTGACTCCTCCACCAGCGTCACGCGCAACTACGTCGCCCGCGTCTCCACCTACGGCGTGCCGGACGCCACCTTCGCCCCCGACAGCGCGGGCACCGTCTTCGCCTCCGCCCCCCTCTCCAACGGCCAGTTCCTGATCGGCGGCACCTTCCTCTCAGTCGGCGGCCTCAGCCAGAGCTTCTTCGCCCGCCTGAACGCGGACGGCAGCCTGGACAGCAGCTTCAAGCCGACCTTCAACGGCCCGGTCCAGGCGATCCAGATCCAGTCCGACGGAAAGTACCTGGTCGGCGGATCCTTCAGCGAGGTCGACGGCTTCGTGCGCAACTACATGGTGCGCCTGAACACCGACGGCACGCTCGACGGCGCCTTCAATCCCGACCCGAACGCCAACATCACGACGATCGCGATCCAGTCGGACAACAAGATCCTGATCAGCGGCGGCTTCAGCGCCGTGACGCCCAACGGCTCGACGGGCTCCTACGCCGTCAACTTCTTCTGCCGCCTCAACGCCGACGGCAGCCTCGACACCACCTTTAACCCCAGCCCCAGCGGCGCCATCTACGCGATGGCCTTCCAGAGCGACGGCAAGATCGTGGTGGTCGGCGGCTTTACCTCGATCTCCGGCGTCGGCCGCAGCTACGCCGCGCGAATTCTGCCGAGCGGCGCCATCGACCCGAACCCGTTCGATCCCGAGCCCAACGCTCCGGTCTACGCGGTCCAGGTCCAGACGGACGGCAAGATCCTGATCGGCGGCACCTTCACGGGCGTCATCCCCCAGACCGGCAAGACCGGCACGTCCACGACGGCGACGATCGGCGGCTACCAGATCACGGTTCCCGCCGCCGGCACGAGCGCCACGGTCCCGATCTACATCAACCACCTGGCGCGCCTCAACACCGACGGCACGCTCGACCTCACCTTCTTCCCCGACCCGAGCTCGGACGTCCTGGCCCTCAGCCTGCAGTCCGACGGCAATCTCCTGGTCGGCGGCACGTTCACCTCTTTCGCGGTCAACGGCGCGACGACGGGCGTCCTGCGGGGCCGCATCGGCCGCGTGAAGACCGACGGCACGCTCGACACGTCCTTCAACCCGAACGCCAACGACCTGGTCAACCAGCTGACGCTCCTCTCCAACGGCAACATCCTGGCCACGGGCTCCTTCACCACGCTCCAGCCCACCGGCGCCTCCTCGCCGACCTTCGCCAACCACGTGGCGATCATCACCGCGGCAGGCGCCGTCCTGCCGACCTTCTCAGCCGGCGCGACGACCGTGGCTAACGGCCAGGTCAACGCGATCGTCGTGCAGCCGAACGGCCAGTTCGTGGTCGCCGGCCAGTTTGCCGCCCTCGGCGGCGGCCCAGGAGCCAATGTCGCCCGCTTCAACCCGGACGCGACGCCCGACACGACCTACAACGCGGCCATTGACGGCCCGGTCAACGCCATCGCGGTCGAGCCCCTGGGGGCCGCCACCCAGACCCCGTCCAACTCAGGCGTCTGGCTCGAGCCGAACGGCTCGGTCCGCCACTCCTACGCCGCCTCGACGAGCGGTGAGGTGGTCTGCTCGGCCCAGCAGCCCGACGGCAAGGTCATCGTCGGCGGACTCTTCTCCGACTTCGGCGGCGTCTCGACAGCGCAGAACCTCGTGCGCCTGAACCTCGACGGAACGGTCGACACGACGTTCAAGCCGACCCCGAACGCCCTCGTGAGCGCGATCATCATCCAGGCCGACGGCAAGATCGTCATCGGCGGCGGCTTCACGACCATCAACGGCACGGACAACGCCTACCTCGCCCGCCTGAACTCGGACGGCACGCTCGACACCTCCTACGCCCCGGAGCCGAACCTGCAGATCCTCAGCCTCGCCCTCCTGCCGAACGGCCAGATCCTCGCCGGCGGCGACTTCACGATGCTGACGCCCACGGGCGCCACCACGACGGCCGCCTTCAACTTCATGGCCAGGATCAACGTCGACGGCACGATCGACAAGGCGTTCAACCCCGACCTGAACAGCCCGGTCTACGCGATCAATGTCCTCGCGGGCGGCAAGATCCTGATCGGCGGCGCCTTCACGACGGAGACCCCGAACGCCGGCACGACGATCTACGACGTGAACTACCTCGCGCGGCTCAACGCCGACGGAACGCCCGACACGACCTTCTACCCGCAGCCGAACGCCCCCGTCAGCTCGATTCTCGTGCAGTCCGACGGAAAATACGTCGTCGGCGGCGACTTCGGCAATTTCGAGCAGAATGAGGGCGTCACAGGCGCGACGGTCGGCCCGATCGTCGCGGTCAACTACCTCGCCCGCCTCAACAACGATGCGACGGTCGACACGACCTACAAGCCGACGCCGAACAGCGCCATCACGTTCCTGGCCCTCGAGCCGAACGGCCAGGTCGTCGCTGCCGGCGCCTTCAGCACGGTGCAGCCCAACCAAACGGGCTTCCCCGCGAACCGCTTCCACATCGCCCGCATCAACACGGACGGCACGCTCGATCCCTCCTTCGACCCGGGCCTCAACGGCACGGTCGACACGGTCGACATCCTCGCGGACGGCTCGCTCTTCGTCGGTGGTGACTTCACGGCCGTCCAGGTGGGCGGCGCTGTCCTGATCGGCGGCAACTTCAACACGATCCAGGGCAACCCGTCGGCCAACCTCGGCCGCCTCAACTCCGACGGCACCTTCGACTCCTCCTTCGTCGGCCACCCGAACGGGCCCGTCTACGCGCTGACCCCGAGGTCGGACGGCAAGACGCTGGTCGGCGGAGCCTTCACGAGCATCGACGGTACGACCGTCAGCAATCTGGCCAGGCTCAACGTCGACGGCACGATCGACGCGACCTTCAGCACCTCGACGAACGGCACGGTCGAGGCGGCCGCCCTCCAGCAGGACGGCGAGATCATCATCGGCGGCACCTTTACGAGCGTCGGCGGCCTCGGCACGGCGTACGTGACGCGCCTCGAGCCCTCCGGCACCCCCGAGGCCTCGTTTGCCCCGTCGATCAACGGACCGGTGTACGCCGTCGCGATCCAGGCCAACGGCCAGATCATCCTCGGCGGATCCTTCACGAGCGTCGACGGCCAGCCCGAGGCGAACATCGCCCGCATCAACGTCGACGGCACGCTCGACACCAGCTTCAGCCCGAACCCGAACGGCGTCGTCCGCGCGGTGACGGTCCAGGTTGACGGCGGATTGTACGTCGCCGGCTCCTTCACGAAGATCGCCGGCCAGAGCCTGTCCTACTCGGCTCGCCTCCTGACGAGCGGCACGGCGGACACCTCGTTCACGCCCTCCACCAACGGCCCGGTGTACGCCGTCGCCGTCCAGGCCGACGGCAAGGTCATCCTTGGCGGCGCCTTCACGGCGGCCGACAGCCTCGCCCGCTCGGACATCGCCCGCTTCGCGGCGCCGACCCCGGTCGTAGAGACCTTCGGCGCCAGCACCGACCAGTCGACCCTCTCCTGGACGCGCACGGGCTCGGCCCCCTCCTTCTCCAACGTCCTATTCGAGGAGTCGCTTGACG
This sequence comes from Opitutaceae bacterium, assembly GCA_035656555.1. Lineage (GTDB taxonomy): Bacteria > Verrucomicrobiota > Verrucomicrobiia > Opitutales > Opitutaceae > Palsa-1447. The sequence continues at coordinate 11,941 of DASRSJ010000315.1, forward strand.
GAGCCACCTGGAAGACGGTCGGCACCGGCACGACGACGGACGGCATGACCTGGATCCTCTCGGGCCTCGCCCCGACCGGCGCCACGGTCTTCTACGTGCGCACGACCGGCATCGTCCCCTCCTCGGAGAACAGCTCCTCGGGACTCGTGCAGTCGCTCTTCCTCTCGAATTCGCAGGCGACCTCCGTCGTCAACTCGGCCGCGATCGCGGCGGGCACGGCGGGCAGCGCGTTCAACTTCACGGTCACGGCGACGCAGTCGCCGAAGACATTCTCGGCCTCGGGCCTGCCCACGGGCCTGACCATCAACCCGACGACCGGCGTCATCTCCGGCACGCCGGCCGCCGCCGGCACGTACGCGGTGACGGTCACTGTCGGCAACAATGGCGGCACGACGGTCTCGACCCTCATGATCACGGTCGCCTCGCAGGGCAGCACGCGCTTCACCGGCACGGGCACGTCCTCGGCGAACCGCCTGGTGAACCTCTCCTCCCGCGCGGAGCTGAGCGGCGGCCAGGTGCTGATCACCGGATTCGTGGTCTCGGGCACGGGCTCGAAGCCCGTCGTCCTGCGCGCCGTCGGGCCCGGCCTATCCACGTTCGGGGTCTCCAACCTGATGGCGAACCCCGAGATCCAGGTCTACGACCAGAACAGCACGCTGGTCGCGGACAACAAGAACTGGGCCGGCGCCGCCTCGCTGGTCTCCGCCTTCCGGGCGGTGGGCGCGTTCGCCCTGCCGGCGAACAGTGCCGACGCGGCCCTGACGCTCAGCCTCACTCCCGGCGCCTACACCATGCACGTCCTCGACCAGGGCGGCAAGGGAGGCATCGTCCTCGCGGAGATCTATGACGCCAGCCTCTCGCCGCTCACCGCGGCCCAGAGGCTCATCAACATCTCGGCCAGGGGCTTCGTGAGCCCGGGCGCGGGCGCACTCATTGGCGGCTTCGTGATCACCGGCCCGACGACGAAGACCGTGCTCGTGCGCGGCGTCGGCCCCGGCCTCTCGGCCTACAATGTGAATGACGCGATCTCCGACCCGGTGCTCAGCGTCTTCGACTTCAACGGCAACCTGGTCGCGCAGAACTTCGCCTGGAGCAACCAGGACGTCGCCGGCGCCGACCAGCCGAGCATCACGGCCGCGGACATCACCGCGACGGACACGACGGTGGGGGCGTTCGCGCTCTCGGCGCCGAGCCCGGACACCGCCCTCATCGCCAGCCTGCCCCCCGGCCAGTACACCTTCCAGGTGACGAGCGCCAGCGGGACGACGGGCGAGGCGCTGGGCGAGGTTTACGAGATGCCCTAAACCGGAACCGGCTCCCTTACCAGGAGTCGCTCCGGAAGGGCGCGGCCGGAAGGCCCGCTCCGTTGAAGAGGTTCGCGTCCGGCGCGTTGCGCCAGGCGTAGCGGACGGCGACCGGCTTCGGCACCGCTGCCGAGCGCACGATCACGGAATCCCCGGAGATGTTGGCGGAGGCCGGGTGGAAAACCTTGTCGGCGCCCGCGAGCTCGAAGGACTGGAGCGGCTTGCCGGAAGCCGTCAGGCCCTCGCCTGCAAAGAGGAAGTGAACCCTCATCGCGGAGCCGTCGGCGGTCGCCTTGTCATAGGTCGGGCCGGAATAGTCCACGGCAAAGGAATAGATCTGGGCCTTGGCGATCAGCGCCAGGCGGCGGCCGACCTCCTGCTTGTTGTGCGGATAGACATTCGCCTTCTCGCCGATGTCGATCGCGACGGCCTGGCCGGTCGCGGGCAGCGAGAGGGCCTTGGCCTGTGCCTCGCGCAGCGCGGCCCACGGCTCGCCGGGCTGCGCCTCGTGGGGGGAGTAGTTGGCAAGCTGGACCCAGAGGAAGGGGAAGTCGCCCTGGTTGAAATGCGTCCTCCAGGACGTGATGAGCGCCGGAAACTCCTTCGCGTAGTCGGCCGCGCGGGAGACGTCGCCCTCGCCCTGGTACCAGACGATGCCCTTGATGGCGAAAGGCAGGAGCGGCGTGACCATGCCGTTGTAGAGTGAGGATGCGAGCGACGGGTCACCCACGCCGGCCTCGGCAGCGCCATTCGCGGAGCCCGGGAAGTCCGGCAGCGCGCCAGGGCTAAGCCAAGCCGCTATGGAGGACCTTGCCCAAGATACGTTGAGGATGCCGATCGGCACGTCGAGGCGGTCGGCCAAGTCCCGAGCGAAGAAGTAGCCGACGGCGGAGAATTCACCGGCGGTCTCGGGCGAGCACGCCTTCCAGTCCCCGGAGACGGAATCCGCTGCGGCCGCCGACGCCTTCCTGGCCACCTTGAACTGCCGGATGGAGGGGTACCGTGCGGCGGCGGTCTCGGTCGCCGCATTCTCCGCGCCGTAGACCCCGTCATGGGCCTCGAGCGTGAACTCCATGTTAGAGGCGCCCGCGCAGAGCCACACGTCGCCGACCACGACATCGTGCGCGGTGACGACCGACTTGCCCGCGACCAGCAGGTCGCCGCCGGCACTGTTGGCGCCCTGGGGATCGAGCGTCGCCATCCACTTGCCGTCCGCGCCGGCCGTGACGGTCACCGTCTGGCCGCCGAAGGCGACCGCCAGGTGCTCGCCGGCGTCGGAGGTGCCCCAGATCTGGATCGGCTTGTCGCGCTGGAGGACGGCGTGGTCCTGGAACAGGCTGGCGAGCTTGGGATCGGCGCGGAGCACCGGCGGCAGGGCGGCGCACGACACGAGGGCAAGGAAGAGAAGGCGTGAAGGGGTCATCGCTGTATCGAAAGGGGCCTAAGGCGGCGGTCTGATCAAGGAGTTTTCTGGGGCGGGGCCCTGGTGCCTTCCAGGAACGCATGGAGCTCGGCGGAGAGCTTGGGCCCAAAACCGTCGACTTCGCCGATCTCCTCGGGCGTCGCGCACCGGAGGCGCTCGATGCTGCCGAACCAGTCCATGAGGGCCGCCCTGCGGACGGGCCCGAGGCCCTCGAAGTCGTCCAGGAGCGACTCGCGGATCTTCTTCGAGCGCAGATCCGCGTTGTAGGTGTTGGCGAAGCGGTGGGCCTCGTCCCTCAGGCGCTGCAGCAGGCGGAGGCCGGGGTGGTCGAGCGGGAGATCAAGGGGAGGCCTCTCGTCGGGGAAGATCACGGTCTCCTCCCGCTTGGCGAGGCCTATGATCGGCGGCGGCACGAGGTCCAGGGAGACGAAGGCCTTGAGCGCCGCGGCGACCTGTCCCCTGCCCCCGTCAATGACCACGAGGTCGGGGAAGGGCTTGTTCTCGACGTGGAGCCTCCTGTACCTGCGCCCGACGACTTCCTCCATGGACTTGAAGTCGTCGTTGCCCATGAAGCCCTTGATGCGGAAGCGCCTGTAGTTGTCGCGGTCGGGCTTGCCGTCGGCAAAGCGCACCATCGAGGCGACGACGAAGGTGCCGGAGATGTGGGAGATGTCGAAGCACTCGAGGGTCCGGGGCGCGGCGGAGAGCCCGAGCGCGACGCCGAGTGACTCCATGGCAGGGAGGTCCGCGGAGAGCGCCGTCGGGTCCGTCCTGTTGAAGTGCCTCGGCTTCTCGAGCGTCTTCTCCAGGGCGTAAACGACGTCGCGAAGGCCCGCCGCCTTCTCGAACTCGCGCTTCTCGGCGGCCGAGGCCATCTCGGCCTTGAGCGAACCCAGCCACTCCCGTGACTTTCCCTCGAGGAAGGAGCAGGCGTCGTCGACCCTCTTGCGATAGTCCTCCGTCGTGACCGCGCTCGGGAAGCCGTAGATCTCCGCCCGCACGTCGTCGTAGAGCTGCCACGAGCCGTCCGGCAGCCGGGTCGGCGTCCCGTCGCCGAGCAGGATCCCGAACTGCTTTCGCATCTGGGCCAGGGCCTTGCGCAGGGGACCGCTATGCGCGAAGGGCCCGAAGTAGCGCGCGCGGTCCTCCTTGCGAATGCGGGCAAGGCGGAAGCGCGGAAGCTCCTCGCGCGGGTCGACGCGCACAAGGAGGAAGCGCTTGTCGTCGGTGAAGTCCGTGTTGTACCGGGGCTTCCACTGCTTGATCAGCTTGCCCTCAAGGAGGATGGCCTCGGGTTCGGATTTCACCTCGATCGTCTCGAAGTCCACGATCATCTCCACGAGCGCCCGGATCTTCGGGTGCAGCGTGAAGGCCCGGGAGGGCTGGAAATACGAGCCCACCCTGCGCTTGAGGGCCTTTGCCTTGCCGACGTAGATGATTCGCCCTATTCGGTCCTTCATGAGGTACACCCCGGGGCGGTCGGGCAGGCGCCTGACCTTCTCCTTCAGCGTCGGGGGCGCCTCGCTATCTGGGTCTACTGCTGGCATTTTCTAAAGATTAGCCTAATTTCTGCATCCGCAAAGCATGCTTTCTGGTAAACAGCCTCACGTTTGAAAAAATCACCGCACAAGCTGCGCTACGAGCTGCTGACCATAGGCGATGAGCTCCTTCTGGGGCTTACCGCCAACGGGCACCTCACATTCATCGGGGCCCAGCTGGGGGCCCGCGGGATCGAGCTGCGGCGCAACGTGACGGTGACGGACGACGCGGAGGACATTTCCTCGCAGGTGCGGGAAAGCTGGGCGAGGTCGGACGTGGTGCTGATAACGGGCGGACTGGGGCCGACCTGCGACGACCGCACGCGCGAGGCCGTGGCCACGGTACTCGAGCAGAACCTGGTCTTCGACAAGAACATCGAGCGGCACATCCTGGAGCGCTTCGCGCTCTTCGGACGCAAGATGACGCCCAACAACCTGAAGCAGGCCTACCGCTTCGAGCGGGGCGAGGTGCTTCCCAATTCCAACGGGACCGCGCCCGGGCTCTGGGTCGAGCAGGAGGGCAAGGTCCTCTGCATGATGCCCGGGCCGCCGAACGAGCTGCAGCCGATGTTTACCGAGCAGGTTCTGCCCCGGCTGGCGAAGCTGGGCCTTGTCCTGGACCGCGAGGCCTACGTCCAGCTGAGGACGGCCGGCATCGGTGAATCCCTCCTTGAGACGAAGCTCCAGCCGGTCTTCGACCGGCACGGCCCCGCGCTCGGCGTCGCATTCTGCGCGCACTCGGGCCACGTGGACTGCCGGCTAAGCTCCCCGGGCGGCGAGCTTGAGTTCGCCCAGCTGGCGACGATCGCGACGGAGTGCATCCAGCTTCTGGGCGACGACTTCGTGACGCTCGGCGACGATTCCCTCTCGAAGGTGTGCGCGGACCTGCTGCGCTCGCAGGAGAAGATGCTGGCGGTGGCCGAGACCGCCACGGGCGGCCTGCTGGCCAATGCCTTCACGGATGTCTGCGGCGCCTCGAAGTTCTTCTCGGGCGGCTGCGTGTGCTATTCCAACGACTCGAAGATGCAGCTCCTGGACATCCCGGAATGCCTGCTCCTGCAGCACGGCGCCGTGAGCGCCGAGGCCGCGGTCGCGATGGCGACCGGCGCCTCCGAGAAGCTCGGGGCCGACTACGCCCTGGCCATCACGGGCTTCACGGGTCCCTGCGGCGGCACGAACGAGAATCCCGTGGGAACGATGTTTGTCGCGCTGCACGCTCCCCACGGCGTCTGGTCCCGCAAGGTCAGTTATCCCGGGCCCAGGACCACGGTGAAGCAGCGCGCGGTCAACGCGGCGCTCGACTGGCTGCGCCGCGAGCTCGTGCGGGCCTCCCAGGGGGCCACGGTGCCCGCAAAGCACCACGGTGTGATGCAGTAAGGCCCTCCTACTGCGCAATCAGGTTGCGCAGGGCCGCAAGGTACTTGTCACGGGTCCTGAGGATCACGTCCCGCGGGATATCGGGCGCAGGCGGCTTCTGGTCCCAGTCAATCGAGAGAAGGTAGTCCCTGACGAACTGCTTGTCGTAGCTGGGCGGCGAGCGGCCGGGCTCGTAGCTGTCGACCGGCCAGTAGCGCGAGGAGTCGGGGGTCAGAACCTCATCGATGAGGACCAGGTTACCCGATGGGTCCGTCCCGAACTCGAACTTCGTGTCGGCGAGGATCATCCCCGCCGAGCGCGCCCTGTCGTGGCCGAAGCGGTAGAGCGCCAGGCTCGCCGCCTTGATCTTGGCATAGAGCTCCGCACCGACGGCCGCGGCCCCCTGCTCGTCGTTGATCGCCTCGTCGTGGAAGCCCTTCGGCGCCTTGGTCGTGGGGGTGAAGATCGGCTCGGGAAGCCGGTCCGCCTGCCTGAGGCCGGCCGGGAGCGGGATCCCACAGACGGAGCCTGACTTCTGGTAGGAGTTCCAGCCGCTGCCGACGAGATAGCCGCGGACCACGCATTCAATCGTGAGGGGCCTTAGCTTGCGCACGATCATGCTGCGCAGGCGCAGGTCGCCCTCGGGTATGCCGAAGCGGGTGAATTCGGCCGCCTGGTCGGGAATTAGGTGATTCGGGATGATCCCCTCGGTCTTGGCGAACCACCAGTGGCTCATCTGCGTCAGGACAATGCCCTTGCCCGGGATTCCCTGCGGCAGGATGACATCGAAGGCGGAGAGCCTGTCGGAGGCCACGAGGAGGAGTAAGTCGCCCAAGTCGAAGATCTCCCGCACCTTGCCGGAGGCCAGCTTCGGGAAACGGGTGTCGATTGAGGTCACGGCCTCCGTGGGCAGCGACACCTCGATCTCGTGGAAATCCATCCCCACAGGATTCCCCGACGGGACCCTGCGTCCAGACGGAAAAATGCTCTTGGCTAGGCCAACGCTCGGCCCTAGGTTGCCCAATCCAGCGCTGGTCCCCATCGTCTAGCCTGGTTAGGACACCACCCTTTCACGGTGAGAACCCGGGTTCGAATCCCGGTGGGGACGCCAGCCGCTAGGTGGATGGCCGAAATCGGGCGACCGGCCGGAAACATTCTGGAATCGCCTCGGCATCGTTGGCTTTCGTCGCGTGGCGTGCGCCGAAGTCACGGGCAACTATTGTTTTGAAGAACAAGGTGGGCGCAATAGAAGTGCTGTGTGAATCGACCGGACTACGTAGCGACCTACGAAAAATCCCTTCAGAGCATGATTTCACTCCACGGAGAAGCTCGCGCGATGGAGCTTATCGTGGGTGGCGATTCAGATGTGATCGGGATACTTGAGTTGAGCGTCCTGAGGACACTGGGCTTGGGGGAGCAAGACAGCCTTATCGACGTGGGATGTGGC
>DASRSJ010000316.1:0-7363 GCA_035656555.1 Opitutaceae bacterium
CCGGAAATATAGCCGGAGCGCTGCCGGTAGGCCGAGAGATCGTCCAGCGAGGCATGGACCGAGGGAAGATAGTAATAGCAGACGACGAGCGCCACGGCCAGGACCTGGAGCACGATGCCGGGCAGGAGGTTCGCCCGGGCGCCGCGAAGCCCCGCCTGCCAGGGCGCCACGGGTGGGGGAGATCGGTCCATGAAGGAACGATCCTCTCAGGGGCGGCCGTCCTCAGGCGAGCCGACAGTGGCCAAATCGAACGCTAGGCGTGCACCGGCACGAGATCGGACGCCGGCAGCAGCATCGTGAACGTCGTGCCCGTGCCGACGATGGAGTCCACCGAGAGGTAGCCGCCATGGCGCTTCACGATCGAGTAGCAGGTGGCGAGACCGAGGCCCGTTCCCTTTGGCTTCGTCGTGAAGAAGGGCTCGAAGACGCGGCCCAGGTTCTCGGTCGGGATGCCCATGCCCGTGTCGGAGATGCTGATCCTGACCCAGGTCCTTCCGGCGACCGCGATGAAGTTGGATTCCCCGGGCTGAACGGACGTCGCCTTGAGGGTCAGCGTTCCCCCGCCGGGCATGGCCTGGACGGCGTTGAGCGCCAGGTTGTGCAGCACTTGGAGGATCTGCGTCTCGTCCGCCATCACGGCGGCCAGGCTCTCCTGGATGTCGAGGACGGCCCGCACGCTGGATCCCTTGAGCGCCAGGTTCACGGCCTCGGAGAGGATCCCCGGAAGCTCGATCAGCGCCATGGAGGGCGTCTCGCCCTTGGCGAAGGACTTGAGCCTCAGGGTCAGGTCCCTGGCGCGCAGCGTCACCTTGCGAATCTCCTCCAGGCTCTCCTTCACCCCCATCTCGTCGAAGGGCTCCATCTGCGCCATGAGCACCTGGCCCAGCATGACGGTCAGGAGGTTGTTGAAGTCGTGCGCGATGCCGCCGGCCATGAGCCCGAGGGAGTCGATCTTGCTCGCCCTCGCGACCTCCTCCGCCATCCGCCGTTCCTTCGTGATGTCGCGGAAGACCCCGAAGATGCCCACCCGGTTGCCCTGGTCGTCCAGGATGATGTCGGCCCGGACGAAGGCGGGTATCCGCTTTCCCGCCTTGGTCAGGATGTCGGTCTCCCCCTGCCAGGACTTGCGGGCGTAGATCGAGGCCATGATGGCCTTGGCCGTCGCCTTGTCGGCAAAGAGCGTCCCGCTGCCGGGCAAGGCGTTCAGTTCCTCGACCGTGTAGCCGAAGAGCGCCATGTGCGCCTTGTTGTGGTAGGTCGAGTTGCCCTCGAAGTCCCCGATCCCGATGGCGTCCGAGGCGCTCGCGACCGCCTGGAGTATCCTCTGGAGGCCCAGGTTCGTCTTCGCCAGGGCGCGCTTGTGCCTGCGACGGCTCCGTAGATAGAGCGCGGCGCCCAGCACAATGATCAGCCAGGGAAGTATCTGCCAATACGGGTTCATCTTTATCAACCCGAGGTTGGGTTTGGGCGTCAGCAGATTCTTCTATCGGCACACCGGCAACAACCGTGAGCCCGATTACGTAATTCCCTCTGTGTTAATTATGAGCTGAAGCGGGGCTTATCCGCCGAAGTCGCGGCGCCCTAGCGAACTAGGCCTTGTAGGGAATCCTGATGCCTGGATCCTTTTGGGGGAAATCCTTTGAGTTTCGGGTCACGAGGAGACTCCCCTCAACCCGCGCAGTAGCCCAGACGATCGCGTCGGGCAGCCCCACCTTGTGCTCCTTTCTTATGCGCGCGGCCTCGTCGGCCACGCCATCGTCTATAGCCCTACTCTATCGGGGCCTTTGCCCAGTCTTACAGTTTTGTAATCCCCCTGTAAGGTATGGGAAAGGAGGGTGTGCGATAGTCAGCCCAGCATATGAACAACTCTCCCCGGAACACACACCTCAGGCGCGCGGCGATCGCCGGCGCCTTCGCCCTCGCGACCGCCGGCCTTTTTGCGGCCGTCGACACCGCGGCCACCTCCCGCCACTCCGTCGATCTGAAGCGCGACGCGAGCACGGTCAACCGCGGCTCCCTTGAGACCGCGAGCTACGCCGGCGTCGTCAAGCGCGTCGCCCCCAGCATCGTCAAGGTGACCGTTCTCATCAAGCCGACCGCCGTCTCGTTCGAGCAGGGCGGCCAGGAGGGCAGTCCCTTCAACGACCCGGCCTTCCGCCAGTTCTTCGGCAACCACATGAAGCAGGTGCCCGAGCAGTCCGAGGGCGGCCTGGGTTCCGGCGTCATCATCAGCCGCGACGGCTACATCGTGACGAACAACCATGTCGTCGACGGTGCCAAGACCGTCACCGTGACCCTTTCCGACGGCCGCGAGTTCACCGCCAAGGTCGTCGGCCGCGATCCCCAGACGGACGTCGCCGTCATCAAGGTCGTCGCCAAGGACCTTCCCGCCATCACCTTCGCCCAGAGCAAGGACGTCGAGGTCGGCGACCGCGTCCTGGCGATCGGCAACCCCTTCGGCATTGGCGAGACCGTGACGAGCGGGATCGTGAGCGCCACCGGCCGCAGGCCGGGGCTTGGCCTCAAGTTTGAGGACTTCATCCAGACCGACGCGGCCATCAACCCGGGCAATTCCGGCGGCGCCCTCGTGGACGTCCAGGGCCGCCTGGTCGGCATCAATACCGCCATCCTCAGCAAGAGCGGCGGCTTCCAGGGCGTCGGCCTCGCGGTCCCTTCGGACCTCGTCGGCAATGTCGCGCAGACCCTGGTCTCCCACGGCAAGGTGGTCCGCGGCTACATCGGGATCGGCATCCAGGACCTGACACCGGGTCTGGCGGACTCCTTCGGCCTCGCGGCCAATGGCGGCGCGCTGATCTCGGACGTGCAGCCCGACAGCCCCGGCATGAAGGCCGGCCTTAAGAGCGGCGACGTCATCACGGCCATCAACGGCCAGCCGATTGACTCCGCCAGCCGCCTGACGCTCGTCGTCGGCGAGACGACCCCGGGCACGACGCTGAACCTCGACCTGAACCGCAACGGCAAGGCCGAGAAGATTTCCGTCACGACCATCATCAAGCCGAACGGCGACCGCGCCGAGGCCGATGAGAACGCTCCCGGCGCCGATGTCGGCGTCCTGAACGGCGTCGCGGTCGGCGACATCGACGCCAATGCCCGCCGCGAACTCGAGTTCCCTGAGCGCCTTAACGGCGCCGTCGTCACGAGCGTCGACCCGGCCTCGGCCGCGGCCCGCGCCGGCATCCGCGAGGGCGACGTGATCCTCGAACTCGACCGCCAAGCGGTCACCTCGGCGAAGACCGCCGTCGACCTGAGCGCCAGCGCCACGAACAAGAAGACGCTGCTCAAGCTCTGGTCCCACGGGAATACGATCTACGTGATCGTCGACGAGACCGCGGAGACGCCCGCGGACGCGGCGCCCTAAAGGCCGCCGGAAACAGATTTGGTTGTTGTTGGGTTAGTAGGTAACAGGAGGCACCGGAGCCGCGGGGCGGCCCGGTGCCTTTCTGTATCCGGGCTAGACTCGCTCCTTCCAATTTAACGCCCCCCTTTTACATTGTCCCCATGCGCCTCCTCGTAGTCGAAGACGACGCCAAGATCGCGTCGTTCATCGTGCAGGGTCTGAAGCAGGCCGGGTACGCGGTCGACCACGCGCCGGACGGAAGGACGGGCCTGGCGCTGGCGGAGAGCACGGGCTATGACGCGGCCGTCTTCGACATCATGCTCCCGGGCCTGGATGGGCTTAGCCTCGTGAAGCGCCTGCGCGCCTCCAGGAGCCAAATGCCCGTCCTCTTCCTGAGCGCCAAGAGCGCCGTGGAGGACCGGGTCAAGGGCCTGGAGAGCGGCGCCGACGACTATCTGACGAAACCCTTCGCATTCTCGGAGCTCCTTGCCCGGGTGCAGGCGCTCGTGCGCCGCTCGACGCACGCCCCGGATGCCACGCGGCTCGTGGCGGGCGACGTCTCGCTGGACCTCGTGACCCGCGAGGTCGTGAGCGCCGGCAAGACCGTCGAGCTGCAGCCGAGGGAGTTCTCGCTCCTTGAGTTCCTGTTGCGCCACGCGGGCCACCCGGTCAGCAAGACGAAGATCCTCGAGAATGTCTGGGACTATAGCTTCGACCCGCAGACGAACGTCGTCGACGTCGTGATGCACCGGCTGCGCAGCAAGGTCGACCCCGACCATGTGAGGATCGAGACGCTGCGCGGCGTCGGCTACGTCTTTCGTCCCCATGCTTGAGTCCTTCAGGCAGTCCCTCGCGGTCCGCATAGCCGCCCTCTACACGGTCGCCTTCGCGGCGGGTGCCTCCGCGCTCTTCGGCGTCCTCTACTGGACGCTCGCCCATTCGCTCGAGGAGCGGGACCGCGCGGCGATCGAGCTCCGGGCCGAGACCTACGCCAAGGCCTACGAGCACGGCGGCGCGCTCGGCCTTCGCGTGACGCTCGGCTCCGACACCTCTCCCGAGGCCCGCTCGCTCTACGTGCGCCTCCTGGGTCCCGACGGAACGACCGTTTTTGCGACGGTGCCGGCGGACTGGGTTTCGCCCGAGGTGGAGCACCGTCTTGTACCGGACGGGTGGGGCGGCTGGAACGCCCAGGAGATCCATTCCGTCCGCATCCCGCGGGACGCGGCGAGGGACCTTGCGGTGGCCTCGCGCGTGCTTTCGGACGGGCGACTGATCCAGGTCGCGAGAAGCACCGACAGCCGCGCCGTCCTTCTGGCGCCCCTTAGGCGCGACTTCATAGGCGTCGGCTTGGTCGCGCTTCTCGTGTCGCTCACCGCGGCGACGCTGCTGGCTTGGCGGGCGACAAGGCCGCTTCGGCAGGCCGCGGCCACCGCTCGGCGCATCATTGACGAGGATGACTTCACCGCGCGCATCCCGAATCCCGCCGGAAGCGGTGAGCTGGCGGTGCTGGCCCGGCAGCTGAATGCGCTCCTCGACAAGAACGCGGCCCACGTTCGCGTCCTTCGGGAGACGCTCGACAACCTTGCCCACGACATGAGGACGCCCCTGACCCGCCTGCGCGGCACGGCGGAGCTGGCGCTCGGCGACGGGGGCAATCCCGCCGACGCGCGCTCGGCCCTGGCGTCCTGCATCGACGAGTCCGACCACGTGCTGCACCTCTTGGAGGTGCTCCTCGACGTCTCGGCCGCCGAGGCGGGAGTATTAAGCCTGCGGCGCGAGAAGATAGACATGACGGCATTGGCCCTTCGCGCGGCTGACCTCTATAAGGAGGTGGCCGAGCAGAAGAATATCCGCCTCGTCGTCGAAAACAACGGGCCTGCCCCGATGGACGGGGATTCGGTCAGGGTGGGGCAGGCGCTATCCAACCTGGTCGACAATGCGCTCAAGTACACGCAGGAGGGCGGCACCGTGACCCTGGCTTCGGCCGTGGTCCCGGGCGCCGTCACGATCACGGTCTCCGACAACGGGCCGGGCGTGCCCGAGAGCGAGCGCGAGGCCGTGTGGCGGCGGCTCTACCGGGGCGACTCAAGCCGGTCGGAGCGCGGTCTTGGCCTAGGGCTCACGCTCGTGCGCGCGGTTGCCGAAGCCCACGGGGGCTCGGCTTCAGTGGCGGATGCCCCCGGCGGCGGGGCCCTTTTCAGGCTGAGTTTCCCAGCTGCCTAGGGACGCCATTCGCTGAATGGCGGATTTCGACCGGAGTTTGGTTGAACGTCATAAGTTACTCTGAAGAAGAGTAATGCGCAGGATAGTCACGAGTGAACTGTAGTAATATTGACATATACGTATATGTTGATGCGTAATATTTCCCATGCAGATCGATTTCCTTCGAGCGGGGCTGTTTATCGCCATGGCGACGGGCCTTCTGGGGTCGCCCGGTCCTGGCATCAGCGCCTTGGTCTCCCTGGGACGGTCCCGTGGCTTCGCCCGGAGCATGCCATTCTTCTGGGGCTTGCAACTCGGGCTCGATGTTGCGGCAGCCGGCTGCGCCGTGGGGCTATTTTCGCTGGTCCGCACGATACCGGGCGCGGTCACAACCTTGGCCGTGATTGGGACCACCTACTTAGTCTGGCTCGCTTATCGGATCGCAACGGCTCCCGTCAGGGGCTCGTCGGGTGCCCGGAAGAATGAGCCCGCGTTCACGGCTGCAGGCGGATTCCTTCTGGGTGTCACGAATCCCAAGGCCTACCTCGCCTTCGTTTCCCTCATGTCTTCCCAGGTCGTCGTCCGCTCGAATGCGTCGGCGGACGTTTTCTTCAAGTGGCTGGCCATCGCGGTGGTCATTGTCGTCGTTGACATGGTCTGGCTCTGGATCGGGGCTGTGCTCGGCAGGTCTGACATGGGGCCCAGGGGTGAGCGGACACTCAATGTGGCCATGGGCTCGGTGATCCTGGGAAGCTCAATCCTCGCATGGGTCTAGTAGCTTGCGGGACGGGAACCCCTACGGCACCGGCAGCCGCTTGCTGTAGCGAAGCTCGGCCAGGCTGGCTCCGCCGATGAGGACCGACTTCGTGGCACCGTCCGGCTGGAAGCCCGCCTTCTGATAGAAGCGGCGCGCTCCCAGGTTAGCCTCCAGGACCCATACCGTGACGATGGGGTATCGGTCCTTCTGAAGCTCCGACTCACAATGGGCAAAGAGGACCTGGCCCAGCCGGCGACCGATGAAGGACGGCGCCATGTAGATGGCATACAACTCGCCCGCGTTGCCTTTCTGGTCCTCGTCGCGCGCCGGACCGACCGAGGCCCAGCCGACGATTGAGCCTTCCAGCTCGAGGACGTAGGTGATGCGGGTCGTGGCCTGCAGGCGCTTCTTCCAGTCCTTGACCCGCTCCTCGACCGAAAGCGAATCGAGGGCCGACCTTGGCACAAGGTAGCGGTAGGCGTGCTTCCAAGTGGCCACGTGGATTTCCGCGATCTGCGCGGCGTCGCCGAGGGCAGCCTCCCGGACTACGGGTTCCATGTGGTGCAGGGGTTGTTCACTGGCCCTTTAATCTATGGTGCGTCCGCATTCAGAAACGACCTCCATCCGGGATATTGTTGAGAATCAAAATCATCGATGGTCGCCGAATTGAGCCTCATAGAAGACCAATGAAATGGCGGACGATGACTACGCTTTTCTAAGGAGTTTAGGCACTTGTGCGGTTATCCTACAGCGAAAGACTGCGGGTTTAATCTAATTTTGGTAATCGAATAATCGGAATATACCGTGCACGGCATAATAACGGATCCCAAAACCAGAGGTGTATTTTTCCAGGACATTGCCGTGGAAAAAGTTAAAAAATCAGGGATACCGTTCAATGCAGTATAATCAACGTTCGGCCATGAAAAAATCAGTCAGTCTCCTTTGCGCGATGGTGATGAACGGTTGCATGCATTCTTCTCAAGTCGGCAGTCCAACGGTAATGGAGCACCCTCAATTAAATATTATAAGCCCTCACCATCAAGGAG
>DASRSJ010000317.1:0-12859 GCA_035656555.1 Opitutaceae bacterium
CCTTCAGCCAGCGCCCGACTTCGAGCAGCCTGTCGCGCATGTAGTCAGGCATGGCGCCCTTGCCGTCCAGGTTCACTACCAGGAGGAGATTCCCGTTCTCGCTCACGATGCCTACCAGCATGTCAATGAGCTCCTCTGCGCTCTTCATGTTCTTCTCGGTGTCCTGCCAGTTGTAGCCGAAGGACTGGCTTGCGCCCTGGCATTCCTCCCATTTGCGGAGCACCTTCGAGCGCTCCGAGTTCTTCGCGCCGTACTCGCTCGTCGAGAAGTCGCCGCTGTTGAAGCGAAGGAAGCGGCCGAACCGGTCGTTCGCGGCGACCTCCTTGCGGCCCTCGGCCTGGTTGTAGAAATGGCTCACGATCTCGGGTGAGCCGATCTCCTCGGCCATGGCCGTCCAGTCGCCGTCGAGCCAGAGGATGTCGGGATCGTACTTGTCCACGAACTCGTTCGCCTGGGGAATGATGTAGTCCCCGATGAAGTCCTTGACCGGGATCTTGCCTGCTATTTTCCCGGCCACTGCAGCCTCGTCGTAAGGGACGATTTTGTCGGGCTCGCCGTCCAGCTTAGTCCAGGTGCGCAGCATCTTCGTGCCGTCCTGGAGCACGGGGTACTCCCATTCCTCGAGTGAGAAGTAGAACCCGAACTTGAGGTTTCGCTTGCGGCAGGCGTCGTTGAGCGGGCCGATCAGGTCCCTCTTAGGCCCCATCGTCGCCACGTTGCGATGGGTGAAGCTGCTGGGCCAGAGGCAGAATCCGTCGTGGTGCTTGCAGAACGGGACCACGTAGCGCATCCCGGTTTCCTCGGCTATCTGCGCGATCTTTTCCGGATCGAAGTTATCGGCGGTGAAGAGCGGGATGAAGTCGTCTCTCTGGAAATCCTTTCCCCATTTCTCCGCGTGGTACTTCGCTGTCGCGGGATCATCATACATGCGCTGCAGGTACCAGTCGGGGTACATCGCGCCCTTTTCCTTCTTTGGTGCATAACCGGCCACGGAATAGAGGCCATAATCGATAAACATCCCGAATTTAACGTCGTCGAACCACTCCGGCGACGGGTGGCTGCGCAGCGAGCTCAGCGTCGGGCGGTAGTTTTTGCGTGACGAGTTGTCCGAGACGGGGGTCGGGGCCGCGGCCTCGGCCGTGGCTCCCGCAAGTGCGCCTAGGGCTCCCAGAACGGTCAGTCTCCCAAAGGTTCTCCTGTTCACGGTGATCTCGTCAGGGGATGGCCTGAATGGTCAGGTCGCGGTAGGAGACCTTGGTGTTGGCGCCGCCGTGGATCTGGAGCCCAAGTCTGCCGTGCAGGGGAATCGAGGGGTCGGTCTCGATGTAGTCCACGGTCTTGATCCCGTTGAGCCAAATCTGGATTCGGGGCCCGACCGCGCGGATCCTGTAGTCGTTCCATTCGCCGGGTTTGAGCGCTCGAGCCCGGACATCCTCCGGGACGACCGCCAGGTTTTTCGCGCGACGGCTCTCGTCGTAGAGATTGCCGTCGGTGTTGGCCCCGAGAATGGCGCCCAAGTCGGCCTGGTATCCCGACATCTCAAATCCACTCGGGATTCGCTGGGACCAGAATTGAACTCCGCCGTTCACGAGCGGTCCCGTGCCCTCGATCTTGTAGCGGAGAATGAGTTCGAAGTTTCCGAAGTCGCGCGTGCTGGCAAGGAACTCGTTGTGGGGCTGTTTGGCGTCTAAGTGACCTGCAACGATGGCCCCATCCTCGATTCTCCAGTTGCCGAGATTGCCTTCCCAGCCCGTGAGCGTCTTGCCGTCGAAGAGCGAGGTGGCGTCGACCGTTGAGACCGTCCCGACGGGCACCGTCGTCGGCGGGATGACCTGGATCTCCACGCGTGTCAGCTCGGGATCGAACAGGTTCATCGCCCACAGGTGCTCGCCGTTCACCTCGGGATAGTGCCGCGCCTGCGTGGCGATCCCGTGGTAATGGAGCACGCGATAGGTGTCGTCGATGTTCGCCACCTCGAAGTTGATGTGATCATAGGCGCCGGCGGCCCACTTGTTGAGCGGAGGGTCGTGGAAGATGAGCTCGATCAGGTCCCTCCCGGGTCCCGGCACCCGGAACTTGATCAATCCCAGGCGCCCATCGTCGTTATTCATCCGCACCGCCTCGGCGAGGCCGAGCTTGTCCCTGTAGAATGCCGCCGTCTCTGCGAGCTTGCTTCGGTCCACCGCGAAGCCCACGTGCTGGAGATGGTCGCTGAAGGCGTGGGATGGGGGGCCTCCTAGAGGCGCCGGAGAGGTCTCCTCTATATGGATCCGGTCGCCTGCCGGGTCTTCAAGCTCGAGTATCCTGATTCCCGGGGCGCCAACCACCCAGTGAGCCGCGACTCCGCGGTCCGAGAGCTCCTTCTGGGTTTCATCGATGTTGTTTGTCCCGAGAGTGACATACTGAAGTCTGCGGGAGCCTTCATAGGATTTCACGCGCTTGAATTCCAGCCACTGGGAGTCGCCTACTTTGAAAAAGTAGGTCTCCGGCGAGTGTACGGACTCCGTGAAGCCCGCGCCGGCGCCGTAAAAGCGTTTAAGGGCATCGGGATCTGTGGTGAGGAAGGTGGCGCCGCTGATTCCCGTGACCAGGATCGGATTTGCGGATAACCTAGACGCGCCGAGGCTGATCGCGATTACCGCTGCGCAAACGAGAAGCCTTGGGGGAAGGTTCATGTTCAAGGGGGTAGGCTGCGACTATCGCGGGCATAGGAGCCCGAAGCAATCCGGCCCTTTCTCCGACCCCGCTTGCGTCGGCCGGAACGCTGCCCTAGATCGGGACCATGGACGTAAAGAAAAAGCGCAAGCTGCAGCCCCTCCCAAGCTTCGCCCGCCGGCTCGGCATCTCCGCCGCGATCATGTTCGGCATCGTGAGCTTGGCGCTCCTGACCGGGATCGTGGGCTACCACAGGATTGCGCACCTCTCGTGGATCGACTCATTCCTCAACGCCTCGATGATCCTGACCGGCATGGGACCTGTGGACCCGATGAGGGACGATGCCGCCAAACTGTTCGCCTCGGCCTATGCGCTCTTCAGCGGGGTGGTGTTCCTGTCGGCCGTGGGTGTCCTGCTTTCACCGATCCTCCACCGCATCCTGCGCGCATTCCACATCGAGGACGACGGGCTTTAAATTCATGAAGAAGATCAATTCCAACACCATGGCCGAGGAGGTCTGGACGTCGCCCAAGGGGAAATTCTCGATCACGTCCAAGAATGTCTCCCACGCGCTTGGCCGCGAACCGGCCTCGACGGACTTCATGAAGCGTCATCCCTTTGACGTTGAGATAACCCGCGTGCCCGCGGGCAAGATCTCGTACCCGTACCACTCGCACAGCGCGCAGTGGGAGTTCTACCACGTGATCTCGGGCAAGGGGTTCGCGCGCCACAGCAAGGGCGAGACGCCCATCGAGGCAGGGGATGCCTTCATGTTCGAGCCTGGCGCCGCCCACACTCTGCGCGCGGACGACTCCGCGGACTTGATATTCATGGTCGTCGCCGACAACCCGATCGGCGAGAGCTGCTATTACCCGGACAGCAAGAAGTGGCAAGTGCGCTCTCCCGAGAGAGCCCTGATCCGTTCGGAGCCGTTGGGGTACCTGGACGGCGAGGAATGAGCCTCGAAGGGGCGGAGGAATCTGCATTGGGGCCCGCTCCATGCATTTTGCATCGTAATTCATTGGTGGTCTAACGTTAATCGATCCCGGCTGCGCGGTTGACATGACTTTTGACGGTTCCTTTCCTCAGTTTTGGGGATAAGAACCCCGGGCGGTGTGCCGATGACCCAGGTACCCCGTGTCAGCAGCCCCCCTTTTACCCTCATAGCGTGCCCTTTGCCATAACACCGGCCTCCGTGGCCGCAGCCTGCGCCGTGGCCGCGCTTTGTCTGGTCGCGGGCTATTTCGTGGGTCGCTGGAGGGCCATCAGGAAATCGGAACGTCCCACCTTCGCTGACCTTCCGGTCGAGGGAGACGTCAACCGCACGAGCCTCGCCAACTACCGCCTGATCCTGGACACCCTGGACCGCTCGAACGTGCTGCTCTGGTGGGCGCAGGTCAAAGGAACCAACGGGAGGCTGGACTGGAATATCCGCACGCCCCCGCAGCTGAGCGAGAACCCGATCTTCCGGCTCGCGACGCTCGCCGAGAAGGGCTGGCTCTGGAAGAGGGACCAGGCACCCGACATCGAGAAGATGGACCAGAGGGCGGCACACGCCATCGCAACGGGGGCCGGAGGCTACCAGCAGGAGTTTCGCATCATCGGCACAGACGGCCTCCACTGGCTCAGCGAGGAGGTCATGATCCGCAAGGGCGACGACGGCCAGTGGAACCTGGCCGGCGTCCTGACCGACGTGACGAAGCGCCATGAGGCCGAGGAAGCCAGGCGCTTCACCGAGGGGCAGCTGGACCAGATCCTGAAGGGGGCTGATTGTCTTCTCTGGCAGGCGGTCGTCACCGGCGACCCCGACATCAGGCTCCAGTGGCGGATGTTCATTCCCCCGTCGGTCCTCTACAAAAAGATCTTCGGTGAGGACTCGATACCCGAGACCGACAAGCTTTGGACGGAGCCGCTCGTCGAAGAGTGGAACCAGATCCGCGAGACCTCGAGAAAGGCGCTGCGCGGCGGCTGGCCCGACTACGAGCAGGAGTACCACGTGGCGAGCCGCGGCAACAAGTTCCTGCTCCACGAGCACGTGGAGGTCACGCGGCTGGGCAAGGACACCTGGAATCTGGTCGGCGTCATCGTCGACATTACGGCGAGGCGCGACGCCGAGCTGGCGCTCGCGGCGGAGAAGGAGCGGCTCGCGGTCACGCTTGGCAGCATGACCGAGGGCGTCATCACCTTCGACCCCGAGGGGCGCGTCCTTTTCATCAACAGGGCGGCCGCTGACCTCACGCAGTGGGAAGGCAACGAGAGCGTCGGCAAGCACGTGGGCGAAGTCTGCATCCTCGAGAACGCGAGGACGGGGACCCGCACGTCCCTTCCCGTGCGCGAGGTGCTGGAGGCCGGGATCCATGCCGAGCTTCCGCAGAACACCGTCATGCGCGGGCGCTCCGACCGCATCCGGCTGGTCGAGGGCAGGGTGGTGCCGATCGCAACCGTCTCCAACAGGCCCGTCGGCGCCGTCCTCGTGCTTCGCGACGTGACGGAGCGCCAGAGGATGGAGGAGAAGCTCCAGAACGCGGCCAAGATGGAGTCGGTCGGCATCCTGGCCGGCGGCATCGCCCACGACTTCAACAACATCCTTACGGCCATCATGAGCAACCTGACGCTCCTGCAGCTCGACCTGAGCGCGATGCCGGAGCAGGCCTCTCTGCTCGACGAGGCGGTGCGTGCGACGAAGAGGGCGGGGGACCTGACGCTCCAGCTGCTCACGTTCGCAAAGGGCGGCGACCCGGTGCGAACCGCGGTGCACCTGACCGAGATCGTCAAGGAAGCCGCAACCTTCGCGCACCGCGGATCGGGAGTTAAGAGCGAATTCCACATGCCTGACGACCTCTGGGCGGCCAACGTCGACAAGGCGCAGATCAGCCAAGTGATCCAGAACCTCGTCATCAATGCGACGCAGGCGATGCCCGTCGGCGGCACGCTCCGGATAGAGGCGTCCAACGCGCGCGTTCCCACGGGATCCCATGGCGTCCTGGCGGAGGGCGACTACGTCTGCATCTCGGTCGCCGACACCGGCGCCGGCATCGCGCCCGAGAACATCAACAGGATATTCGATCCCTACTTCACGACCAAGCTGCAGGGCCACGGACTCGGTCTTGCGACTGTGTTCTCGATCATCAAGCGCCACCAGGGCCACATCGAGGTGAGCTCGTTGTTGGGCAAAGGGACCGTCTTCACCTTCTGGCTGCCGGCGGCTCCCGTGTCCGAGGCGTCCTCGGGCATCCCTAGTGCGTTCGCAGCCTCCCTTAACGGCGGACGCGTGCTCTTCATGGACGACGAGGTGCCGATCCTGACCATGGCCGAGAGGCTCATGCGCCGGATGGGCTTGGACTTCGAGGCCGTCTCCGACGGCGCCGAGGCCATCAAGCGCTATAAGAGCGCGAGAGAGGCCGGCAGGCCCTTCGACCTGGTTGTCATGGATCTCACGATTCCCGGGGGCATGGGCGGCCGCGAGGCGATCGAGATCCTGCGCAAATACGATCCCAAGGTCCGGGCCATCGTCTCAAGCGGGTACTCGAGCGACCTGGCCATGTCCGACTTCAGGAAGCACGGTTTTGCGGGCATGGTTGCCAAGCCCTATGACATCTCGGAGCTCGCCTCGGTCATTCGCGGTGTCCTCGGCGAGAAGGCTCCCGCCTCCTGACTTTGTAACCGGACGTGTGTTGACGAGAGCTGAGCAACAAGCAGGACTCTGGTCCGGTTGCTCTCGATTCCCCCGAAACCATGGATGCCACCCCTGAAGCTGACCCGGGCCTGATTCCCGCGGCCGCCGCGCCGATCGCGGATGAGGTGCCGCTTTCCCAGAAGATAGGCTACGGCTTCGGGTCGTTCATCGACATGTGGGGGCACTGGTTCTACCCGACCTTCGCCTATGCCGTCTTTGCCCAGTACCTCGGCGTGCGACCGGCCCTCATCGGCGTCGCGATTATACTGAACCGGATATTTGACGGAATCTCCGACCCCCTCTTCGGCTGGCTTTCCGACAACACGCGCACGCGATTCGGGCGTCGCCGGCCCTACATGCTCGTCGGTGCCATTGTCGCCGGCCTGGGGCTGCCAATCTGCGTCGGGGTCACGCCGGGCTGGGGCTCAACGATGCTCTTCGGGCACAACATCCCGAATTACTTCTGGTTCATGCTGGCCTCCTCGGCGGTGTACCTTCCGCTGGTCAGCTGCTTCAACATGCCGTACCAGAGCCTTGGCTTCGAGCTCACTCCGGACTACAACGAGAGGACCGCGATCTTTTCATATAAGAACGTGATCCAGAAGGTGCCCGAACTCGGCCTTTTCTTCTGCGGCCAGTTCCTGAGTATGTCGGTTTGGGTGGGCGCCACCTACCACAACGTGGGAGCGAAGATCGGGCACCTCTTCACCACGGCTTCGGCCTGGTCCGCGGCCCCAGCGGACGCCAAGCCCAACATGCTGATAGGAGCCCAGGTGTTCTGTTCCATCGCGGGCGTGATCATGGCCATCACCGGAATCACGAGCTTCCTCCTCGTTCGAGAGCGCTACTACGGGAAGGTCGTCGAGCAGAAGCAGTCGCGGGTCTCCATCAAGGAGACGCTGTGGCAGACCCTGCGCTGCCAGCCGTTCCGCATGCAGGTCACGATGAACATGGCCTATAGCATGGGCCTGAGCATGGTTGGCACGCTGGGCCTCACCGACACGCTCTACTATGTCTGCCGCGGCAATCTCTCCGTCGGCTACCGATGGAACGCGAAGATGGGCGTCATGGGCATGATCCTTGGGTTTCTGGGGATTCCCGTCTTCGCTTTCATCGCCAAGCGCCTCGGCAAGACGAAGGCGATGGCCTGCGTGTTCCTGAGCGCCATCGCCGTCTTCATCGGCAGCTGGTGGCTCTACACCCCGGACATTGTGTGGCTGCAGGTATTCGCATCCGGTCTCATAGCCTTCATAGGGGCCGGGTTCTGGACCCTATGGGGATCCATGACGGCTGACGTGGTGGATTATGACGAGCTCCAGGGAGGCCGCCGCCGGGAGGGTGCGTTCGCCTCTAGCAACTCTTGGATCATCAAGTTCGGCATGGCGGTCGGGGCTGGGATATCCTTCTTCATCATGGATTGGGTCGGCTTTGACTCGAAGCTCGACGTCCAGACGGACCACACGCTCTTCATGGTCCGGTTCCTCTTTGCCGCAATACCTGTTGTCGGCCTATGCTTCGCCCTCGTGGCCCTGGCGCGCTACAAGCTGACGCCGGAGAGAATGGCCGAGATCCGGCTCGAGCTCGAAGCGAAGCGCGGCAAGGTGTAGCGGCTGCCAGGCCGGCGCCCATGCCCACCAGCCCGAATCCGAATCCGTCGGCACCCGCTTCATCCCGTTTTCCGGGCGTCGCGCTGGCCGGGGGCATTGTCGCCGTGGCCGCCCTGGTGGCGTACTCCAACACGTTCCACGTCCCGTTCCTATTCGACGACATCCCCTCGATTGTAGACAACGCGACGATCCGGCACCTCGGCACCGCGCTTGCGCCCGCCGCCGACTCGACCGTCAGCGGACGCCCGATCCTGAATCTCTCGCTGGCCGCCGATTTCGCACTGCACGGAGCTGGCCCGGCTGCCTATCACGCGACGAACCTGCTGATCCATGTCTTCTCGGCGCTTCTCCTTCTTGGGATCGTGCGCAGGACACTTGAGGCCCGCCGCAGCGCGGTGGCCCTGCCCGTGGCGTTCTGCGTCGCCCTCCTGTGGGCGGTGCATCCGCTGAACTCGGAGTCCGTGACCTACGTGATCCAAAGGGCGGAGTCCCTGATGGGCCTGTTCTACCTCGCAACCCTCTATTGCCTTATCCGGGGCGCGCAGGGCCGGGATTCATGGCTCATCCTGTCGGTTGCATGCTGCCTTCTGGGCATGGCGACCAAGGAGTCCATGGCTTCGGCCCCGCTTATGGTGCTGCTCTTTGACCGGACTTTCCTGGCCGGCACCTTCCGGGATGCGCTTCGAATCCGCACCAAGACTTACATTGGCCTCGCCGCCTCGTGGATTGTGCTGGGGTTCCTCGTGGTCTCAACCCATGGACGCGCCGGGACCGTTGGGTTTGCCGGTAGTGTGTCGCCGTTGCGCTATGCGGCGACGCAGGCATGGGCCCTGGCGCATTACATTAGGCTCAGCCTATGGCCGCAGCCGCTGGTGTTCGATTACGGCCGTGCTTTTGTGGCGCCCCCATCGGATGTGTTCATGGGATGCTTTGTCGTGGCATTGGTCGTGGCCGCCACGCTTTGGGCTCTTTGCCGGCGTCCCGCCTTGGGATTTCTGGGCACCTGCTTTCTTGCGCTCCTGGCACCCAGTTCAAGCTTCATTCCGATCCTGACCGAGACGGTTGCCGAGCACCGGATGTACCTCCCGTTGATCCCGGTCATCGTGGTCCTCGTCACGGCCGGATTTCGGTGGATCCCGCGATGGGCAGTGGGAATCAGCGTTGCCGTTTCGATCCTTCTGCTCTCTGCCACGTGGCGGCGCAATGAAACCTATCTCAGCGCCGAGGCCGTGTGGCAGAGCGTGGTCCGTGCCGTGCCGGGCAATGAAAGGGCCCGGAACAACCTGGGTTACGCCCTGGCGGCCGAGCCCGGAAAATTGGGCGAGGCAATCGAGCAGTACCGCCGGGCGCTGGAGATTGAGCCGAGCTACGCACAGGCCCACCTGAACCTCGCGATGGCCCTGGTTCGGGTTCCCGGGCAGATTGACGATGCCGTCGCCGAGTTCAGGAGGGCTCTTGCCCTTAACGTCACGATGGTCGACGCGCACTTCAACCTGGCGCGCGCGCTGATGTCCATGCAGGGCCACATGCCGGAGGCCATCGCCGAATATGAGGCAACCCTCGACCTGCGGCCCGACTACGCCCAGGCCCACTATAATCTGGGCTGTGCCTTTGGGGCGACACCCGGCGGGACAAAGGAAGCCATCGCGCAATACCACGAGGCGCTGCGACTCAATCCACACCTCGCTGAGGCGCACTTCAATCTTGGCTGTGCGCTTGCCCAGGAGCCCGGCCATGTCGATGACGCGATCAGCGAATTCGAGGAGACTCTGAAGCTGAATCCGGCCTATGTGCCCGCCCTCTGTAACCTGGCGACAGCCTTGGGTTCGGTCGGTCGGGTCGAGGAAGGCATTCACAATGCAGAGAAGGCTTTGGTTCTCGATCCCGGGAATGTAGCTGCCCATGCAATTCTGGATAATCTGCGCACCTACGGGCACTGACCGGGAGTTCATGCGGTTGGTTGAGGTCAACCGAAAGGTTTGAATGGCATTCGCCTTCCTTGGCGCTACAGGACGTGCTTGTGCCTCGTAGCCAAAGGGATGAAAGAAGGCGAGGTCACATGGCATCGTCCGTGCAGGCACGCGGGCTCTGCTTGAAAACTTCCGCTTGATCTCCCAGCTTCGTCCTTACCCCATGACTTTACCCCAAGGTCCCTGGAATCGTTTTCAGGTCCGCGCGTGCGGCCTTCTTTTCATGTTCTCGGCCACTGCTGCGGTGGTTATAGCCGACGTGACGAGGGACAAGCCGATCACAATGGAGCAGGTCGTCGTCAAGGAGGCCAAGACTCACACGCTCTTCATGGGCGCCGACATCTCGATCAACCTGGACCGGGACCTCTATCCGGTGAGGGATGTCACAGGATCCTCGTGGGTGATCGAGATCAACCACCAGGAGAAGGTGATTTCAGCGAAACAGGCGCCGGTGAACCTCAAGATCACGCCCAACCTCAAGTTGACCGAGGGCTCTGCAAGCATCACCGGCTTCAAGCGCGAGGCGGGCTATTCCTACGCCAACGACCCGAGCGTGAGGCTGACGCAGGGCCTGAGCCGCTCTTCGGCCCTCAATACCGACCTGATCGACGTCGCGCGCAACGCGCAGGCAAGGGTGGATACGATGCAGAACAAGGCGCTCGCCGGGGCCGCGGTCCTTGCGGGCTCCGACGACCAATTCTCGTTCAACTCGGAATTCTTCGGCGCACAGATGCGCTACGCAGAGACCCATTCGAAGAGCGACTCGACGACGGGTATCCCTCTACCCTTGGCCTCGCCGGTGCAGCCAGTGATTTTGGACGGAGGCCTGGGCTTGTCTGGCTCGGGCAACATCAATGTTGGCCACGCTGGCACCGTAGCCAACGCGGCCGCGGACCAGGCGGCGAACGGCGATGAACCGACCGGCAAGATCGCCACTGCGGGGTTCGACGCCATGGACATCGAGTTCTATATCACGTCCCCGAAGCCGCTCCTTCATCCCTACGTGGTCACGATGACCCGCTTCCACGCCAGAAACTCCAAGCCGGGACTCGTCCAGAACCTCGTCTACGCGAAATCGCTGGACCCGGTCTATTCCCAGATCAGCCACGTCCACTTCTCGGAGGAGGGGTTTCCGTTCAACTACGAGATGATCGACTTCCAGATTCACATCTATGACGGAGGAAAGGAGGTCGCGACAAACCTTGCTCAGGACCGCGTCGAGCTTACCCGGGAAGAAGCCTTCGAGTACGTGAAGTCGGAGTACATTGGGGCGCATATGGGGGCGACGCTGCCGCCTGTTGCCGTCATGGGGAGCCTTCCGGCGGACCTGCCGATCAAGCTCAACTCGGGCAAGTACGACGCGACCTTCTTTGTTAGGGTTAACAAGGATGGCCTGGCCACGGAGGCCTTCGCCGACGAGGCCTGCCGCCAGGCCTTGAACGATCCCTATCTCGATTCGGTGATCCACCGAGTCCGCTTCAAGCCGGCGCTTGCGGCCGGCAAGCCGGTTGACGGTGTCACGGCCCTCAATCTCAACAAGTTGACCATCTAGGGCTGGATTTCCGCGTCCCCGAAATTGCTTGTCACTCCGAGTGATAGGGGCGTAATAACCGACGCTCGTCGGTATACGGCAAGATAGCTCAGTTGGTAGAGCAGAGGACTGAAAATCCTCGTGTCCTCGGTTCGATTCCGAGTCTTGCCACCACTTTCAAATCCATATGGCCCGGTTAGTTGCGGAAAGAAAATTCGTGGCGAACCACGAAAGCGGCAAAGCGACCCGGTAAAGCCACTCCCTTTCAAGGTTTATGGGCCCGCAGGGCGGGGGAGGATCGGACGCGGCAAGAAAGGGGACAGTCCCTTTTTGGTCAACGCAGCTCATTCCATGACCGTCATTGAGACTTTTGTGCGGTTTAACGGATGAGCCGGTGCTAAGTAAGGTACACCTATGCGAGATGATTCCGAACTGCTCCGCATCTTCGTCGCCGAGAAATCCAACGAAGCATTTTCGGAGATCGTACGAAGGCATATCGGAACTGTCTACGCCGTGGCATTGCGGCGAGTCGGCGGAAACGTGCACCTTGCGGAGGACGTCGTTCAGGAGGTTTTCACGGATTTTGCGCGAAAGGCCGTTTCCCTTTCACGACGGGAGTCATTGGTGGGGTGGTTGTTCGTCGCGACGCGTTTTGCGACCGCAAAGGCCGTTAGGAAGGACAGGCAGCTGCAATCACTCCAGCAAAGGGCAGAGGCTATGAATCAGGCCCCGGCCCAATTCGACGCCGAACCTGCCTGGGAGGACCTTCGGCCTGTGCTCGACGATGCAATCCACGGGCTGACCGAGCGGGACCGGGAGGCCATTCTGCTGCACTTCTTTGACCGTCGGACTTTTGAAGATGTCGGTTCAAAGCTGCGCATTACGGAAAGCGGCGCCCGGATGCGTGTTGAGCGGGCGCTCGAAAAGATGCGCCTGTCCCTGAGCAGGCGCGGCATCACATCAACCACCGCAGCGCTGTCTTT
Organism: Opitutaceae bacterium; assembly: GCA_035656555.1. Taxonomy (GTDB): domain Bacteria; phylum Verrucomicrobiota; class Verrucomicrobiia; order Opitutales; family Opitutaceae; genus Palsa-1447. The sequence continues at coordinate 12,423 of DASRSJ010000317.1, forward strand.
GACCTTAGGAACTCAGGCTATTGCGGCGGTACCCGTGAGCTTTGTTACCAAAGTGACAACTGCGGCTCTGGTCGGAGCCGTTCCGACCGGTGCGGCTTCGGTGTTCTATTTTATGACCATAACAAAGACTCAACTATCGATAATCGCCGGAGCGGTTTTGATCGGAGCAACGGTCATGGGTGTCATTCAACAGCGGAAGATATCGACCCTCTTGACCGAGCGACGCGTGCTCATTTCGGAATCGGCTTCAAGCGCGGCACAGGCCAATGAGCTGAAGGCAAAACTATCAGACGCTGAAAGGGCCTTCGCGGCGTTGAAAGGCTCCATCGCTGAGACCAAGTCGGGAAACGGGTCTGCTATAAAAACCTCGCCGAACAACGGGGGGTCGGGAATGACCGTGATCCACATGAAGGATGTTTTGAGGGACCATCCGGAAA
>DASRSJ010000318.1:0-8222 GCA_035656555.1 Opitutaceae bacterium
AGAAGGGAAGCGTCGGCGGCCTGAACGCGGACGGCGTCTCTCGCCACTTGCCGGGCTCCGTCGAGGAATAGCTTCCGGGGATCGGCTTGTTATAGCCGCAGTCCGCCCTGTTCGCGAGGATGGCCTCGGCGACTTTCTTGCCCCACGCGACGCCGTCCTTCTTGGACTGGCTGTCCGGAATGCCGGAGAGGGCCTTGTCGTAGGCGATCTGCAGCGTGCGAGGGTTGGTCCAGGTCCAAAGGGAATTGAGCACCGTGATCGAGGCGCTCGCGATGGCCGCGTCCACATTGGCGCCGGCCGGGGCTGGATCGTTCACCAGCCACCCGTGATACTTGTGGTCGATCCCGTTCACCGCGTCGAAGATCGCGATATGGAAGGTCGCCAGGTACAGGGCTGAATGCGGGGGCGGATTGCGCGCGAGACGCGTCGCATTGAGAGCCTGCTGGTTCCACACGATGACGGCGTTCTCGGCGACGACCGGGGCGCCAGCAACGATGGCAAGGGCAGCGGCAAGGAGGAGCGTGCGTAGGGATTTCATGAAGTCTCTGGATGGAAGCCTCTGCTTCCGGGACGATTGGGTCGGGGTTAGGGTAAGCGGACCCCGCAAGAATGGCGCCCGAGGGGGCGCCACTTAAAGGCGTTAGGGGCTGACAGGCCCGTAATTGGGGCGAACGGCCGTACCCAGGGGACGAATCGCCGCGCGAGGCCCCTAGAGGGGCTCCGTGATGACGATCCGGCGGTTAACGCCCGGCGGGCGCACCTCCTGGATCGCGCCATCCGGCCAGCGAACCACGACCTTGCGGACGCGGTCGTCGGCGCCGAGGCCGAAGGTGAGGGTCTTCTCCGACTGTGCCATGTAACCCGTCGCCGGCTCCATGGTCTGCACGAGCACGCCGCGGGGAGTGTCGACCTCGACCCGCGCGCCGCCGGCGTCCCGCTGGCAGCGGGTGCCGACGAGATCGATCCGAAGCCACGCGTTGTGGGTGCGCTGCTCGTTGCGCAGCAGATGCGGCGGCCCTCCATTCTGTGCAATGAGGACGTCGAGGCTGCCGTTGCCAAGGACGTCCGCCACCGCGACGCCGCGACCCAGGACGGGGACGCCAAGCGCATTCTGCTCCGCCGAGTTCGGCGCAGGCACCCATCCCTGCCCGTTGTTCCACAGGAGCGAGGGCGCCGACTGGAATTCGTGGCCGTGCTCAAAGTGGGCCAGGGCAGGCTCCGCCAGGCCATTCGCGGAGACAATGTCCGTCCTGCCGTCGAGGTCGTAGTCCATGAGCGCCACCCCGAGCTTGCCCCCAAGGCGGCAGAGGTTGTCCGTTTCGTCGGCGGCCGGCGCCATCGCGAGACCCGCGGCGCGCAGGATCCCGAAGCGGCCGGCGACCCGGTCCTGCCTGGAGAACGACAGCGCTCCCGAGCCGACGAGTCCCGCCGACGCGCCCTCGCGCCTCTCCTCGGTCGGCGGCGTCCATTGCCGGAAAGTCCCGTCGCCCTGGTTCAGGAAAAGGATGTCCCCGCCGGACTGGTAGCTGAACAGGAGATCCAGCTTCCCGTCGCCGTTGGCGTCGACCGCCGCGACAGCCAGCGGATTGGCGCGGGGGTATCCGGTCTGGCGGTCGATAAGGTTGAGGCCGGTCCGGGCGGAGATCTCGACGAATTTGCCGCCACCCATGTTCCGGTAGACCGAGGGAAACTCGCTGACAAAGCCGGCGGGCGCCGTGTACGAGGGCCCGGCGATCTCCGCCGCGAACGCTCCCTGGAGGTCCGTCTCCCTCGCCCACCGCGCATAATTGCAGACCACAAGATCCAGCCTGCCGTCACCGAAGAGGTCTATCCACACGGCGCCCGTGCTCCAGACGTGGTCGTCGCCGCCAACTCCCGCCGCCGCGGTCACGTCCCTGAAGGTTCCGTTGCCCTCGTTGTGGAACAGCCTGCTGCCGCCGATCCCGGTCACGAAGATGTCGGGGAATCCGTCCCCGTCGTAGTCGCCGACGGCGACCGACATGCCGAGCATGTTGATGTCGAGGCCCGCGGCCTTCGTCACGTCGGAGAAGTGCCCGTCCCCGTTGTTGTGGTAGAGGGCGCAGGTCGGAGCCGCGCCGGCGGCCGAGGTGTTCCAGGGCCAGGACGTGCCGCTTACGAAAAAGATATCGGGATGCCCGTCATTGTCGTAGTCGAGGAAGGCCACCGCGCCAGGCAGCGTCGTTGGCGTATCGCGCCCATACTGCACGCCGTTGTCGTGGATATAGTCCAGGCCCGCGTCCCGTGTCATGTCCGTGAAGCGCGCCGCGGGCGCGGCGTCGGTCCTCGCCTTGAACGGGAATATCCTCGGGAAAACGATGCCTATGATGATGGCCGCGATCGCCAGCGGGACCAGCACCGGAACCAGCGGGGAAATGGCGCCGGCGGGAGAGCTCGGGCCCTTCTCGGCGTTTTCCAATTCGGGCATTTTGTTGAGCAAGTGAGGGGCGCCTCTCGCGTTGTCCGCGCGAAACGACGCACGGACTGCTATTGACCTCCGGCTCGCCGAAGTAAAAACCTTTCGGCAATGAGCGCGCGTTCCATGGCCCCCACCCTGCTCAAGGGAACCGGATGGGTGGCGCTCTGGTCGCTCGTCGCCCTCGCGATCGCGAGCGAGATCTACCTCTCGAGCAACTTCCTCGGCCGGTCGATCACCTGGGGCGAGGCGATCAGCGACTCGCTCGAGGACTGGTACGTGTACGGCGCGCTGTCGCTCGCCGTCGTCTGGCTCGCGCGCCGCTACCCGCCGGAGCGAGGCTCCCGCTGGGCCGCCGCGGGAATCCACTTGGTCGCGGCCCTCGCCTTCTCGTTCGCCTACGTGCTGCTGCGAACGCTGGTCGGTGAGGTCGACAGCCGGATCGCGGGCGAGCCGGCCTCCTTTGGCGAGATCTTCCATCCGCTCTTCGTGCGGACGATCCCGTTCAACCTCCTTGTCTACGGCGTCATCCTCTCGATGAGCCATGCGCTGGACTACTACCGCAAGTACCACGACCGCACCGTCCAGACGCTCGAGCTTGAGAAGCATTTGACCGAGGCCCGGCTCCAAGCGCTCCTCCACCAGCTAAAGCCCCACTTCCTCTTCAACACCCTGAACGGCATCGCGTCCCTCATGCACACGGACGTTGACGCGGCGGACAAGATGCTCGTTCGCCTGAGCGAGCTCCTTCGCATCACGATGTCGCACACGGGCGCGCCGAAGACCTCGCTGCGCGAGGAGGTCGCGTTCATCGAGCGCTACCTCGACATCGAGAAGATCCGCTTCCGCAACCGCCTCGAGGTCTCGATAGCCGTGGACCAGGACGCGATCGAGGCGCAGGTGCCGAGCCTCATCCTCCAGCCGATGGTCGAGAACGCCATGCACCACGGCGTCGAGCCCAACTCACGCATGGGCCGCATCGAGGTCCGCGGCGCCAGGAAGGACGGCAATCTCGTCCTCTCTATCAGCGACAACGGCGCGGGCATCCCCGAGGGCGGCTTCAAGAGGCAGGGCATCGGCGTCGCCAACACCCGCGCGCGCTTGACGGAGCTCTACGGCTCCGAGCAGAAGTTTGAGATGGCGAACGGCCCCAAGGGCGGCCTCTGCGTCACGATCACCATCCCCTACAGCGTTTCCCCATCATGACTAAGCTCCGCATCCTCGTCGCGGACGACGAGCCCCTGGCCCGCGCCCGACTCCTTTCCCTCCTTCCGAAGGACGTGCCGCTTGAGATCATAGGCGAGTACGCGAATGGCACGGAGGCCGCGGAGGCGATCCGGCGCGACAAGCCCGACATCGTCTTCCTCGACATGCAGATGCCCGGCTGCGACGGCCTGAAGGTCGTGTCCGGCCTCGAGGCCTCCGAGCGCCCGGCGATCGTGTTCGTCACGGCGCACGACAAGTTCGCCGTGGATGCCTTTGGCGTCCGAGCCGTCGACTACGTGCTCAAGCCCTTCGACCGCGAGCGCCTTGAGACGGCCCTCGGGCGCGCCGCCGAGTACGTGAACGCCCGCAAGGCCGGCGAGCTCGGCGCAAAGCTCGAGGGGATGCTTGCCGGCGTCGCGAGCACGCCCCCGAAGCCCGAGCGCCTGGCCGTGAAGGCCGACGGCCGCTTCGTCTTCCTTCGCTTTGATGAGATCGTCTGGATCGAGGCCGCGGACAACTACGTCGTGATCCACACGACCGCCGGCGAGCGCCTCATGCCCCGCGACACCCTGACCGCGATCGAGGAGCGCCTCGGTCCCCAGATGTTCACGCGCGTCAACCGCTCGGCCCTCGTGCGCACGGACCAGGTGAAGGAGCTCCAGCCGAACGAGCAGGGCGACTACACGATCCTTCTTCGCAACGGAACACGCATCCCGCTCAGCCGGGCGCTCAAGGGCCGGTTCGAGAAGTTCCTCATGGAGGGATGAGGCAGGGAACCCGGGTTTCGTCCCAAACGGGCGCAATGGTCCGTTTCCGCGGGTAAAAATGGTCGGGCTGGAGAGATTCGAACTCTCGACCTCTTGCACCCCATGCAAGCGCGCTACCAGGCTACGCTACAGCCCGAACAAGTGAAGGGTCAGTGAGACCCGCGCTTCGGGTTGAAGCAAGCGCAAATCATGCAGGTTTTCCCGTCGCATCCGCGGGCGGTGCAGTGCTCCCTGCCGTAGTAGATAATCCTCAGGTGCAACTTGTTCCAAGTCTCCTCGGGGAAGAGGGCCTTCAGGTCCCGCTCGGTTTGCACCACGTTTTTCCCCGACGAAAGCCTCCAGCGCTTCGCAAGGCGGTGGATATGAGTGTCCACTGGGAAAGCCGGCACCCCGAAGGCCTGCGACATGACCACGCTGGCCGTCTTGTGTCCCACCCCGGGAAGCGCCTCCAGTTCCTCGAACGAGCTGGGAACCTGGCCTGCATGCGTCTCCACAATGATCTTGGAGAGTCCCGAGATCGCCTTGGCCTTCTGGGGCGACAGGCCGCAGGGCCGGATGATGCGCTGGATCTCGGCTACCGGCACCTTGGCCATCTTCTGGGGAGTGTCCGCCAGGGCAAAAAGCTCCGGCGTCACCAGGTTCACGCGCTTGTCTGTGCACTGGGCGGAGAGGACCACGGCCACGAAAAGCGTGTAGGCATCCTTGTGGTCCAGCGGGATGGGCGTTTCAGGGTAGAGCCTCTCGAGCGTTTTGGCCACGTGCCCGGCCCTATCCTGCTTCGTGGAATAAGATTTTTGCGCCATTGGATCCCCCATTCCTAGGCCAGGTGGCCCCGGGAATCAAACAGAGGCTCTGTTTGGGCAAAACACGGTTGCGCGCATCCCCGGCGTGCCTACCTTTTTCCCGCATGTCTTCGCATAGCGAACTCGCGAATCCAACCGACTCCTTTGCCCGCCGACACTTGGGCGACAGCCCCGCCGACACGGCGGCCATGCTCCAGGAGCTGGGATTCCCGAATCTCGATGCCCTGGTCGACGCCGCGGTCCCCTCCCACATCCGCACGGGCCCCCTCAGCCTTCCCGCCGCGATCGGCGAAAGCGCCGCCCTGGCCGAGCTTCGCGCGATCGCCGCGGACAACCGCGTCTTCAGGAACTTCATCGGGATGGGATACAGCGACACGCTGGTCCCGGGCGTCATCCAGAGGACCATCCTCGAGAACCCCGCCTGGTACACCGCCTACACGCCCTACCAGGCTGAGATCTCCCAGGGCCGCCTGGAGGCCCTCCTCAACTTCCAAACCCTGGTATGCGACCTGACGGGGCTCGAGATCTCGAACGCCTCGATGCTCGACGAGGGCACGGCGGCCGCGGAGGCGATGATGATGTGCCACCGCCTGAAGGAAGGCGACGCTTCCGCCCACCGCACGTTCTTTGTCTCCGACGCCTGCCACCCCCAGACGATCGACATCGTCCGCACCCGGGCCAAGCCGCTCGGGATCGAGGTCAGGATCAGCGACCACAAGACCTACACGCCGGAGACCGGCTGCTTCGGCGCCCTGGTGCAGTACCCGGACACCTGGGGCACCGTCCAGGACTTCGGCTCCTTCTTCGAGCAGGTCCACGCGGTTGGCGGCTTCTGCATCGTCGCGGCCGACCTCCTCGGCCTCACGCTCCTTAAACCCCCGGGTGAGTTTGGGGCGGACGTCGCCGTGGGCTCGGCCCAGCGCTTCGGCGTCCCGCTCGGCTTCGGCGGGCCCCACGCCGGCTTCCTCGCCACGCGCGACGCCTTCAAGCGCCAGATGCCCGGACGCCTGGTTGGCGTCTCCCGCGACGCCCAGGGCGACCCCGCAATGCGCCTGGCGCTCGGGACCCGCGAGCAGCACATCCGCCGCGACAAGGCCACGTCCAACATCTGCACGGCCCAGGTGCTCCTGGGAGTCATGGCCTCCATGTACGCGGTTTACCACGGGCCCCAGGGCCTGGCAAAGATCGCGCGGCGCACGAAGCTCCTGACCGAGATGCTGGCCGCGGGCCTTCGCTCTGCCGGGGCCAAGGTCGGCACCGAGCCCTTCTTCGACACGCTCACGGTAGGCAACGTCGCGCCCGATAGGGTCCACGCGGCCGCGGAGGCGAAGGGCTTCAACCTGCGCCGCATCGACGCGCACCGGGTCGGCATCTCGCTCGACGAGACGACGACGCTTGAGGAGGTCCGGGCGATCCTCGCCATCTTCGGAAGCGTCCCTTTGCCGAGCCCCGAATCCGTGAGCCCGGACTTCGCGGCCCCCCTCGCCAGGACGAGCCCCTACCTTGAGGCCTCGGTGTTCCAGAAAAACCACACCGAGCACGAGATGCTCCGCTACATCAAGAGGCTCGAGGCGAAGGACCTGACGCTCTGCCAGTCCATGATCTCTCTCGGCTCCTGCACGATGAAGCTCAACGCGGCCAGCGAGCTCTTCCCGGTCTCCTGGCCGGAGTTCTCCAAGCTCCATCCCTTCGCGCCCGAGGAGCAGTCCCGCGGCTACCGCAGGATGTTCCGTGACCTCGAGGCCTGGCTCTGCGACATCACGGGCTTCGCCGCCGTCTCGCTGCAGCCGAACGCCGGCTCTCAGGGCGAGTATGCCGGCCTCCTCGTCATCCGCGCCTTCCACGAGTCGAGGAACGAGGGCCGCAGGAACGTGTGCCTCATCCCGACGAGCGCCCACGGCACGAACCCGGCGAGCGCCAGCATGTGCGGCTTCGAGGTCGTGGCGGTGCGCTGCGACGCCGACGGCAACATCGACGTCCCCGACCTGAAGGCCAAGGCCGAGGCCCACTCCTCCAGCCTCGCGGCGCTCATGGTCACCTATCCCTCGACCCACGGCGTCTTCGAGAGCGCTATCAAGGACATCTGCGCGATCGTCCACGAGCACGGGGGCCAGGTCTACATGGACGGCGCCAACATGAACGCGCAGGTCGGCCTCACCTCGCCCGGCTTCATCGGCGCCGACGTCTGCCACCTGAATCTCCACAAGACGTTCTGCATTCCTCACGGCGGCGGCGGCCCGGGCATGGGACCGATCGGCGTGGCGGCGCATCTGGCGCCGTTCCTCCCCGGCCACGCGGTGGTCTCGCCCTTCGGGGCCGACAAGAGCCGCGCCCATCTGGGCGCCGTGAGCGCCGCCCCCTGGGGCAGCGCCAGCATCCTCGTCATCTCCTGGATGTACATGCGCATGATGGGGCCGGACGGCCTCACGCTGGCGACAAAGGTCGCCATCCTGAACGCCAACTACGTGGCCAAGCGCCTCGGGAAGTTCTTCCCCGTCCTCTACCGCGGCCTCTCCGGCCTCGTGGCCCACGAGTGCATCGTCGACCTGCGCGGCTGGAAGAAGCACGGCGTCGAGGCCGAGGACGCCGCGAAGCGTCTCATGGACTACGGCTACCACGCCCCCACCCTGTCGTTCCCGGTCCCCGGCACCTTCATGGTCGAGCCCACCGAGAGCGAGACCAAGGCCGAGCTCGACCGCTTCTGCGACGCCATGATTGCGATCCATGGCGAGATGCAGGCGGTCGCCACCGGCGAGGCCGACCCGGTGAACAACCCCCTCAAGCACGCCCCGCACACGGCCAAGGTCGTCTGCGCCAACGACTGGGACCGGCCCTATGGGCGCGAGACGGCCGCTTTCCCGACCGCCTGGACCCGCGCCCACAAGTTCTGGCCCGCAGTCGGACGCGTGGACAACGTGTACGGCGATCGCAATCTCGTGTGCTCGTGCGTCGGGATGGAAGCGTACGCCGAGGAGCGGGCCTGAAATCGGCTGAACATTTTCGAAACCGGGG
>DASRSJ010000319.1:0-8270 GCA_035656555.1 Opitutaceae bacterium
GCCTTCTCCGGGTCGGCATGGGGGTCGTTCGGGTCTAGTTTGCCGCCGTAAAGCTGCACCTCGCTCGCCAGGAGATAGTGCACCATCGTCGGCACGAGCGTGCGGGAGAGGAGGTAGCTCGTCATCATCGCGAAGGCGACCGCCATGCCGAGCGGGATGAATAGGAAGCGCGCCGAGCCGCTGATGAAGACGACCGGGATGAAGACGATGCAGATGCAGAGCGTGGAGACGAAGGCCGGCACCGCGATCTGTGAGGCGCCGTCCAGGATCGCCTGCACGAGGCGCTTCTTCTGGTGGAGGTTCCTGTGGATGTTCTCGATCTCCACCGTCGCGTCGTCGACCAGGATGCCGACCGCGAGCGCCAGGCCGCCGAGCGTCATGATGTTGAGCGTCTCGCCGAGCCAGCTCATGACGATGATGGAGACCAGAATCGAGAGCGGGATGGAGGTGATGACGACGATTGTGCTCCGCCAGCTCCCGAGGAAGATGAGGATCATGAGAGCGGTGAGGCCGGCGGCGATCGCGGCCTCCCTGACCACGCCCTCGACGGAGGCGCGGACGAAGAGCGACTGGTCGAAGAGCGGCGTCACCTTGAGGGCCGCGGGTATCGTGCTCCCCAGCTCGCTCAGCGCGCCCTTGACCCCCGCCACGACGTCCAGCGTCGAGGCGCCGCCGCTCTTCAGGATCGAGAGGAGGACGCCCCGCTTGCCGGAGACGTGGACCAGGCTCGTCTGCACCTGGAAGCCGTCGCGGACGTTGGCGACGTCCTTGATGTAGACGGGCGTGCCGTTCACGACCTTGATCGGGAGATTATTGAGGTCGAAGGCCTTGATCGGGCTGCTGTTCAGGGCGACGGGGTACTCCTGCGTGCCGATCTTCGTCGTTCCCGCCGGCAGGATCAGGTTCTGGGCCCCGATGACCGCGGAGACGTCGGTGGGCGAGATATTGAACGCGAAGAGCTTGTCGGGGTCCAGGTCGACCATCACCTGGCGCTGCTTGCCGCCGTAAGGATAGGGGATCTGGACGCCGGGCACCGTGACCAGGCGCGGGCGGACCGCGTTGATCGCCGTGTCGAACATGCCCTGCTCGGGCAGCGTGTCGCTCGAGAACGACAGCTGCAGGATCGGCACGTCCGAGGCGCTGTATTGGATGACGAGCGGGGGCTGCGTGCCCGGGGGCATGGCGCGGATGGCGGTCTGGCTGATCGCGGACACCTGCGCCAGCGCCGTCTCGATCTTGGCCTTCGGCTGGAAGTAGATCTTGACGAGGGCCACGCCGTAGAGCGACTGGCTCTCCGTGTGCTCCACGTCGTTCACGGTCGTCGTCACGATGCGCTCGAAGCCGGTTATGATGTGCTTCTCCATGTCCTCGGGCGACATGCCGCTGTAGTTGAAGATGACCGAGATGACCGGGATGTTGATGTCCGGGAAGATGTCGGTCGGCGTCGTGAAGATCGTGAAGACGCCCATGATCATGACCAGCATCGCGACGACGACGAAGGTGTACGGGCGCCGGAGCGCTAGTCTTACAATCCACATGGAGAGGTTCTACCTGCGAATGACGCACGCCGGCCCGACCCGTTCCGATGTAATCAGTTTGGCCACGGGGTTATATTCGGGAACTGAATCCCGTTTGGTCGCGGCCAACCCTTCCTGCGGATGCGAAGCACCAGACACCGACCGACGGGGTTGGCGACGGTTCCGGGAGTGGGATCCGGGCTCCTGTCAGGAGCTGAAAATGGAGAATTCAGGTCCGGATTCCGGCCATACGGGCCCGGCTTAAATGGCTCATATTATTCGAGTTAAACATGCGGGGATTGCCTCCTTGGAATGGATAATGCTTAATCACGGCCTACACCCTATGCGCGGCGTTTTCTCAACGTTCGCTACCCCTCGTGGCGCCCTTCGGGACTATGCCAAAGTCCTGACGGTCATATTCCTGGTTACCCTGTGCGGCTGGTTCACTCCGACCACCATGCTGAGCTACAACGCGCTCGGCTACATCTACCTTCTCTCGGTGATCGTCCTGAGCATGCGACTGCGCCGATGGGCGGCGCTTTTTGCGGCGGTCCTGAGCGCGCTAGCCTGGAATTTCTTTTTCGTCCCACCGCGCCTCTCCTTCTCCACGCTGCACTTCGACGAGGGCCTTCTACTTGCTACCTACTTTGTCGCGGCGAGCATTGGCGGACAGCTGGCTTCCCTGAGGACCGAGGCGAACCGGGCACGGCTGCTTGCCGTTTCCGAGCAGATGCACCAGACGCTCCTGGACAGCGTCTCCCATGAGTTGAAGACGCCGATCGCCGTCATCCGCACGGCGGTGGAGCAGCTGGGGACGGCCGACGCGGTCCGCAGGGACCACCTGGTGCACGAGCTGCGGATCGCGACCGAACGGCTCGACATCCTGGTCGGAAACCTCCTGAACCAAAGCCGACTGGAATCCGGCATGCTCAAGCCCCAGCTCGACTGGTGCGACGGCCGCGACCTGATCGCGTCAGCCCGCAGGATCGTCGGCTCCCGCCTTGAGGATCACCCTGTCAGGCTCGAGGTGCCCTTTGACCTTCCCATCTTCCTGGCCGATGCCGTCCTCATGGAGCAGGCGATCGCGAACCTGCTCCTCAACGCGGCCGTGCACACGCCGCCGGAGCGCCAGGTCATGATTGGAGCGGGGCTGAGCGACGACTCGAGGCGCATCCTGATCACGGTCTCCGACCAGGGGCCGGGCATATCGGGCGAGCTTAAGGACAGGATATTCGACAAGTTCTCTCGAGGACAGGCGTCGGGTAAGCCGGGAGTCGGCCTCGGGTTGTCGATCGTGCGCGGGTTCATGCGCGCGCAGGGAGGCGACGTCTCCGTAGAGTCGCAAGTCGGCGGCGGCGCAAGGTTCACCTTGTTCCTGCCACTAACCGCCCACGAAGGGATACCCCAGGGATGACATTGGAGCGGAAATCAGACATACTGCTCGTTGACGACGAGGCCCAGATCCGAAGGCTCCTGCGCTTTACCCTCGAGGAGGCGGGCTACTTCGTGCGCGAGGCGGAGTCCGGGAAGATAGCACTTGGCGAGGTGGCGCTTCGGGCTCCCGATCTTGTCATCCTGGATATCGGGCTCCCGGACATCACGGGGATAGAAGTTCTGAAGGCACTGCGGCACCTGTCGTCCGTGCCGGTCCTGGTCCTTTCCGTCCTCGGGCACGAGAAGAGCAAGGTCGAGGCGCTGGACCACGGGGCCGACGACTACCTTACGAAGCCCTTCGGGGGGGAGGAGCTCCTCGCCCGCATGAGGGCTCTCCTGCGCCGGGTCCATCCCTCGGCGACGGCCCAACTCAACTTCCAGTTCGGTCCCATCCATGTGGACCTCGAGAAAAGCCGCGTCATGAAGAACGGGCAGGCGGTCAAGCTTACGGCCATGGAGTTCAAGCTCCTTAGGATGCTGGTGCTCAACCGCGACAAGGTGCTGACCCATCATACCATCCTGAGCGAGCTCTGGGGTCCGCGCGCGATCAACAACACCAATTACCTACGGATCTACATGATGCACCTGCGCCGCAAGCTGGGCGAGGAGATCGATTCGGCCGGGCACTTCCAGACGGAGTCCGGCGTGGGCTACCGTTTTGTGAGCGACCCGAGTCCAGCCCGGTGAGGTCCGCTCCCCTAGAGGAGCATAAAGGCCGCCGACATCACCAGGGTCGGAATGACCGCCCATAGGAAGAGCTTCAGGGGCGACACGCCATCAGGGAAGTACTTCTGGAGGATCGCCTGGCCCGCGGGGTTTGGGGCATTGGCAATCACGGTCAGGCCTCCGCCGGTCACGGCTCCGGCGACGACCGCGTACTTGAAGGGCTCGGTGAAGCCGGGCACGAGAGTCGCGAGATAGGTGATCGCCGCGTTGTCATTGAAGCCCGTCAGAATCGTGGCCCAGGTGAAAAGGGCGACGCGGCCCAGACTTTTTAGGACAGGCTCGAGCCACCAGCTCTGCAGGCCGCCGTGGACAACCAGTCCGGCAAGGAAGAATCCGACCAGCAGCGGGGGTCGGAGGTCGAGTTTCTTCTGGTAGTGGGCTGTCGCCTGGGCGAAGGCCATGAAGAACAAGAAACCACCGATGAACAGGGCGGGATAATGCGCCACCGCCACGGTGTAGACCAGGAAAAGTATCTGCGCGGCCATTATCCAGGGTGGGATATAGCTGCCGCCGCCCTGTGTCTGGGCCCTGGCCATCTTAAGGTAGGCCTTGTTCATCGCGGTGAACTCGGAGCGGAAGAGGAAGTAGTAGAGGAGCGTCGAGCAGACGATGCCGACGAACGCCTTCCAGCCGAAGTGCGTGAACATGAACATCATGTCCCAGTGCCACGGGCCCGCGGCCATGACCATCGGCGGGGCCGCGAAGTGCGTCAGCGTTCCGCCGACCGAGACGTTGACGAAGAGGAGGCCAATCGTCGCATAGCAGAGCTTGAGCGACGGCTTGTAGTGGTAGAACTGCCGCGCCAGGAGGAGAGCCGAGATCGTCATGGCCCCGGGCTCCGTGATGAAGGAGCCGAAGAGGGGCCCGATGATGAGGATCGAGAGCCACCAGGCCCCGACGTTCGCGCCGCCGAGGGCTGCGAAGAGGAAGAGGCCCCTCTCGGCGAGGCGCATCATGGGACGGGCGGAAGCCAGTGCCATGATCACCATGACGAACATGGGCTCGGTGAAGTTGACCTGGTGTCCGACGTAGTCGGCCGCCGTGCCCCAGCCCTTGTCGAGCGTGATGGCCACCATCAGGATCACCGCCCAGATGCCGAATACGGCCTCGACCTCGCTCAGGAAGTGCAGGATTTGCCCCGCGAAGCTTACCTCGGGAGTCTCGTTGCCCTCGTCGTCCAGCGGGACGCCGCGGTCGCCGCGGGAATTGTGTTTGGCCTCAACCGCGTGGGCCCATTGCCTGATTTTCGGCGTGAGGAACGTGTGGATGATCGCGAGGACGAATATGATCGTCGCCACGAGGTTGAACGGCTCCGCGTGGATCCGGTCGGCAAGAGTCTGCAGGAGCCCCTCCTGCGATGCGGCCGGATAGCTTGTGAGGAGCGGAGGAAAGGCCCCTCCTGGCGCGGCTGCGTCAGTCATCCCGTCTGCTCGTTGGGACAGGCACTACCTGATGCTGGCAACGCGCATGCGCATCTGCCGGTAGAGGGTCAGGCCGTATCCGGCAACGACGCCCAGGGCGACGCACCACTGACTGATACCGCCTGGCGTGAAGAAAATGGGGAAGACAGCCTGGGTGAAGGCCAGCGCGATCAGGAGGATCGCGACGCGGCCCATCGAGCCGGGGGTCACGGACCAGCCGCTCTTGAACTTGCCCTCTGTCTGCTTGCGCAGGTACCGGCGCGAGGCCGCGGCCTGGAGCGCGCCGAAGGCGAGCCCTATGACGAGGCCCGAGAGAAGGGCCATGGGGGGGAGGATGAAACTGCTGATTTGGGTCTGCATTTTGGGAGATTCCTGTCTTGGGGGTTGTGAGGGAAAGGCCGCTGCGCGGGAGGATTGGACTCCCGCGCAGGGACCTGATTTTGATTCTTAGTCCGCGATCGGGGTCTCCGAAGCCTTGTCGAAGACGAGGCCCGCGTAGCCGGGCGCTCCCATCTCGGGCATGTCGAGGCCCTGGATCTCGACCTCGACAGTCACGCGGTTGCCCACGAGCTTCTCGGCGATGTAGTAGACGATGATCGAGAGGATGGACAGCGTGACGAAGCACACCGTGCAGCCGATCAGCTCCGCCCAGAACTGGCCCATGCCGCCGCCGTAGAAGAGTCCCCTGACCGTTCCGGGGACGCCGTTCCAGCCGTCGCCATAGGTGCCGTCGGCGAAGAGTCCGAGCGAGAGACAGCCCCAGGCGCCGTTGACGCCGTGGACCGAGATCGCGCCGACCGAGTCATCGATGCGGTGCTTGTCGAAGAAGAACACTGCCTCGACCACCAGGATGCCGGAGATGATTCCGATCCAGGCGGCGCCGCCCGCTGAGACGAACGCGCAGGGGCAAGTGATGGCGACCAGTCCGGCGAGCATGCCGTTGCACATCATGGCCGGGTCGGGCTTCTTCGTCTTGAACCACCACATGTAGAGGGTGGTCGAGAGGGCCGCGGTGGCCGATGCGAGCATCGTGTTGACCGCGACGACCGAGATGCGCAGGTCCGTGCCGGCGAGGGAGGAGCCCGGGTTGAACCCGAACCAACCGAACGCCAGGATGAACGTGCCGAGCATCACCATGGGGATGCTGTGCGGGACGATCGGGTTCACGAGCTTGCCGGCCTTGTTGTACTTGCCGTGGCGGGGCCCGATGAGCCACGCGAAGATCAGCGCGATAACGCCGCCCTGCATGTGCACCACGGAGGAGCCGGCGAAGTCGACGTGACCGTGGCCGATGCCCCAGTTGACGCCCATCTCTGCCAGCCAGCCATTGCCCCACACCCAGTTACCGAACACCGGGTACATGATCATGCCCAGGAGGCATCCGTAGATCATGAAGGCGGAGAACTTCCACCTCTCGGCGGCGGCCCCGGTCGGGATCGTCGCGGTGGTGTCCATGAACACCATCTGGAAGAGGAAGAGCGTGAAGGCGGCCGTGTCGTAGCCGGCGCCCTGCAGGAGGAAGCCCTTCCAGCCGAGGAGGCCGATGAAGTGGCCGCCCAGCATGAATCCGAGCTCATGGTTGAGCCCGGCGTAGCCGCCCATGGTCGCGATGCCGCCCGCGGAGGGGCTCATCGGGTCGGCCATGCCGCCGAACATGAAGGCGAACCCGCAGATGTAGAACCCGATCATGCCGAGCGGATAGATCATGAAGTTCATCGCCATCGTGTGGCCCGCGTTCTTCGCGCGGCACAGGCCCGTCTCAACGAGAGCGAAGCCGGCCTGCATGAACATGACGAGGAACCCGGTGAAGAGCGTCCACTCGAAGTTGATCGCGACACGGTTGTGGCCAACCGCGTCGGCAAGCTTCACCGCAAGCGGCTCGGCTGCCGACTGCTTCGTGAAGTCGTCCGACGCCTTCTTCGCGTCGGTGTACGCCTTCATCTTGTCGGGATCCTTCTTGTCGGCGTCGCTCAGGTCCGATGGTGCGGACACCAGGAACGAGCCGGCGGGTGATTGCGCATCGACGGCCATGCCGGTCGCTGTGCCTGAGGGATCGGGCTTTGGGTCGTCAGCGCGCATGCGCGCGACGTTTAGCGTACAGAACAGCGCCGCCCCGAGTAGGGCCGCGCGTAGCCATGACGAGTTCTTCAATCGGATGGTCATAAGAATAGGGCTGCTTTCCTGGCTGGACGTGGTGGGTGGTTTTCGGATCGCTGGCCCGACGCGCTCCAAGCAGCACCGATGCCACTTAATATATAATCAATGTATCCCGTCGTATATATATCATTAGGTTGTCATATATTTTTATTAATAAAATAGGCGGTTGGGGATTTGATTTTTGGCTTAATCGCCATTTCGATTAACAGAACTAATAGAGGGACAGCGTCTTGCTATTCATGGATTTTCGCGCCGCCAGGGATAGCCGGGGCTTCCAAAACGGCCCCATGCAAAGCCATTGCAATGGGAATTTCGTAAGTATTCCATGATATGCCGCCGAAAATCCCTGGGAAAATCATGATTCACCGCTCCATCCTAGCCATCGCCGTAGCTGTCGCTTTCTTTTCAGGGGCTGCTGCCCAGGAACTGCCTTCAGCGAGCGCCGACTCTGTCGGGATTTCGTCAGAACGCCTCGCGCGGATCGGCACAGCCGTCGACGAGGGTGTCGCGGACAAGCGGATCGCAGGCGCCGTGACGCTCGTGCTCCGGCACGGCAAGGTCGTCTGGTATGATGCGCGGGGCATGGCCGACAGGGAGGCCTCGAAGCCGATGCAGAAGGACGAAATCTTCAGGATCTGCTCCATGACGAAGCCGATCACGAGCACGGCGGTCATGATGCTCTATGAGGAGGGCAAGTTCACGCTCGAGGACCCGATCTCGAAGTTCCTGCCCGAGTTCAAGGACTCGAGGGTGCTCGTGACGCCGGAGGATGGATCGAAGCCGTACACGATCCCCGCGAAGAACGAGATCACGATCAGGGACCTGCTGCGCCACACGTCCGGGCTCACCTATCCCTGGAACGGGAAGCTGGGCCAGGCCTACGGGGACGCGAAAGTCTCCCCTGTATCCGAAGCTAAGTCGCTAGAAAACGCGGACTTAGTTAATGGTTAGTGATTTAGAACAAGAAATAAGATGCACAGAAGTGCGGAAAAGTGAAGGTAAAAACAGATTTTTG
>DASRSJ010000320.1:0-6405 GCA_035656555.1 Opitutaceae bacterium
GCCGACGGGGGCACCCGCACCGCCTCGATCACGGGCGCCTACGTTGCCGCAAGGCTCGCGGTCCAGAAGCTCATGGACGCGGGCAAGCTCAAGGAGAGCCCGCTCATCGACTCCGTCGCGGCCGTCAGCGTCGGGATATTCGGGGGCGCCAGTCTCCTCGACCTCTGCTACGTGGAGGACAAGGACGCTCAGGTGGACTTCAACGTGGTCATGACCGGCAAGGGCCAGTTTGTGGAGGTGCAGGGAACGGGCGAGGAGGCGACATTCAGTCACGACCAGCTTAACGAGCTCCTTGCCATGGCCCAGAAGGGGCTGAGGGACCTCTCCGCCCTGCAGGCCGCCTTCCTCGCGAGACAGCTCCTCGCGAAGTGATTCCGTGGCATTCCCGGAGAAGCACTACCGCTGGACCTGGGAGTTCAAGTCGCGGCCGCAGGCGCTCTGGCCGCTCGTCTCCGATACCGACCGTTCCAACCGGGACTGCGGATTCCCAGCGTTTGAGACGCGAAAGCCGGTAGCGGGCGAAAGCGCTCCGCCGCAGGGCGTGCGCCGCCTTCGCTCCGTGTATCTGGGCATGGTCGGCGAATGGGAGGAGCGCGAATTCGAGTGGCTCCAGCCCTCGCACTTCGCGATCGAGCGCAGGTTCACGCGCGGGCCCCTGGCCTATATGGTCCAGTCGTGCGACCTCGAGCAGACGGCGGCGGGCGGCACGAAGCTCACCTACGAGATGCGGGTAATGGCCTCAAATTCCCTAGGAGCCGTGGTCATACCCCTCGCGATAGGCCTGAGGATGAAATCGGCCCTTGAGCGCGTCTTCCGCAGTTACGACGAGGTAGCGGGCAGGGCGCCAGCGGAACTCGCTGAACGCCCGAGACGAGCGCAGGCTTCTGGAATGTCACCCCGCATGGCCACGATCGCCGCCAAGCTGGTCGCCGACGCGCACCAGCCCGAGGACCTCGTGGAGCGGCTCTGCGAATTTGTCGCCACCGCCGACGAGATGTCGGCTTCAAAAATCCGTCCCTATGCGCTGGCGGACGCGTGGGGAGCGGACCGCCGGGCGACGCTCGACTTGTTTCTCCACGCGACCAGGGCGGGCATGCTCGATTTCAGCTGGCAGGTGCTCTGCCCGCACTGCAGGGGCTCGAAGCAGGGCCGGTCGGATCTCTCCTCCATCGCGAGCGAAGACCACTGCGACTCCTGCGGCATAGATTTCTCGGTCAACTTCGACCAGTCGATCGAGCTCACGTTCGTGCCCAATCCGACGCTGCGCCAGGTGGAGCGGGTCGAGTACTGCCTCGGGGGGCCACAGCTGACGCCGCACATCGTTGCCCAGAAAAGCCTGAAGCCGCGCGAGCGCCTCTGCGTCGCGGTCTCCTTCCCCGAGGGCCGCTACCGCGTGCGATCGCCCGGGATCGCGGTGCAGCAGGCCTTCCGCATCGAGCGTGACGGGGCAAAGGTGATCCGCATTGATGTCGGGCCGGGCCCGGCGCCTGTCGATGAGCCCGTCGTGACGCCCGACGGAATCCTCAACGTAGAGAACGCCGACGGCATTGACCATCTGGCTGTCATCGAACGCGTCGCCTGGGGCGACCAGGCCGTGACGGCGGCCGCCGTCACGTCGCGGCAGATTTTCCGCGACCTGTTCTCGCGGGAAATCCTGCGCCAGGGGGAGCGGATCTCGGTCGGCGTCATCACAATCGTGTTCACCGACCTCAAGAACTCGACGAAGCTCTACGCCGAGATTGGCGACGCTCCCGCCTTCGGGCATGTGCTGAACCACTTCGACGTGATCAAGGCCGTCATCGCGGAGGAAGGCGGAGGCGTCGTGAAGACCATGGGCGACGCCGTCATGGCCTCGTTCACCCACCCCGGAGCGGCACTGCGCGCCATGAGGAAGGCCCAGGCCTCGCTCGCCGCCGATGACTCCGGAACGCCCTTCTCGCTTAAGTGCAGCATCCATCAGGGCCCGTGCCTTGCCATCAACCAAAACGATCGGCTGGACTACTTCGGGACTACCGTGAACGTCTGCTCGCGCCTTTGCTCTCTGTCGACGGGCAGTGACATCGTGGTGTCGGGCCCGGTGCTGCAGGATGCGGAGGTTGCGGGGCTTATGGAGTCTGGAGGGGGCGCCATGGGCGTTAGGAGGGATGCCTCGGCCCTCAAGGGCATCGGCTCGGAGCCCTTCGAGTTCTGGAGATTGTCCGATTCTTCTTTTTAGCGTGCCTCCCCGCCTAAGTTTCTGCCAAACCTCACGGACGCGTAAATGAACATCCACGAGTATCAGGCCAAGGCCCTCTTCGAGAAGTACGGCGTCCCGGTCCCCAAGGGGGCGGCGGCAAAGACCCCGGAGGAGTTCATCAACGCCTTGGCGACCCTTCCAGAGGGCCCGACGATGGTGAAGTCCCAGATCCACGCGGGCGGCCGCGGCAAGGGCACGTTCACGAACGGCTACAAGGGCGGCGTGAAGTTCTGCAAGACCAAGGCCGAGGCCAAGGAGATCGCGGCCAACATGCTGGGCGAGACCCTGGTGACGGCGCAGACGGGCCCGGCGGGCCGCAAGGTGCAGACGATCTACTTCACGGTAGCGAGCGACATCAAGAAGGAGTACTACCTGGCGATCCTCCTCGACCGCGCGCAGTCGCGCCCGGTCATCGTGGCCTCGACCGAGGGCGGCGTCGAGATCGAGAAGGTCGCCCACGAGACCCCGGAGAAGCTCTTCAAGGTGATCGTCGACCCGGCCTACGGCCTCGCGGACTTCCAGGTGCGCGACCTGACGAGCAAGCTCGGGTTCTCCGGCGCCGAGGCAAAGAACGCCGCCAAGCTCATCAGGGCCCTGTACACGATGTACTGGGAGACCGACGCCGCGATGGTCGAGGTGAACCCCCTCATCACGACGCCGACCGGCGACGTGCTGGCGCTGGACGCCAAGGTGTCCTTCGACGACAACGCACTTTTCCGCCACTCTGAGATCGTGGCGCTGCGCGACCTGAACGAGGAGGACCCCAAGGAGATCGAGGCCTCGAAGCACTCGCTCAGCTACATCGCGCTCGACGGCAACATCGCCTGCCTCGTGAACGGCGCGGGCCTGGCGATGAGCACGATGGACATCATCAAGCACTTCGGCGGCAGCCCGGCCAACTTCCTGGACGTCGGCGGCGGCGCCTCCAAGGCCCAGGTCGTGGCGGCCTTCAAGATCATCCTCGGCGACCCGAATGTGGGAGGCATCTTCGTCAACATCTTTGGCGGCATCATGGACTGCAACGTGATCGCCACTGGCATCGTCGAGGCGGTGAAGGAGGTCGGCCTGCGCCTGCCCCTCGTCGTCCGCCTCGAGGGTAACAACGTCGTCGCCGGCAAGGCGACCCTCGCCTCCTCCGGCCTCACGATCGTCTCCGGCGACTCGATGGCGGACGCGGCGCAGAAGATCGTGAAGTTGGTCGCCAAGGCGGCCTGAACCAGAGGCGCATTGCACCATGAGCATCAAAGTTAAGGAACTCGCCTTCGTCGCCCACACGGTGGCCGATATCGGAAAGGCCCGCGACTTCTACGAGAAGCTCCTCGGCCTGAAGCACCTCATGAACCTGGAGTTTTCTCCGGGCGTCTGGTGGGTCGAGTACGACCTGGCCGGCGTGGCCCTGGCGGTCACCAATTCCCAGACCCCGACACCGGGCGGCGCGAGCGTCGCTCTCGAGGTCGAAGACCTCGACTCATCGCTGGCCACGATCAAGGCGGCCGGCATCCCCCTCGTGTTCGACACGATGGATTTCCCGCCGTGCCGCATCTTCGGCATCGCATCACCCGACGGCTACACCGTCATGTTCCACCAGCGCAAGGCCTGACCCTTCATGTCGATCCTCATCACGGCAGACACCAAGATCCTCGTCCAGGGGATCACCGGCGACTTCGGCGGCCGGCACGCTAAGCTTTCCCTAGACTACGGGACCAAGGTCGTCGCGGGCGTGACGCCTGGAAAGGGCGGCCAGTTCTTCGAGCACGGGGCCCACCGCGTGCCGATCTTCAATTCTGTCGCCGAGGCCGCCAGGGCCACGGGCGCCACGGTCTCCGCCATCTTCGTGCCGCCGCCGTTCGCGGCCGACGCGATCCTGGAGTGCTCCGAGGCCGGCCTCGACCTCGCGGTCGCGATCACCGAGGGAATCCCGGTCAAGGACATGGTCAGGGTTAAGCGCGCGATGGCGGGAAGCCGCACGCGCCTGCTCGGGCCCAACTGCCCCGGCGTCGTCACGCCGGGCACCGGCGAGCAGTCGAACGGTGGCTGCAGGATCGGAATCGCCCCCGGCTACATCCACAAGAAGGGACGCGTCGGCGTCGTCTCGCGCTCGGGCACCCTCACCTACGAGGCGGTCTACCAGCTTACGGTCCGCGGCATCGGCCAGAGCACCTGCGTCGGCATCGGCGGCGACCCGGTCAACGGGACCTCCCACCTCGACGTCGTGAAGATGTTCAACGACGACCCCGAGACGGTCGGCATCGTCATGATAGGCGAGATCGGCGGCAACGCCGAGGTTGAGGCCGCTCGCTGGATCAAGGAAAACTGCAAGAAGCCCGTCGCGGGCTTCATCGCGGGCTCGACGGCTCCGGCAGGGCGCCGCATGGGCCACGCGGGCGCGATCGTCGGCGGCGCCGAGGACACGGCCGCCGCAAAGATCGCCGTCTTCCACGAGTGCGGTATCGAGGTCGCCGTCACCCCCTCCGACATGGCCGACGCGCTGATCCGCGTCGCCAAGGCCCGCGGCGTGACGCTCAGCTAGGCGACGGGTCCCGGCGGAAGCCGGTGCTCGACCAGCTTGGCGTGCTTGTAGAAGGAATTCTCGAAGCGCAGGACCGCGATCACGAGGCCCGGGCCGCCGTCCAGGAAGGCGAGCTGGAAAACGTAACACTTAAGGAACGCCCACGAGGCGCGCAGGAATGCCTTCGCGTAGCTAGACGAGGCGCCGCTGCGCACCTGCTTCGCGACCCCGAGCGAGGTGTAGCGGTTCATCTTGCCGATGGCCTCCGCAAGGTTCCTGTACGGAATCTGCAGGATGGGACTGCTCATGCGCCCGAGGCGCCCGTCAAGCGTCCAGCCCTCGTGCACCTCGTCGTCCGCGGCGTACGTGAGCTTCCCGCGGCGGAAGAGCTGGGGCTGGCGGTAGTCCGGGTACCATCCGCTGTGCCTGATCCTGCGTCCGAGGAGGATGTTCCTGCGCGGCACGTTGTAGGCGTCCGCGGACGCCGGGTCGGCGACGATCCTGAGGATCTCGTCGCGGGCCTCGCTCGTGCACCGCTCGTCGGAGTCCAGGCTGAAGATCCACGGCTGCGTCGTGTTCTCGACGCCTGCGCGCCGCAACTCGCCGAACTTGCTGAACTCAAGCTGGACCACGCGGGCTCCGTGCTGCCTGGCGATCTCGACCGTGCGGTCGGTGCTGAAGGAGTCGATGACCACGATCTCCGCGGCCCAGGCGACGCTTTCCAGGGCGGGGCCAATCTTCAGCTCCTCGTTCTTGGCGAGGATGAACACGGAAACCGGTGCGGGTGATGCCATGAGTCGGGCGCGAAAGACTCAGACCTTACCCACACTAGAGCGAGAGATTTGGTAGAGGTAGCCGATGCACCGCCACGCTCTCACCATCGTGCGCCTCGCGCGCCCCGGTTGCAGGACGATGGCGTAGCCCGCCGCGAGAAGAAGGTAGCCGACGAGCTTTAGGACGCTGGCGACGGCGCGGCTCAGGTAGAAAGGGGCCGCCGAGCGGCCGGCCCCTGCAATGATGCCCGCCTCGTCCACGACCCGCGACCTGGCGGAGTCGAACGCGTGGCGCAGCGCGTATTCCATCGTGAGGCGGCTGGCCGGCATCTGGTGGAACACCTTCGCCTCAGGCACGAACCAGACTTCAAGGCCGGTAGCGCGCACCCTGCGGATCATCTCGGTGTCCCCTCCGCCGAAGAGCGAGGAGCCCCGGCGGTCGAGCTCCGTCCTGAAGGTACCGAGCTTCGCAAAGACCCATTTCGGAAACGCGAAGTTTGCACCCATCGGGGACTGGTCCGGCTGCAGGGTCCCCGCGTCCTTGCGGAAGGTGAGCGGCCTATGGGCTCCCTCCATCCACTTTGGTAGGCCGTCGGGGAAGACCGGTATCACCTCGCCCCCGACGACGCCGATCATGTGCGCCTTCTCCGAGGCGAAGGGCGCCACGAGTTTCGAGAGCCAGTCCGGCGCCATCAGGATGTCGTCGTCTGCGAGGACGATGATGTCACCCTTCGCCTCGGTGATCGCGCGGTTCCTGCCGTGGTCGAGTCCCTGGTGGGTCTCCACGATCCGGCGCGGGAAGGGAGCCGACGACATGAACGAGGCCACAACCGCGGCAGTGTCGTCAGTCGAGTTGTTGTCGATCACGAGCAGCTCCCAGAGAGCCG
>DASRSJ010000321.1:0-14356 GCA_035656555.1 Opitutaceae bacterium
GTATTCGGCTAGCAGGTGTCGCCGGTACTACGTGGCTGCCGTATTAGGCTGCCAGGGGCATTTCTTCGTGTGTGCCGCTTGTTTTTTCGAAGGGAGATTTACGAGAGACCTTCGGCTCTCGACAGGCAGCGACGCACGCCAACCAAGGGTAGAATCCAGAACACCCCCAAAAGGGAAAGGACGTGCGCGGTCAAAGAACGGTGAAAATGAACGTATTATTTTTGCACCTACGTGGCAAGTTCGGGCGCCGAATGTTTGGGATTTTGGTGACCGGTTTAGCATGAGTTGCAACAGCTTTGCGTTACGGTCAGGTCAAAATGGGGTTGCAATTTGGCCTCCTAAACGATTTCTCCCGACCAAGCACAATGTGGCGCGGGTCACGTAGGCTTAACACAACAACACAAACTACAACGAGATATGAAAGAACTCCGTTATCGGAAGTCTATGGCCGTGCTGTCGCTATTTGCGGCTTCCGGCCTGTTCGCAACGTCTGGGATGGCTCAGGCTGTGACTACAACGACCACCACTACGACCACCTCGGACGAGCCCCAGGTCCTGGAAAAGTACGTGGTTACCGGTTCGAACATTCCGCTCGCGGCCGACGCCCTGTCGGTCCCGGTGCTGTCAATCGATCAGACCACGATCAAGGACTCAGGCGTTGCCGCCGACACCCTTGACCTCCTCCGCAAGGTTGCGCCGAACATCAGCGGCGTTGGCCAGGAGAACGCCCAGATCCTGACCGGCTCCAACTTCGGTGGCGCCTCCGTCACGGTCAAGGGTCTCCCGACCCTCGTCCTCCTTGATGGTCGCCGCGTCGCCAATGACCCGGCGGAGTCCACCGGTGGATCGCAGTTCGTCGACCTCAACATGATCCCGCCTGCCGCTATCGAGCGCATCGAGGTCCTTGAGGACGGCGCTTCCGCCATCTACGGATCGGACGCCATCGGTGGTGTGATCAACATCATCCTCAAGAAGAACTACAACGGCTGGGAGGCCAACACGCACTACGGTTTCTCGACCGAGGCTGGCCGCTACGAGGAGCGCTCGGGTTCGATCTCGGGCGGTGTCTCGACCGACAAGTCGTCGATCCTGATCGCCCTGGACTACGCCCAGCACAACAGCCTGTACCTCGCGGCTCGTTCCTACACGAACCCGATCTACGGCACGTACACGTCGGCCGGCGTTCTCGAGGTCTATGACAACCTCTCGGGCAACGACAACTTCTACCAGCTCGCTCCCGGTGTGAACGCACCCGCGGGCGGTGGAAACTCCACGATCGACCAGCTGGTCGCCAACGGGACCTACGTCCCGAAGACCTCGGACGAGATCTTCTCGAAGTTCAATCTCGCCTCCGGTGAGACGATGATCGGCTCGCTCAAGCGCTACAGCGCGATGATCAACGCCGACCACAAGATCTTCGGCTCCAACCTCGAGGCGTTCGGCAACGTCCTGTTCTCGAACACCAAGACGGCCTCGCAGCTCAACGCCCAGCCCCTCGTCCCGTTTGTTCAGGACGCGTGGACCGACATCAACGTCGAGGGCTTCTCGAGCTCCCCGCCCCCGTCCGGCGTCACCTACATCCCGAACACGGCTCCCACGAACCCGTTCTCGGCGGCCTTCCTTGACCAGAACCAGTCTGTCGCCGGTCCCGGCGGCGTTGGCTCCGGCGAGGAGATCCTGGCCCGCGAGCGCATCACGGCGGCTCCCCGTCTCTACCAGAACGACTCGACGCTCTACCGCGTCGTTGGCGGCCTGAAGGGCGACATCACCGAGGACATCCACTGGGAGGGCGCGGCGAACATCAACCGCTACGAGCTCTCCTACACGAACCCCGGCCTGTTCGACACCAACGCCCTCCAGGCGGCCCTTGCTGACGGCCAGCTGAACCCGTTCGCGGTCAACCAAGCCCCTGGCGCCCTCACGGGTGTCGTCGGCGAGGCCTTCGTGAACATGATCAGCACGCTGAACCAGTTCGACTTCAAGATCGACGGCAACGTGTTCGACCTGCCGGCCGGCAAGCTCGGCTTCGCGGTCGGTACCGCGTACGTCCGTGAGAATCTCTCGGCCACGCCGGACATCAACTCGCTCCCGAACGCCACCGGCACCACCGCCGGCTGGTCGAACGCGACGACGTTCAAGAACTTCAGCGCCAACCGCGACTTCTGGTCCGTGTACGGTGAGCTCAACGTCCCGATCACGAGCGCGAAGATGAACATCCCGTTCGTCTACGCCTCCGATCTCGACGCGGCCGTCCGCCACGACGCCTACAGCGGCGCCGTCGGCTCGACCACGAACCCCGAGGTCACGCTCAGCTACGAGCCGTTCGACGACCAGCTGAAGCTCCGCGCTTCGGCCGGCAAGTCGTTCATCGCTCCCCAGCTGTACAGCCTGTACGGCCCGGTCAGCGCCGGCTCCACGGACGCGATCAACTACACGACGGTCAACGGCGTGAAGAAGAAGAACGTTCAGTTCAACGGCAGCAGCGGTTCGAACCCGGACCTGGCTCCTGAGAAGGCCAACTCCTGGGATGCCGGCTTCACCTACACGCCGAAGTTCGCCCCCGGTCTGTCGCTCTCGATCGACTACTCGCAGATTGGCGAGAAGGGCCTGATCGGCACCGTTCCCGCGGCGACGATCATCCAGAGCGTTGAGACCGACGGCACCGCGTCCCCGTACGCGTCCACCGTCCACATCAACTCGATCACTGGCCCTGGTGTGACCGGTCCCGGTCAGATCAGCAGCCATCCGACGCAGGCCATCTACGTGAACACGAGCCTCACGAACCTGGGCGGCCAGGACGTGAACAGCGCCGACATCAGCCTCGACTACAAGTGGAAGTCGGCGACGTTCGGCAAGTTCGACTTCACGTCGACCTGGACCTGGTACGAGAAGTACACGATCCAGCTGGTCCCGACCGAGCCGTACTACCAGTACGTCGGTTCCGCTTCGGCCAACAATGGCACGACGCCCCGCTGGCGCACGTACACGACGCTGGACTGGAAGAACTACGGATTTGATGCCTTCGTCGGCGTCACCTTCGTTGACGGCGTTACGGATGAGGGCACCGGTGGTGACTCCACCAGCGGCTACGAGTCCGTCGCTTCGTTCACCGCGTTCGACGTCGGCCTCTCGTACGACTTCGGCCACCTGCACATGAGCAAGTGGACCGATGGTCTGACGGTGTCCGTTGGTATCAACAACGCCTTCGACAAGCAGCCCCCGCTCGCCGAGGCCGCGTTCCCCGACACGAATGCTGACGTCGGTGCCTATGACGGCGCCATCGGCCGCATGTTCTACGTCGAGGCCAAGTACTCGTTCTAAGACGCGACGGACCTAAAAGGTCCTCGAAAATTCAAGGAGGCGGTCCCCGAGAGGGGGCCGCCTCTTTTTTTGTCACCTGAAGTCCAGCGCAACCGAGGCGTTGTTGCGCCCCCAGTCGAGGTCGGGGAAGCCAGACTTCGCCGCCTTGGTGCCCAGGACATGGATCCTGGACGAGGGCCAGCGCCTGGGGCGCAGGGATGTGACGCCGTCCGAAAGCTCGATCTGCGTGACGCCCACCCGGCCAATGCCGCGCAGGGAGATTCGAAGAGGAGTTTCGCGTGAAGGGACGGGCGCCGTGAACTCGCGGCGGAGGCGCGTGTTGGGCCTCGCGGCCTCGGCACGGAACTCGATCAGGGTAAGCGAGTGAAGCGGCGCCCAGGCCCCGTCCCCGCCCCTGGCCTCGACGACCAGGCGCTGGAGCGCGGGCTCCGTCAGCACGTAGTCGAACGTGATCTGCCACTCCCCGACGACGGGGCAGGCTGCGGCGACGCGGGCGGGGTTGGCCCTGGCCTTCACGATCCACGCGCGCAGCGCCTTGAGCCGCGCCGCGTCCGCCGCAACGATCCTCTCGTTCGGGCCCTTGGCAGACGGGTCGCGCGTGATCCGCCATAGCTCCCGGGCCGCGACAAGTCCCTCGTGGACGGTGGAGACGAACTGGTCGGCATGGCCCAGCATGAGCTCAAGGCTCCTCGCGATCCTGGGGTCGGCGGCGCCGCGCTTGGCGAGCCTCCTCCTCAGCGAGAGCACCATGGCCGAGGCCGAGCGCACGTACACGTCGCGCTCGGCGACGTAGCGCCTGAAGGCGACGCTCGAGCGGAAAGCAAGCGGCAGCGCCTCCCTTGAGAGCCGCGTGAAGAAGGTGCGCTCGGCCTCGTAGCGCGTGATGCCGCGGCGCGTCACGCACGTGTCCCAGCGCGAATTGATCTCCCAGCGCGGGTTGCCGACGAAAGGGCGGCTGTCGCAGGAGAGGGCGGAGCGCGCGAGCTCGCGGCCGCGGGTGCCCCCGAAGACCCGCGTGAAGCCCCGGCCCAGCATGCCGGTGTCGTTGTCGAGGCCGGGGTCGAGCCAGAGGCTGGCCGCGGCGGCGTCCACGACGGTCGTCATCGGCATCGCGAGGCGGTTCGGCTCCCAGGAGGTGACGAGGAAGCCGCCGGCCTTCACCTGAGCGCAGCGCCTCCACCAGTCGCGGATGTTCGCCAGCCTCTCGCCGAACACCGGCAGCGGCTCGTGGCGGAAGGAGCCGTTCATCGGGCAGCCCCAGTACTCGATGCCGCGGGCCCTGAGCGCGGGCGCCAGGTCGTACTCCGCGAAGTTGCGAAGCTCCATACGCGGGCGGCTCGTGAAGGGATAGTAGTACCAGTCGTAGGCGACGATGCCCTCGGGAAGATGGGCGACCGCATCGGGGACGAGCGAGAGCATGTCGGCCCACATACCGAGGCGAAGGCCCCGCGCCGTGACGACGCCGTTCAGCCGCCCGACATACCGGGCGAAGTGCCGGCCGAGCCCGACCTCGGCGATCTCGGCCCTCGAGAGCGGGTTTCGGCCGAGGCTGAAGGACTCGTCCAGGCCCACGTGGACCTTGCCCGCGGTGCAGAAGGGCGCGACGTCCCGGATGAGCGCGTCGGCCACGTCGAGGATCCTCGGGTGCAGCGGGCAGACCTGCCCCTGCTCGAGCGGCGTGCCGTCGGTGGCGCGCAGCTCGTTCAGGTCGCGCAGCCCCGGGACCTTGATCAGGTACTGCGTGTGGCCGAGGAGGTTCACGATCGGCACTACGCCGATCCCGGCGAGCGTCGCCGCGTCCACGAGGCGCGCGAACTGCCTGCGGCTGTACGCGTCTTTCCGGGCGACGCCGGGCAGGCTCGGGAACTCGACGGCGTCCTCCAGGTGCAGGTAGAGTTCCTTGTAGCCCCAGTCCGCGTAGCGCGGCAGCTGCGCCACCAGCCAGTCGATGCGCTCGACCTGCCGGCCGAGGTCCCACTGGAACGCGGTGATCATGGCCTGTGAGCCCTGGCCCACGCCACGCCGCCCTCCTCGTCCCCGAAGACGCCCTCAATCTGGGCCTCGAACGCGGCGTCGAGGAGCGGGCGGAAGTCGGGGCCGGGCTTCATGCCCATGGCGATCAGGTGGCGGCCGAGGACGATCGGCTTGGGCGCCGAGGACTGGACGGCGAGTTCGGCCGCCCGCTGCTGGAGGCGGCCGATCAGGGCCAGGATCTCGGAGGAGGGAAGGGGAGGGCGCCCCAGGGCGTCGGCCGCCATGACGGCCGCCATCTCGTCGATCGACGCCGGCTCCAGGCGCTTCGCCAGGCGCCTGACCTGGGCGTCGGAGAACTCGCCCTCACGGCCGTGGTGGTGGGCCAGGTGGTTGACGACAAGGGCCTTCACGGGGGCGTCGAGATCCAGGGGGGCGCCGATCCGGCGCAGGAAGGCCTCGGCTATGGGGCCGCCCGCGCCCTCGTGGCCGGGGCTCACCCAACGCATCGCCCCGCGGCGCTCGGCGTGCTGGGTCGTAATCGGCTTGCCGAAGTCGTGGGCCAGGACCGCGAAGGAGAGGAGGCGCCGCCGCGTGTCGGAAGCGTTCGTCCAAGCGTCCAGGAGGACGAGGGCGTCGAGGCAGTGGCCCGTGTGCGTCATGACGTCGCCCTCGGGATGCCAGTCGGGTTCCTGGCGGGTGCCGCGAAGTGCGGCCACCTCGGGGAAGTGGACGATCCAGCCGGTCTCCTCCAAAACCTGCAGGCCCCTCGAGGGCCGCGACGACTTCGTGGCCCACTTCTCCCACTCGGCCCAGACGCGCTCGATGGGGAGCTCGGCGTAGGCGGGGATCATCGAGCGGCAGAGCTCGGCCGTCTCGGGGGCGAGCGTGAAGTCGAAGCGGGCCGCGAGCTGGAAGGCGCGAAGGACGCGCAGCGGGTCCTCGCTGAAGGCCGCGCTCGTGTGGCGCAGGATCCGGGCCCCGAGGTCCTTCCTGCCTCCGAAGGGATCGATCACCTCGCCCGTAAAGGGATCCATGGCGACGGCGTTCAGCGTGAAGTCGCGGCGCGACGCGGCGTCCCTGTCCCCGAGCGTCGGGTCGGGCTCCACCGCGAAGCCGCGGTGGCCCTGGCCCGTCTTGGACTCGCGGCGGGGCAGGCTGAAGTCGTACTCGATGCCGCGGGCCCTGACCTTGATGACGCCGAAGCTGCGTCCGACGACATCGGTGGCGCCGAAAGGCGAGAGGGCGCGCCTGAGGGTCTCGAAGTCGACCCCGGCCACCTCGACGTCCCAGTTCGTCGTCTCGCTGTTGCGCAGGCCGAGCAGGAAGTCACGGACGCCGCCGCCGACCAGGCGGGGGCGTCCGACGGACTGGACCGCGAGGAGCATGGTGCGCAGCTCCGCGGAGAGGGGGGGCATGCCGGGAAGGTCGGGCATCGGCGGCGTTCTCAGCCCTTCCAGGCGGCGATGACCGCGAGAACCCAGCCGGCGATCAAGGCCACGCCGCCAAGCGGCGTCACGGCGCCCGTCCACCGGGGTGCGCCGAGGGCGAGGAAGTAGAGCGAACCCGAGAAGAGGATGACCCCGGCGGCCCAGAGCCGAACGGTCCAGGCCGCGGCGGCTGAGCCGGGTGAGGGGGTCTTAAGCCAGGCTGCAAGTCCCGCAAGGGCAGCGGCATGCACCAATTGATAGCGGGAGGCCGTGTCCCAGACATCCCTCATGCCCGAGGCGTCGAGGGACCCCTTCAGGGCATGGGCGCCGAAGGCCCCGAGAATGACACCGGTGGCCCCAAGGACGCCCGCCCAGGCGAGTGCGACGCGGTGGTGCATGGGGCCAGATCGTTGCAAATTCCCCGCCGGAACCAAGAATCAAAACGAGGGTTGACACCCCCTTCCGGAATCCATGGTCTCTACCTCTTTTCCCATGAAAACGTATCTCGCGAAGAAGGAGACTGCACAGCCCAAATGGTATCTCGTTGATGCCGAGGGGCAGGTGCTCGGCCGTCTCGCCGTCAAGCTCGCCAACATCATCCGCGGCCGCAACCGCCCGACCTACACCGCGCACGTCGACACCGGCGACTACGTCGTCGTCATCAACGCCGAGAAGGTCGTACTGACCGGCAAGAAGGAGGAGCAGAACGAGTACATGGCCTTCTCCGGCTTCGTCGGCGGCGAGCGCTACAGGAGCATCCCGCAGATGCGCGCGAAGCGCCCCGAGTTCATCATCATGCACGCGGTCAAGGGCATGCTCCCGAAGAACCGCCTCGCGGCCAAGATGCTGACCAAGCTGCGCGTCTTCGCCGGCACGAAGCACACGCACGAGGCCAACAACCCCGTTAAGATCTAAGGCACAGCATGAGCACACCCGAAAACACATTCACCGGCACGGGCCGCCGCAAGACCTCCACCGCCCGCGTCCGCATCACCGAGGGCAGCGGCAAGCTGGTCGTCAACGGCCGCAACTTCGAGGTCTACTTCTCGCACGACAACTTTGCCAAGCAGGCGTACGCGCCCCTCCTGACGGTCGACCTTCGCGAGAAGATCGACGTCACGGCCAACGTCGCCGGTGGCGGCGTCGCCGGCCAGGCCGGAGCTGTTGCGCACGGCATCGCCCGCGCGCTCCAGAAGATGAACGCGGAGCTCAGGCCCGCGCTGAAGAAGGCCGGCCACGTCAAGCGTGACCCCCGAGCCAAGGAGCGCAAGAAGCCCGGCCAGCCCGGTGCCCGCAAGCGCTTCCAGTTCTCGAAGCGCTAATCGGTCCCAGGACTCTTTCAAAGGCCGCCCACCGCTTCGGTTGGCGGCCTTTTTGTTTCTAGTTGAAAACGATCACATCCAAACGGACTGTCTGAATCACATGAAGGTAGGAATCGTCGGTGCATCAGGATACGCGGGCGAGACGCTCGTGAAGCTGCTCCTCGGCCATCCCAGGGTCGAGCTGGCGGCCGTGACGTCGCGCGCGCACGCGGGCAAGCGGCTCTCGCAGGTGATCCCTTCGACCCGCGGGATCGACAAGGGCATCACCTTCGTCGCGTCCGACCCGGCGGCCCTCGCGGCGACCGACATCCCCCTCTTCTTCCTGGCGCTGCCGCACGGCGCGGCAGCCGAGTTCGCGAAGGCGCTCGTCGGCTCCGGCAAGCGGGTGATCGACCTGAGCGCGGATTTCCGCGTCACGGACCTCGCCGCCTATGAGAAGTACTACGGCAAGCATCCCGCGCCCGAGCTCCTGCCGGACGCGCGCTACGTGCTGCCGGAGGTGACGCCAGCCGATTGGCAGAAGGGCGCCAAGATCGTGGCTTCGCCGGGTTGCTACCCGACGAGCGTCCTCGTCCCCCTGGTGCCGCTCCTTAAGGACGGCGTCGTCAGCCGCGAGCACATCGTCGTCAACAGCTTCAGCGGCGTCAGCGGGGCCGGCCGCAAGGTAGACGAGGCCTACCTCTACGTCGAGAGAAGCGAGAGCGCGAAGGCCTACGGCCTCGTGAAGCACAGGCATCTGTCCGAGATCGAGGAGCAGCTGGCGCTGCACACGGGCGCCCCGACCATCATCCAGTTCAACCCGCACCTGGCGCCGATGCGCTACGGGATCGCGACCACGATCACGGTGCCGGCGGCCAAGGCAGCCACGGTCGAGTCCCTCTACGCCTCGTGGAAGGCCGCGTACGCCAAGTCGCCCTTCGTGCAGCTCCTGGCGAGCGGCGAGACGCCGGACACGGCGCACGTCGTCGGGACGAACCGCATCGACATGTCCGCGGTCCACGACCCCAGGACGGGCAACTTCGTCATCACCTCGGCCGAGGACAACCTCGTGAAGGGGACCGCCGGCCAGGCCATCCAGACGATGAACCTCTGGTACGGCTACGGGGAGACTACGGGCCTGCCCGGCGCGCTCTAGCTGCGGTAGTCCGCGTTCTCGCTCACGTATTCGTGGGTGAGGTCCGCGCCGAAAACGGTCGCCGAGGCGCCGTCCGAGGCGCCGAGCTCGACCATGATCTCCACGCAGCGCTCGTGCGCGGGGAAGTCGAGCGGCGGTGCGAAGACGCCGTCCTTGGGAGGGGCGCTCTTGTAGAGCTCGGCCCTCGTGAGGTGCTCGACGAGCGACGTCTCCTTCGAGGGATCCAGGCGGAACGCGCCGCCCGAGAAGATCTCGATGCCGCCCATCGTGACGCGAAGCCTGGAGACATCCGTGCCCGGCGCCGCGGCGCCGACGTGCTTGCCGATCGCCTGCACGAGGCGGCCGACATTCGGGTCGTTGCCGGCCACGGCGCACTTGAAGAGCGGGGCGTTCACGATCGCCTTGCCGAGCGCGCGTGCTGCCTTGAAGTCGGGGGCGCCGTTCACGCGCACCTTGATCACGTGGCGCACTCCCTCCCCGTTGCGGACGACATCCTCCGCCAGGTCGCTGCAGATGCCGGCCAGCGCCCGCTCAAACTCGGCCAGGTCGGGGCAGGGGACGAGGGAGGAGGAGACCAGGGCCACCGTGTCGGAGGTGCTGGTGTCGCTGTCGATGCTGATGGCGTTGAAGGTTGGCTCGACGGCGGAGGACAGCATGCGGCGCAGCTCGGCCCTCGGGACCACGAGGTCGGTCAGGATGTAGACCAGCATGGTCGCCATGTTGGGCTCGATCATCCCGGCGCCCTTGGCGATGCCGACGATCGTGCCCTTGCCGACCGAGGCGCGGCGCACCTTGGGGTAGAGGTCGGTGGTCACGATGCCCTCGGCGGCCGGCATGATGGAGCCGGATGCCAGGGTCGCGATGGCCGCAGGAAGCGAGGCCAGCATGGGGCCGACGGGAAGGCCCCAGCCGATGACGCCGGTCGAACTCGGCAGGATGGAGGTTGGGGGCACGCCAAGGAGGCGGGCCGCCTCGGCGCAGACCTTCTCGGAGGCCTCGACGCCGCCCGGCGCGCAGACGTTGGATATCTTGTTGTTGACCACGATGGCCGAGATCGCGGGCTCGCCGAGCCGCGTCCTGCCGACGACGACCGGGGCGCCGGGGAATGCGTTCTTCGTGAACACCGCGGCGAAGTCCGTGGAGGGCTTGTCGAGCGCGATGATCGTCAGCGTCATCTTCGCGGGCTTCGGGGCCTCGGCGGGCGTGAACTCGAAGCGGGCGCTTCCGACGCGGAAGCCGGCGGGCAGCGCCGACTGGCCAGAAAGCCACGCGCGGTGCGCGGCGCGGTCGGTGAACGTCAGCTGTGTGCTCGGCATGTGACTGAGAACTGTGGCCGAGCCGCCGCGGAGTGAAGCCGAATATTTACACGGCGTGGCTCAAATTGTTGTGGAAATGGCAGGGCGCGGTGTTGTAAGCATCTTGTGACACACGTGCGCACACTGATGAAAATTTCCGAGAACCCGTCCGCTAGGCGGGTGAAGTGAGCGCCCCGATGAACGTTTCCGAGGTCACCGCGAAGGCGAAGGTCCTTCTCGAGGCCCTTCCCTACATCCAGGACTTCAGGGGCTCGACCTTCGTCGTGAAGTACGGCGGCAGCTTCATGGACGACCCGGACCCCGCCGTCCGGGCGAGGATTACGTACGACATCGCCTTCCTCTCGGCCGTCGGCATCAACGTCGTGATCGTGCACGGGGGCGGCAAGGCGATCACGAAGGCCATGGAGCAGTCAGGCCTCAAGGCGAACTTCGTGAAGGGCCTGCGCGTCACGGACGAGGCCACGATCGCGATCGTGAAGAAGACCCTGGACGAGATCGTGAACCGCGACGTCTGCGAGGCGCTGACCCGCGCGAACGCGAAGCCCAAGGGCCTTCCCGGCGACACGGTCCTCGTCTGCCAGAAGATGTCGATCGACGAGGACGGCAACCCGCTCGACCTGGGCTACGTGGGCGAGGTGACGGAGGTGAAGGTGAAGCTCATCAAGAAGGAGATCGCCGACGGGTTCGTGCCCGTGATCTCCCCCGTGGCCGAGGGCTACGACGGCAAGCCTTACAACGTGAACGCGGATCTCGTCGCGGGAAAGGTGGCGAGCGCGCTTCGCGCCCGCAGGCTCTTCTACATGAGCGACGTCCCGGGACTCCTCGCGGCGCCGCCCGATCCGAACTCCCTCATCTCGACCCTCAAGATCAGCCAGGTGGACGGCCTTAAGGAATCCGGCGTGATCGACAAGGGCATGCGCCCGAAGGTCGGGTCCGCCGTGCGGGCCCTGGAGGAGGGCGTCCAGCGGGTGCATTTTATCGACGGGCGCCTGGCCCACAGCCTCCTGCTGGAGATTTTCACGGACAAGGGGATCGGCACCGAGATCGTCCATGGATGACAAGCCGGCCATCGTGCGCTCGGCGGCGGCGGAGCTGTACGACGCCTACGTCCTGAAGAACTACCCGCGCCAGCCGCTCACGCTCGTGCGCGGCAGGGGCACGAAGGTCTGGGATGACCAGGGCAACGCCTACCTGGACTTTTCCTCGGGAATCGCGGTCGACTCGATCGGCCACTGCCACCCGTACTGGGTGGAGGCCGTGCAGAGGCAGGTGGGGGAGATCAACCACACGAGCAACCTCTACAGGAACCCGAACCAGGGTGAGCTCGCGAGGAGGCTGGTCGGCTACGCGGGCCCGGGGCGGGTCTTCTTCTGCAACAGCGGCGGCGAGGCCGACGAGGTGATGATCAAGCTCTCCAGGCTCCACGGGATGCGAAAGAGCGGCGTCGAGGGGAAGTGCATCAAGGTCATCTGCGCGAAGAACGGCTTCCACGGCAGGATGTTCGGCGGGATGAGCGCGACGCCCAAGGAGGGCGTGCAGCGCGGCTTCAGGCCGCTCCTGACGGGCTTCGCCTTTGGGGAGCTCAACAACCTCGAGAGCTTCGCCAAGCTCGTCGACGAGGACACCTCTGCCATCTTCGTCGAGACCGTCCAGGGCGACGGCGGCATCAATCCCTGCACGCAGGAGTTCCTGGTTGGGCTTCGCAGGCTCTGTGATGACAACAACCTCCTGCTGCTGATGGACGAGGTGCAGTGCGGCGCGGGCAGGACGGGAAAGTTCTTCGCCTTCGAGCACATGGGCGTTCGGGCCGACGCCATCGCGATGGCCAAGGGCCTGGCCGGCGGCTTCCCGATAGGAGCCATGTGGGTCGGCGAGAAGTCGGCCGACCTTTTCCAGCCGGGCATGCATGGTTCCACCTTTGGCGGCACGCCGCTCGCCTGCGCCGCGGCGCTGGCGGTCCTGGACGTCTTCGAGCGCGAGGGCCTCCTGGCGCACGTGTCCCGCGAGAGCGGCCCGTGGATCAAGGAGCTCAGCCGCATGGGCGAGGAGTTCCCGAAGCTCGTTTCCGGTATCCGGGGGCTCGGCTTCCTTGTCGGCGTGCAGATGGCGGTCGATGCGGCCCCTGTCATTACAAAGCTAAGGGAGCACGGGCTCCTTACGGCGCCCGCCGGCGTCAACGTGATCCGCCTGCTTCCGCCGCTCAATGCTTCGGCCGATGAGCTGGGCCGCTCGGTCTCGATATTCCGAGAGGTCCTTTCGGCGTTATAATTTCACAAAGGGCGGAGTGATCGGGGGATAGGGTGCCACTTTCCTCTCGTAGGAATGGGGCCAATCCGCTAGTTATTAACGCTTCGCGCCATGAAGCACTTCCTCAAAGAGACCGACCTGATGCCCAGCGAGCTGGGAGAGGTGTTCTCGCTTGCCCGGGAATTTAAGAGGAAAAGGGGCCGGCATACGCCCCCCGTCCTCTCGGGGCAGACCTGGGCCATGATCTTCGCTAAATCGAGCACCCGCACCCGGGTGTCGTTCGAGGTGGGCATCAACGAACTGGGCGGCCACCCGCTTTTCCTCAACAAGGGCGACATCCAGCTCGGCCGCGGCGAGTCGATCGAGGACACCGCCAAGGTGCTCTCGCGCTTCGTCCATGGGATCGTGATCCGCACGTTCGACCATGGCGACGTCGAGCGCCTGGCCAGGGCCTCGTCCGTGCCCGTCATCAACGGCCTCACAGACTTCCTGCATCCCTGCCAGATCTACGCCGACGCCTTCACGGCGGCCGAGCGCTGGGCGGGCGCGGACGGCGACCTCCTGGGCGCGCTGAAGGGCCGCAAGATCGCCTTCCTGGGCGACACGAGCTTCAACATGGCCAATTCCTGGATACTGGGCGCCAGCCTCTTCGGCATGAAGATATCGCTCAGCGGCCCCTCGGGCTTCGAGCCGGGCGAGAAGATCCGCGCGCTCCTGAAAGCCGAGGGCCGCGCAGCCGACTTCGAATTCACGACCGACCCGATGAAGGCCGTCGCCGGCGCCGACATCGTCTACACGGACGTGTGGGCCAGCATGGGCCAAGAGGAGCAGGCCGAGGCCAGGATATCCCGCATGCAGCCCTACAGGGTGACGGCGAAACTCTTCGCGGCCGCCAAGCCCGACGCCCTCTTCATGCACTGTCTTCCCGCCCATCCCGGCGAAGAGGTCGAGCAGGCCGTCCTGGACAACCCGCGCTCCATCGTCTTCGACGAGGCCGAGAACCGCCTCCACGTGCAGAAGGCTCTCATGAGCGTCCTTTCCGCCTCCCAGGCGCGGTAGTCCGCGAAAGCCGCCTGCCATGGAAACGCTGAGCCTCGAGAGCTGGCACGACTTCTTTGTGGCCTGCGCGGGCGCGGCGGCGGGGCTCGCGGGCCTGGTGTTCGTGGCCATATCGATCAACCTGAAGCAGATCCTGGAAAGGCCGGGCCAGGCGGAGAGGGCGGGGGAAACGGTGATCCCGCTCGCGAGCGTGCTGCTCATTTCCCTGATAGGCCTCGTGCCCGACATCGGCAAGCGGACCTTCGCTTGGGAGCTTGTGCGCCTCGGCGGGCTGGCGTGGTTCATTACGACCTGGATCGAGGTGCGGGCGATCTGGCGCCGGCACTACGTCAGGTCCCTCCACATCTGGACCCGCATCGCGATCAACCAGCCGGCAAACCTCCTCGTTGTCATCGCCGGTCTTTCGCTCCTCACGGGTTTCGGGGGCGGCCTGGACTGGATGGCCGCGGGCGCGATCTTCTCCTTCGCCGGGGCGTTGATCAACGCGTGGGTGCTCCTGATCGAGATCCTGCGCTGACGACCCGCCGGCTACTTCGGATCCTTTTTTCCGGAGCG
>DASRSJ010000322.1:0-4195 GCA_035656555.1 Opitutaceae bacterium
CCAACGAACGCGAAGGCGACGATGCGGCGCATGCCGATCAGGTCGCAAAGCGGTCCGCCGAAGATCATCGCGAGCGTGAAGCCCGAGAGAGCAGCGCCCAGCACCTGCCCGAGCTCCTCGTTGTTGATGTGGAACTGGAGCGCCCACGTCGCGGCGGAGGCGCCGCGGATGGCGAAACTCATCGCCGTGACGATGAGCGCGACCTGGCTGCCCAGGAACAGGCGTTTGGCGTTAATCATGGCGTTAGGGCTTCAGGCCGAGCGTCGCGAGGTAATCGAGGCTCGGGGGGATGTTGCCGATCGGGTCGGAGGTCTCGTCCTCGATGAAGTAGTACTGAACGCCCGACTTCTTGGCCTGGGCGATGATCCCGGGCCAGTCCATGAGTCCCTGGCCGACTATCACGTTGTCGGAGGCGGGGGCGTGGCCCTCGTAGAGGCCGATCGGCGCGCCCTTCTTCATGTCCTTAATGTGAAAAGCCTTGAAGCGGCCCGGGTATTTCTGGAGGAGCTTCACCGGATCGATGCCGCCCTGGACGACCCAGAAGACATCCATCTCGCAGAACACCAGGTCGGGGTCTGTCTGGCTCATCATGACGTCGAAGGCGGAGGAGCCGTCCGCGAGGGGCTTGAACTCGTAGCCGTGCGTGTGGAAGCCGAAGCCGAGGCCGGCCTTCTTCATCTCCGCGCCCCACAGGTTGAAGTTCTTCGCGGCGGCCTTGGCCTGGTCGACGTCGAACTCCTTGTCGTGGGGGACCCAGGCGACGATGACGTAGGAGGCGCCGAGCGTCTTCGCCTGCGCGATCGAGCCGGCGAGGTCGTTCTGCAGCTCGCCGTAGGGGATGTGGGCGCCGACGATCTTCAGGCCATTTGCGTCAGCCAGGTCGCGGAGCTCCTTGGCCGGGTGCTTGTAGGTGCCGGCAGACTCGACCTCGGTGAAGCCGAGCTTCTTGGCCTCGGCCATCCCGTCGGGGATGCTGGCGGTGAGCTGGGCGCGAAGGCTCCAGAGCTGGAGGCCGACTTGTGTGGTCTCGGCGGCAATTGCCGACGCAGACGCTAGGATAAAGGCAACAATGAGCTTCGGTTTCATCGACAGGTGGGGGTTACTTGTTGTCCCGCGCAAGAAGGGGGTCGGCGCGGGAGCCCGGTTGGATTGGGCTCAGGCCTGAAATTGGCTGGAAACGCGCAATGTACAAGTAAAGAAGCCCGCAAGGCGTCTTGCCACGCCGCCAAGCCGAACCAAGGATGCCCGGCGCATGTCAGCCACCGGCACGCCCATGATAGACCGCACCACGCTTCCCGATGCGACCGGCCATTTCGGCCCGTACGGGGGCATATTCGTCCCGGAGACGCTGATGGCGGCCCTCGAGGAACTGGAGAGGGTCTACGGCGAGGCCCGGAAGGACCCGAAATTCCAGGAGGAACTCAGCAGGCACCTCGCCGAGTTCGCGGGCAGGCCGACGCCCCTCTACTTTGCCGAGCGCCTGACCCGGCATTGCGGCGGCGCAAAGATCTACTTCAAGCGGGAGGATCTCCTGCACACCGGCGCCCACAAGATCAACAACGCGGTCGGCCAGGCGCTCATCGCGCTGCGCATGGGCAAGAAGCGCGTGATCGCCGAGACGGGCGCGGGGCAGCACGGTGTCGCGACGGCATCGGTGTGCGCAAAGTTCGGCCTCGAGTGCGTCGTGTACATGGGCGCGGTCGACATGGAGCGGCAGGCGCTAAACGTCTTTAGGATGCGCCTCATGGGCGCCGAGGTGCGCGGCGTGGAAGCCGGCCAGAAGACCCTCAAGGAGGCCATCAACGAGGCCATGCGCGACTGGGTGACCAACGTGCGTACAACCCACTACATCCTCGGGACGGCCTACGGCTCGAAGCCCTACCCGGAGATGGTCCGCGATTTCCACAAAGTGATAGGCGCCGAGGCGAAGGAGCAAATCCTCAAGAAAGAGGGGCGCCTTCCCGACGAGCTCGTGGCCTGCGTCGGCGGCGGCAGCAACGCGATCGGCCTATTCTTCGAGTTCCTTGAGGAACCAGGTGTGCGCATGACGGGTGTCGAGGCCGGTGGACGCGGCATCAAGACAGGCGACCACGCCGCGCGCTTCGCCGGCGGCAAGCTCGGCGTGCTGCAGGGCTGCAAGACTTTCATCCTCCAGAATCCAGACGGCCAGATCG
This sequence comes from Opitutaceae bacterium, assembly GCA_035656555.1. Lineage (GTDB taxonomy): Bacteria > Verrucomicrobiota > Verrucomicrobiia > Opitutales > Opitutaceae > Palsa-1447. The sequence goes on from DASRSJ010000322.1 coordinate 2,175, forward strand.
AGCTGACCCATTCGGTGTCCGCGGGCCTGGACTACGCCGCCGTCGGTCCGGAGCACGCTTTTTACCGCGACCAGGGCAGGATCAACTTCGCCTACGCGAAGGACGACGAGGTGCTGGACGCGTTCCAGCTCTGCTCGAGGCTTGAGGGCATCATCCCGGCGCTCGAGAGCAGCCATGCGATCGTCGAGGGTATGAAGCGGGCCAAGGCCCTGAGCCCCGACAAGATCGTCATCGTCAACCTGAGCGGCCGCGGCGACAAGGATGTCCAGGAGGTCGCGAGGCTTCTCGCTAAGGCAAAATGAGAAGCATGACTGGATACGGCCGCGCGAGCGCGGCCCTCGCTGGCGGCACGGTGACCATCCAGGTGAGCTCGGTGAACCGCAGGAGCCTCGACCTCTCGGTGAAGCTGCCCGGCGAGTGGGAGAGCCTCGAGGCCGAGGTGGGCGAGCGCATCCGAAAGGCCGCCACGCGCGGCAAGGTTCATGTCGACGTGGAATACTCCGCGGCCAAGGGGAGCGCGGAGCCCTCCTGGAATGATGCCGGTGTCGGCGCGGCCCTGGACAAGCTTGCGGCGCTGGCGGACAGCCGCGGGATACACTTCGAGCCCACGGCCGAGGTTCTCTGGCAGATCGCGAACTCCCAGAGGACTTCAGTCGAGATGCCGAGCTCCGAGGCCGCGCGAGCGGACCTGATGGCGGTCCTCGGCGAGGCGATCAAGGGATTCACGGGCATGCGCTCCAAGGAGGGCGCGAGCCTCCTTGCGGACTTTAGCTCCAGGATCGGCGCCTGCCGCGCGCTCGTGGACGCCATCGCGGTGCGAGCACCGACGGTCGCCCCGGGCTACAGGGCGCAGCTCATGAAGCGCCTGAGGGAGGCCGGCCTTGAGCTCAACGTCGAGGACGAGCGCGTGCTGCGCGAAATCGCGCTCTTTGCGGACCGCTGCGACATCACCGAGGAGATCACGCGCTTCAGGAGCCACATCGAGCAGCTCTCGACTCTTTTGAAATCGGACGACGAGATCGGCCGCAAGGCGGACTTCATCCTCCAGGAGATGGGCCGCGAGGCCAACACGATCGGGAGCAAGGCGAACGACCTTGAGATATCCAAGGGCGTCATCGAGCTGAAGAACGAGCTCGAGCGCGTCCGCGAGCAGATGGCCAACGTCGAGTGACGGGCTAGACGGGCATCTTCGGCGACCTGAGGGACGCGAGGATGTAGAGGATCACGCCAACGCAGATCGCCGAGTCGGCGACATTGAAGGTCGGGTAGACATAGGAGCCGAAGTGGAAGTCCAGGAAGTCGACGACGTGGCCGCGGGCCACGCGGTCGATCAGGTTGCCCGCGATACCGCCGCACATGAGCCCGAAGCAGAGCTGCGAATGGGCCGTCGCCAGGCCGAGCGCCTTGCGGCCGAGGAAAATCCCGACGAGCGTCGCTGCCGCGAGGGCGGCGAGGAACAGGCTCCTTCCGGAGAACATGCTCCAGGCCGCGCCGGTGTTGCCGACGTGGACGATGTAGAAAAAGCCTCGGACGACGGGGATGGCCCCGTTGTCCTCGCCGTAGGTATTGAAGGGAAGGCTGGAGGTGATCCAGGCCTTCGAGCCCTGGTCGGCCGTAACGACCACCGCCGCGATCCCCAGGAGCCTCTTGTACTTGAGCAGGCGCCAGGCGAGCGAGGGGCCGGGGTCCAGCGACTCGCTCACTCCTCGGCGCCGTCCTCGTGGGGGATCGATCCGCCCTCCTCGCCCTCGCCGAAGAGGCCGGCCTGGGTGCGGGAGTGGTGGCGGTTGCGCTCGATCTGCTTCTGGGCGTCCGCCGAGTAGCGCGTGAAGGGGACGGCCAGGAGGCGCTCCTTGGAGATCGGCTTGGCCGTGATCTCGCAGACGCCGTAGGAGCCGTCGAGGATGCGCTTGATGGCCGCCTCGATCTCCGAGAGGGCCTCCTGCTCGTTGGACACGAGGCTCAGCGCGAAATCGCGGTCGAAGGTGTCGGTGCCGGCGTCGGCCATGTGCTGGCCGTAG
>DASRSJ010000323.1:0-5083 GCA_035656555.1 Opitutaceae bacterium
GGCCGGCCACGATTGTTTTCGCGGCCGACGGCAGTGAGATCGTGCGCAGGAGGGGGTACGTCAACCCCGCGCAAATGGCCTCGATGCTCCAGGCAATCATCGACGATCCCTCGCCCGGACCCTCGGTGACGTCGCAGGGTAAGATCGCCACGATGGCCGTCGTGAATGCCGACGCGATGACGGCGCAGCTGCGCGACCGCCTGGTTTCCCGGTACGACCGCGTGGACGGGGGATGGAGCGACGAGCACAAGTTCCTGGACGCGGACAATGTGGAGTACTGCATGCGCGCCGCGCAGAGGGGCGACGCCGAATGCGCCCTGATCGCGCGCGACATGCTCCGCCTCCAGCGCCAGATCTTTGACCCGACCTGGGGCGGCGTCTACCAGTACTCGGCGGCCGGCGACTGGGTGAACCCGCACTTTGAGAAGATCATGTCCATCCAGTCCGACAACCTGAGGATCTATTCGCAGGCCGAGTCGCAGTGGACCGGTTGGGGCTACGGCGCATCCGCAGCGCGCGTGGCGCACTATCTCCACGGTTTCCTCGTAAGCCCGGAAGGCGCCTTCTACACGAGCCAGGACGCCGATCTCGTGCAGGGGGAGCATTCCGCGGAGTACTTCGCCTTAGATGACAAAGGTCGCAGGTCGAAGGGCGTGCCTGTCGTGGACATGCACCGCTATTCCCGCGAGAACGGCTGGGCCATCACCGCGGAGTGCGCCTACTACTCGGCGAGCGCAGAGCACGATGACTTGGCACGCGCCGAGAGGGCCGCGGACTGGATCGTGGCGCGCCGGTCGCTGCCTGGCGGCGGGTTCAGGCACGACGATGAGGACAAGGCAGGACCCTTCCTCGGTGACACTCTGTCCATGGGCACGGCCTTCCTGTCACTTTACCAGGTAAGCGCCGACACAAAGTGGCTGGTCCTCGCGGAGGGCTGCGCCGATTTCATCGGGAAGCATTTCGCGCGCGCCTCGGAGCACGGGTTTGCCTCGTCGGACACGACGACGGAGTCGTTCCCGAAGCCGATGCCCGAGTTCGACGAATCCATAAGGCTTGCCCGCTTTGCGAGTCTGCTGTTCCGGGCATCAGGAAGGCCTGCTGACCTTCAGATGGCCCAGTCGTCGCTCCAGTGGGCCTCTCTTCCGGATGTTGTTTCGCACCGAGGGCCCTATGTGGGCGGCCTCCTTCTGGCCGCCGACGAGCTGCGCAACGATCCGCTTCATGTCACTGTCGTGGGCGGCAAGGACGATCCCGTGGCCAAGGCCATGTTCCTCGCGGCGCTTCGTGCGCCGACGACTAACAAGCTCGTGGAATGGTGGGACCGGCGTGAGGGACCGCCTCCGCGCGGGGAGGCCATTTTCCCCAACCTGACCAAGGCCGCGGCGTATCTCTGCGCCAACGGTGCCTGCTCGACACCAATCCCCAATGCGGCGGCGCTTGAGAAGCGCCTCTCAAAGGCGCTCGCGACCCCGACGGCCGAATAGCCTAAAGGCGGATCTGGATGCCGATGTAGGTCAGGAGCGAGACCTTCGGGCCAAGGGCGTTGTGCATGTCGCGTCCGGCCGCGAGCAGCAGGGTCGCGTTCTTCGCAAGGTCGACGCGGGTTCCTACGTTGAAGATGACCTCGGTGCGATCGGCCGAGTCCGAGCTGCTTGCGTGTACTTCCGCATCGAGCTCCCAGCCCTTCACGACCTCCCGGCCGATGCAGATGCCTCCCGTCCAACCGCGCAGGTCCTGCGCGGTGCTGTATTGGTAGCCGAAGTCGGCGTTGACCGAGATGAATCCGAAGTCCCGGAGGACCTCGAAGGGGAGCAGGAACGACGGATTCGAGTCGGTGACCCCGCGCCGGTCCGCGTCGGAGCCCGGGTTGACGAACGTGAACCTGGGATAGACCGAGGCCTGGAGGCCGGACTCGCCTTCGTCGTGGAAGCGCCATTTCAGCGCCAACTGGGAGTCGCTGTAGCCGCTTGCCGTCGAGGCACCGGCGTCCCGCAGGATGTTCCAGGAGGCCTGGTAGTTGATCTGCAGGGTGTCACCGACTCCGTAGTTGGCATCAAGGAGCGGCGCGCCGTCGAGCGTCGCGCCCGGCGTCCTCTGTTCGGTCCACGCAAGGTTGATCTCCCAATGGTTGTTCCCCGGCGTGCCGGGGTCATCCGTGATCATCGGGGGCCCGCCTTGGGCGCAAAGCCTGGAGGCCGCGGTCATCACGGCGAACATCAGGCAGAGGAGACACTTTGCAGAAACCCTCACAGGTCCATGACTGCGGGGAATCCGGCCCCGGTAAACATTGAATTTGCCCTCTATCGGCTCGCGAACACCCGCAGCGCGTCGTGCACGGCGCCCGGCAGGCCGAAGATGTCGAGGACCGTGATCGCGATGGCCGAAGCCCAGCCGGCAAAAAGAAGGAAACCCCTTACCCGGCCCTCGCCCATGCGCTTGGAGGAACCCGCGAAAACAAGCAGCGGGAACATCGCCAGCGGCAGCTGGATGGCCAGGACCACCTGGCTTAGCGTCAGCAGATCGGTGACGCTGTTGGCGTGGGCGTACGTGATCAAAAGGATGGCCGGGATGATCGCGCAGAGGCGCGTGATCAGGCGCCTCATCCATGGGGCGATCTTCCAATGCATGAAGCCCTCCATCACGACCTGCCCGGCCAGGGTGCCAGTGATCGTGCTGCTCTGGCCGCTTGCCAGGAGCGCGATCGCAAAAAGGAGGCTCGCCGCGACTTTGCCCACCAGGGGCGCGAGTGTGAAATAGGCGATCTGGATCCAGTCGGCGTTCGCGGTGAAGGACACGACCTGCCCGGAGGCAAGCGCCACCGTCTGGTGCCCGTAGAAGACGACAGCGGCCAGCACGAGGATCGCCGCGTTCACGAGAAAGGCCATTGAGAGCGAGACGGTGGTGTCGATCGTATTATAGATCACCGCGGTCCTCATGGAGGCCTTGTCCCTGCCGATCTTTCGCGTCTGCACGAGGGCCGAGTGGAGGTAGAGATTGTGGGGCATCACCGTCGCCCCGATGATCCCGATAGCGAGGTAGACCATGTCGCGGTCCCCGAAGAACGCCTTCGTGTCGGGCGCAAAGAGCCAGTGCGCGAGCTCCGGGAAGTTGGGTTTCGTCTGGGGGAGCACGAAGACCTCCACGAAGTAACAGATCGTTATCGTGGAAATAAGGACCAGGATGACCGACTCGATCAGCCGCATTCCAAAGCGCTGGAGTGCCAGGAGAACGAGAACGTCGAAGGAGGTGACAACGACTGCGGCCACGAGGGATAGCCTGGGAAAGAGGAGGTGGAGAGCCACAGCGCTTCCCAGGATCTCAGCCAGGTCGCATGCCGCTATCGCCACCTCGCAGCTGAGGTAGTTCGGCCACCGGGTCCACGTCGGCAGGAAGTCCCGGCAGCACTGGGCCAGGTCCTTGCCGGTGCCGATCCCGAGGCGGGCCGCCACCACCTGCAGGAAAATGGCCATGACGCTCGAGACCCCGACAATCCAGAGCAGCCCGTACTTGAACTGGGCCCCCGCCTGAAGGTCGGTCGCCCAGTTGCCAGGGTCCATGTAGCCCACGCTTACAAGGAGCGCCGGCCCCGCAAAGGCCAGGTATTGGCGCCAGGGCTTGGCCGATGATGCGGGCAGGCCCACGCTCCCGTGAAGCCCCTCGAGGGACACGCCACGGTGCGGCGACGACGGTTCAATCTGGGCGGAATCCTTGATTGCGAACTGTAAAAGTTGCGACTTTGAGTCGTCAAAGACAAAATACCATTGTTTTCAAAGTCCATATCGGGCTTTGTGGGGCCAATGCCGACGAGCACCGTCGAAAACTATCTCAAGGCCATCCTCGTGCGCTCGTCCGACAGCGATGAGGTCGTGGCAATGGGCGTGCTGGCCGAGGCGCTTGATGTGACCCCGGGCACCGTTACGACGATGGTGAAGTCGATGGCGTCCAGGGGCCTGTTGGAGCATCTGCCGAGGGAGGGAGTGCGCCTTACTCCCGAGGGCCGGTCCCACGCGCTGGCGGTCGTGCGCAAGCATAGGCTCGTTGAGACCTTCCTTGTCCAGGTGCTGAAGATGGACTGGAAAGAGGTCCACCAAGAGGCCGAGGCCCTTGAGCACGCGATCTCCGACACCGTGCTCCTGCGGATCGACGAGCTCCTCGGCTATCCCTCGGCCGACCCGCACGGGGACCCTATCCCAAGCCGGAAGTCGACGCTGCTCGAGCGCGGGCGGGGCGTGACCCTCGCTACCTGCGACCTCATGAAACCTTTCCGGGTCGAGCGAATCCTCGACCAGAGCACGCCGTTCTTGGAATACATCCAGAAGACCGGACTGAAGCCCGGAGCCAAGGTGAAGGTGAGCTCGAGGGACCGCGCGAGCGGCGTCGTGCGGTGCGACCTCAAGGGCGGCGAGGCGACGCTCGGCCTGCCGGAGGCCGCGAAGATCGAGGTCAAGGCCTCCTGAGCTCTACTTCACCTCAAAGGGGAAGTAATCGTGGTAGAGGACGATCTTGAAGTCCGAGGTATCCTTCACGTAGCAGCGCGCCTTGTAGGCGCCGGGTTTCAGGAAGATGCCCATGTCCGCCTCGAAGCGGCCCTTTGAATCGGACTTTACGATCTGGAAGTCGACGTAGCGCTCCTTGGGATTGCCGGGCACGGCCGAGACGAAGAGCTCATTGCCCGGCAGCGCCGGATTTCCGTTCAGGGTCAGGATATAGTCGTGGTCGGGCTGCAAACCCTCGAGGCTCAGCCGGCATGCCAGTCCGCCCGTGAAGGACGGATGGATCTGGATCGTGCCGCGCGTCGCGGCACTGATCGTCTTTCCCCACTCGGGCGGGTTGATGAGGGACAATTCAGTCTCGTAGGTCGGATGTGCCGAACGGTCGGCCCTGTAGGCCTCGAAAAACGTTCTCTTGTCGGGATCGCTCGGGCCTTGGGTTGGGGAGCCGAGATCATATGATTCCTTCTCGCTGAAGACCACGACCGGGTTTGCCGAAAGGCGAACCGCGACGAGGAGCGCGGAAAGGATGAGGGCGAGGCGCGGGGTGGGCTTCAGGATTCGCATGGGGGTGCATGCATCCTGAAACCACC
>DASRSJ010000324.1:0-3190 GCA_035656555.1 Opitutaceae bacterium
TCACCCTGATAAACGCTGCCGTGCGCGGCGGCTCCGTCATCTATTTCTTCAAGTACGTCGTGAGCGATGAGTCGAAGTTCACGGTCTACGCGACCTCCGGCTCACTGGCGTTCATCGCCGGGGCAGTCTGCACCAAGTTCGTCCTGGCACTGGGTGACAGGAGGACGCTCCTCATCGTCCTGAACGCCGTGAATGCGCTCCTGATGGCGGCCTTCTACCTCGTGAACCCGCATGCCTATACGGCTCTCATCGTGCTCAACGTCGTGGCGTCGTTCGTCGCGGGCCCGACGCCCGCGATACTGTGGTCCATGTACGCGGACACCGCCGACTACGGCGAGTGGAAGTTTGGCAGGCGCACGACCGGCCTCGTGTTCTCGGCGTCGGTCTTCTCGCAGAAGGTGGGCTTGGCGATCGGCGCGGGTGCCCTCGGCTGGATCCTCAGCTACTACGGCTTCGTGGCCAACACGGTGCAGTCCCCGGCGACGACGAATGGCATACGCCTCCTCTTCAGCGTCATCCCCGGCGCCCTCGCATTTCTAGGCGCCCTCGCGATCTTCTTCTATCCCATCACCGACGTGAAGATGAAGGAGATCGAGGCCGACCTCGCCCGCCGCAAGGCCTCCGCCGCCTGAGCCGCCCCGAACATCCCAAAGCCCGAACATCCCCATGCCCTCCATACGAGCCTGCCTCCCCTCAGCGTCCCTTTTGCTTGTCCTGGCCTCTGCTCCCGCCTTCGCCTCCGCCTCGTGGTCGGTCTATGAGACCGCGAAGGACAACGGCCACATGCTGAGCGACGTGAGCGCCGAAGCCGCTCCGGTATCCGCCTCCGCTGTCTCCATCTCCTGCGACACGACCCATCAGTTCCAGTCGATCGAGGGATTTGGCGGCGCGCTTACCGAATCCTCGGGCTGGGTGCTGGGACAGCTCTCACCGGAGGCGAGGGCGGAGGTGATCCGCAAGTACTACGATCCGAAAGAGGGCATCGGCTACACGCTGGCGAGGACGCACATCAACAGCTGCGACTTCTCGCTCGGGGAATGGTCGCTCGATCCCGTAGCGGGCGACACAGGGCTCGAGCATTTCTCACTCAAGCCCATGCGCGCCTGGGTGCTCCCTCTGATACACGAGGCGCAGTCGGCCGCCGGAGCCTCGAATTTCCACCTTCTGGCTTCCCCGTGGAGTCCGCCCACGTGGATGAAGACGAACGGCAAGATGACCAATGGCGGCGCGCTGAAGCCCGAATTCCGCAAAGCCTGGGCCGACTATTTTGTCCGCTTCGTCTCCGCCATGGACAAGGAGGAGCATATCCCGATATGGGCCCTCACGGTCCAGAACGAGCCTGCCGCGACCCAGACCTGGGAATCGTGTGTCTACACGGCCGACGACGAGCGTGACTTCGTGCGCGACTACATGGGGCCCGCGCTCGCGAAAGCCGACATGGGCGACATCCATCTCTGCATCCTCGACCACAACCGCGACCTCTTCGATCTGTGGACGACGACGATCTACTCCGATCCTGCGGCGGCGAAATTCGTCTGGGGGACGGCGATGCACTGGTACGTGAGCGAGGACTATGCGGCGTCGTCCCGAGCCCACGCGGCGTACCCGGACAAGGCCACGATCTTCACGGAGGGGTGCAACGACCGCGGCGAGTCCACCGGAAAGTGGGCGCTCGGGCAGTGGGAGCACGGCGAGCGCTACGCCCACAGCATGATAAATGACTTCAGGAACTGGGTCTGCGGCTGGATCGACTGGAACGTCGCGCTGGACCAGTTGGGCGGCCCGAACCACGTCGGCAACTACTGCGACGCGCCTGTCATCGTCGACACGAAGACGGGCGTCGTTCACTACGAGTCCGCCTACTATTACATCGGGCACTTCAGCAAATTCGTGCACCCGGGAGCGAAGCGGGTCGAGTCCCACGGCGGGACGGCGACGCTCGAGTCCGTCGCCTTCGTGAACCCGGATGGCGGCCTGGCCGTCATCGTCCTGAATACCGGTGCGGCGCCTGCTTCGTTCTCGCTTAACGCGGGCGGCGAATCCAGGGCCTGCAGCATCCCGGCGCGGGGGATCCAGACCTACGTCAGGAACCCCTAGGCCCATGCGTGCATCGTCTCCGATCCTGGCCTGGATGCTGGCATTGGCCTCGCTGGCGCCTTGCACGGCGCTCGCAGGCACGCCGTATGGAGACTCGAGGCATCCCCCCGAGCCCCAGGCTATCCCTGGTGCGGTGCAGTGTGCCTATTATGACGTGGGAGGGGAGGGTGTCGCCTACCACACGGTCGACAAGGTGAACCAGGGCAGCGGCAGGCTCAATCCCGCGAACGGGAGCTACCTGAATGAATTCAGGAAGGATGAGGCGATCGGGACCTCCTACACGAAGTTCCACACTATTATCGACAACAGTCCCTACGACGTCGTGCAGCCCCCGGAGTCGCAGCTCTACGTCGGCTGGACGACCCCGGGCGAGTGGTTCAACATCACGGTGAATGTCAGGGAGGCGGGGACCTACAAGGTATCGCTCCTCTACACCTCGAATCGCGGTGGCCAGATCTCGCTCGACCTGGCCGGCAAGCCCTTGGTTCCCGCGTGCGACATCATCTCGACCTGGAACGCGGCAGAGACGATTCCGTGGAGACAATGGCATCATTGGAATAAGATGATCGTTGCTCCCGCCTTGGTGCTTCCGAAGGGAGTGAACGTCCTGACGGTCCACATTCTGACCCAGGGCAACATGAACCTGGCCTATTTCGACTTCAGGCCGACGAGCTGAAGTCGGGGCCGGTGGTCAATATTTTAGGTTTCCTTTGGGGAAACCCGATGGGTCGACGACTCAGGTGGCTTGCCGAATCGCTCCTGCAAAGGTCCTCAAAGTGTGCACAAAATTCAAGAAAGTGCGCATGGACGTGCACCAAATGAGTACAGGTGCCAAATTTCGGCGACATTCAGATGAATAACCCCATTTTATGAGTAAACACTATAGTATCGAATATGCGAACAGTGAGTGACTTATATAATACTTGAGGTGTCGCATTTACGCGAATACACGATCGTTTTTCCAAGCAATCGCTCGAGAAAACAGAGCGCATTTAACGCGCTGAAATTACACATTTATTGGCGTGTGTGAGTTGAAAAGTGCGCAAATGTGTTGACAGACAAATCTGCCGCTCGCTAAACCTCGGCCCCATCA
>DASRSJ010000325.1:0-3165 GCA_035656555.1 Opitutaceae bacterium
CGGACCGGCGGGCGGCGAGCTGGTCTACCAGGGCGACCTGGCAGGACTCCTCAAGTCGAAGAGGAGCTCGACCGCGCCCTTCCTCCTCTCACGGATGGCCGCGGCCAGGAGGCGGGTCAGGAAGCCAGCGCGTCCGTGATCGCCTTCGCGATCTCGGAGCCGCGGACGGGCTTGACGAGGCAAGCCGAGAGCCCGGCGATGGCCGTGCTCCTCGTGATGAACTCGGGGCTCGTGTAGCCGGTGACGAGGATCCTCTTGGTTGACGGAAGCATGTCCATCACGCGGCTCAAGAAGTCCAGGCCCTGCTCGCCGGGGAGCATGTGGTCGCAGACGATGGCGTCGTAGTGGCGCGCCGCGAGGCGCAGGTCAGCCTCCGCGGCGGACGTGGCCGTGTAGACCCTGAAGCTCGACTTCAATTCCTCGCCCAGCGCGTCAAGGAGCGCCGGCTCGTCGTCGACGAGGAGGACAACCGGCAGCGCCTTGGCCGGGGAGTGGCCCATGGCGTCTCAGCCCGCCGCTCGTGCCGCGTCCTGGACGACCTTGATGAGCTCGGTCAGGGTGACGGGCTTGAGGAGGTACCTGAAGAGCGCGGCCTCGTTGACGCTGCGGATCAGCATTTCGGGCTTCATGTAGCCGGTGACCAGGATCCTCTGCATCTCCGGGTACTCCTCGCGCGCGCGCACGAGGAAGCTCATTCCGTTGCCGCCCGGCATCAGGTGGTCGCTGATCACGACCTTGTAGGGCTTCTTCCTGAGGAGGAAGTCAGCCTCCCTCGCCGAGGTGGCCGAGGAGACGTCGAAGTGCGGGGAAAGCGCCGCGACGAAGGCCTCCAGGATGGGGGTCTCGTCGTCGACGATCAGGATCGAATCCTGAGCGGGGGCCCCGCTCGAGTCTGCTGGATACATTGCGCTTGAGGTTGTTTTCAGGTCAGGCGTTTGCAAATGCAATCACCCGCCCGCCGGGGTAAGTACCTATGCGCAGACGGGCGGAATGGCCTTGCCGGCAAAGCAGGGCGTGGGACGAGAGTGGAGCGTGCATTTTCCGCTAATAGCACGGATCGAAATCCCGAACACTTTAGGCAATTCCGCCAGGGGCCTTTTAATTTGCGTAGGTTTGCGCCGAAAGGCTACTTAACCAAAGACGAAGATGGCCGAAAACGACCCCAAGCCAGACACCAGCTTTGCCAAGCGAAACGCCGCCGGCCACACCCCGGTCCACACGGCCGCGCGCTACGGAGTGCTGGGGACGCTGCCCCCGGAGGCCCTGACGGCCGAGTACCTGACGCTGAAGAACGACGCGGGCTACACGCCGCTCCACCATGCCGCGATCGGCGGGCACCTGGACCAGGTGCCGAGGAGCGTCCTGACGACCGAGAACCTCTCCATCCGCAGCAACGCCGGGTACAACTGCTTCCACACGGCGGCCGCGCACGGCACGCTGGGGCAGATCCCCGCGGAGCTCCTGACGAGCGAGGTCTTCCTGCGCTCGAGCGACACCGGAAACACCATCTACCACGAGGCCGCCGAGCACGGCACGATCGACAAGGTCCCGCATGGGTTCCTGACGCCCGAGAACATGGCCCGCAGGAACGTGAGCGGCGAGACGGTGCTCCACGTCGCGGCTTTCAACGGGCACCTGGACCAGGTCCCGGCTTCCCTCCTGACAGCGGATGCCCTGCGCGAGGTGACGTCGGCAGGCGACACGGTCTTCCATGCCGCCGCGATCTCGGGGCACTTAGAACAGATCCCGGTCGAGCTCATGGTCTTTGAGAATCTCGGCATCCTGAGCAAGACGGGCTTTACCCCCGCGCATGCAGCGGCCGAGAGCGGGCAGCTGAAGAAGATCCCCGCGGCCCATCTGACCCTGGCCCTCCTCTCGATCCGCAACGACAACGGCGACACGCCGCTCCACGCTGCGGCCTACGAGGGGCATTTGGACCAGGTGCCTCCTGGGATCCTTACGGCCGAGTGCGTCTCGATCAAGAATTACGACGGGATATCGGTGGCGGCACTGGCCTCGCAGCGCGGCTTCATCTCGCAGATCCCCGAGGGCGCTAGGCCCAAATCGTTCGGGCCGATGGCGCGCCTTTTCAGGCGCCTCAGCCAGACGCGCTCCCCGTTCTAGGGCCCACAGGGGGCCAAAGACGCCAATTGCCTGCCGGTGGCGGCTTCCCGGCGCATGGAAACTGCTCTGGGGGTCACTTTGGCCTTTCTTCCGCGGCCCGTTTCGCGTCTGATTTTGCCTCTCTTTCCCTCCAACTTTCCATGAACACAACCATCGCCTCCATCACCGCCCGCGAGATCATCGACTCCCGTGGCAATCCGACCGTTGAGGTCGACGTTCGCCTCGCCTCCGGCGCTCTCGGCCGCGCTGCGGTCCCCTCCGGCGCCTCCACCGGCGAGCACGAGGCGATCGAGCTGCGCGACGGCGACAAGAAGCGCTACGGCGGCAAGGGCGTGCAGACGGCCGTCGCGAACGTGAAGTCGCTGATCGCCCCGGAGCTTGTTGGCTTCGACGCGTGCGACCAGGTCGCGGTCGACAGGACGATGATCAAGCTCGACGGCACCAAGACCAAGTCGAAGCTCGGCGCCAACGCCATCCTCGGTGTCTCGCTCGCAACGGCCAAGGCCGCCGCGGCGGAGCTCAGGCAGCCCCTCTACAAGTACATCGGCGGCCCGAACGCCAAGGTCCTGCCGGTGCCGATGATGAACATCATGAACGGCGGCGCCCACTCTGACGCGCCGATCGACTTCCAGGAATTCATGATCATGCCGATCGGCGCGAAGACGTTCGCCGAGGCCCTGAGGATGGGCTGCGAGGTGTTCCACTCGCTCAAGAAGGTCCTCAAGGACAAGGGCCTGGCGACGGCGGTCGGCGACGAGGGCGGCTTCGCCCCGAAGCTCGAGTCGGCCGAGGCCGCGCTGGACGCCATCGCGTTCGCGGTGAAGCAGGCCGGCTACAAGCTCGGCAAGGACATCGCGCTCGCGCTCGACGTCGCGGCCTCCGAGTTCTACGTGAAGGAGAAGAAGGCCTACGTGCTGAAGAAGTCGACCGGCCGCTCCATGTCGGGCGACCAGATCGTCGCCTTCTACAAGGAACTCGTCGCCAAGTACCCGATCATCTCGATCGAGGACGGCTGCGCGGAGAACGACTGGGACACCTGGA
>DASRSJ010000326.1:0-9330 GCA_035656555.1 Opitutaceae bacterium
GAAACTGAGAGTTGGGACCGCGTTTCATCGGCCATCAACATGGTGCTGAGGCATGCTTAAGGGGCTCGCATATCTCCGCCGGCTGGGAAGCAGGATCGCGTCCGTCTTCACGGGTCGCCGCGCGGACGCCTCGATGTCCGACGAGATGCGGAGCCACATCGACCTTCAGGCCGAGGAATACGTGAAGGACGGCATGGCGCCCGCGGATGCCATCGCCCGCGCCACGAGGGAATTTGGGCATGTGGACGGCGTGCAGGAAACCTGCAGGGACGAGAGGGGATTCCCATGGGTCTCGCAGCTGGCGCAGGACCTGAAATACGGCGTGCGCATGCTGGTGCGCTCCCCTGGGTTCACCTGTGTCGCGGTCCTGACACTTGGACTCGGGATCGGCGTCAACGCCGGCGTCTTCAGCCTGATGGACGAGGTGCTCCTGAAGCAGCTGCCGGTCAAGGATCCCGCCGGGCTCACCCTTTTCCGCTGGGCGTCCCCCAAGGACTTTCCCGTCCCCGTCGACGGGACATTCGAGCCCGATCCCTCGACGAAGCTCACGACGTGCTCGTCATTTACCACGACGGTCTTTGAGCGCTTCAAGGCGCAGGGAAAGCTCCTGGACGGGGTCTGCGCATTCTGCGGCCTGGAGCAATCCACCCTGGTCATCGACGGGAAGGCGGAGTCCGTCGAGCAGGGCGAGATGGTGTCGGGGGATTTCTTCAACGTGCTCGGCCTCCCGCCCGAGATAGGTCGCGTGATCGAGGCCGGCGACGACCGCCCGGGCGCGCAGGGCGTCGCGATGATCTCCCATCGCTACTGGGTCAGGCGCTTTGGCGCCGACCCGTCCGTCGTCGGGAAATCTTTCACCGTTAACGGTTCCCCGGTCACGATCGTGGGCGTCACCGCAAGCCGCTTCACCGGGACACTCGAGGTGGGAGACTACCCTGACGTCTACCTCCCGCTCTCCTTCTCGGAGAAGATGGGCAGGGAATATCTCGGGACGGCGAAAAACGCCGCCACGCTGTGGTGGCTGCAGATCCTCGCTCGTCCCCAGGCGGGTGTCCCGCGGTCCCAGGTGACCGCGGCGCTGGAGGGTATCCTCAGGCAGGCGGCCGTGGAGTCCCTGGCTGCGCTCAAGGCGCAGGTTCCGCCGTCCCAGGGTCGGGAGCTGATCCTCATAGGAAGTCCGGGAGGACAGGGCCTGACGGAGATCAGGAACCAGTACAGGCAGCAGCTCGCCATCCTCGTGGCGCTTGCCGCGTCGATACTCGCGATCGCCTGCGCCAACATCGCCAACCTCCTCCTCGCCCGCGGAGCGGCGCGCCAGCGCGAGATCGGCGTGAGGCTGGCGATGGGGGCCGAGCGGGGGCGGATCGTCCGCCAGCTCTTCACCGAGAGCGCGCTCCTTGCGCTGCTTGGCGGGGCGCTCGCCGTGCCGCTGGCCTTCTGGACTGAGAGCTTCCTCGTCACCATGCACCCGGACGTCGAGGGCCACACGCTCCAGCTCCACTCGGGTCTCGACGGACGTGTCTTCGCCGCCGCTGCTGTCATTGCAATGGCGACGTCGCTCGCTTTCGGGCTCCTTCCTGCGCTTCGCGCAAGCTCGGTTGACGTCACGGCGGAATTCCAGGGTGGCACCAACAACCGCGGCAACGGCTCCCGCTCGCGCCTAGGCAAGGCGTTCCTCGTTATCCAGATCGCGCTGTCGCTCATTCTCGTCGTCGGCGCGGGCCTGCTGTCCCGTACCCTGCGCAACCTTGGGCGCGTGGACATTGGATTCGACAGGCAGAATATCGTTCTCTTCGAACTCGATCCCAATCCGTCCGGGGCGAACTTTGGGGAGGCTGAGAAGGTGAACCGCGCCGTCGCCGAGAGGCTGCGCTCCGTGCCTGGGGTCGTCTCGGCCACCTTCTCCAAGGTCTCGCTGCTGTCCGGCAGGGGATGGAATTCAATGCTGCGTCCCCGGCGGGCCTCCGGCGTGCATCGGGAATTCATGCCGACGATGCTCAACCCCGTCGGGCCGGGGTTTTTCTCAACCTACGGGATCCCGGTATTGCGGGGCCGCGAATTCGAGGAGCGTGACCAGAAGGGGAGGACTGTCGTCGTCATCAACCAGGCAATGGCCAGGGAATGCTTCGGCGAGGCCGACCCCGTGGGGCAGTTCCTCGAGGAGCAGGACACGCCCGGCAGCTGGCACCCGATCGAGGTGATAGGCGTGTCGCGCGACACGGGTTACGACGGCCTGCGGCGCGGCTCACCGCCCACCGCCTACTTTGACTTCGGTTATTCCGAGGGCATGGGATCGGCAAAGGCCACCTTCGCCGTCCGCGTCACGGGAAACACGGCGGCTGCGGCGGCCCTCGTCCGCGAAGCCATCCAGGAAGCCTATCCGCTCCTGCCCGTCACGGACCTGAGGACACAGGCGTCGCAGATCGAGGACCTCTCGGCCAATGAGCGAATGTTCGCGCGGCTGAGCCTGATGTTCAGCCTCCTGGGTGTCGGTCTCGTGAGCCTTGGGCTCTATGGGCTCATGTCCTATACCGTCCTGAGGAGGACGTCCGAGATCGGCCTTCGCATGGCGCTTGGCGCCACGCCCGGCTCCATGGTCTGGATGGTGCTGCGGGAATGCATCCTCGTCGTCGCGATTGGGCTCGGGATTGGACTGGCCGGCGCCTTCGCCTCCGTCCGGCTCCTCTCAAGCCTCCTCTACGGCCTATCCGCCAATGACCCTGTCACCTATGCGGCGGCGGTCCTGGCGCTCTTGGTCATTGGGCTTGTTGCGGGATGGCTTCCCGCCCGCCGCGCGGCGAAGCTCGATCCCATGATCGCGCTTCGCTGCGACTGAAGGCTAGTCGCCCCGCAGGGCGACCACGGGGTTCACCAGCGTGGCCCGCCTGGCCGGCAGCCAGCAGGCCACAAGCGCCACGGCGATCAGGACGGCTGCGATCAGGAGCACCGCCGCCGGGTCCGACCCGTGGATCACGGGCAGAATCGAGCCCAGGAGCCGGAAGAGCCCCCAGGAGGCGGCGACGCCGATCACGGTTCCAATGATCGAAAGGCGCATGCCCTGGCCTAGCACCATCCAGAGGACGTCGCTCGGCTGGGCCCCAAGCGCCATCCGGATGCCGATCTCCGTCGAGCGCTGGGCGACCACGTTTGCAATGACGCCGTAGATCCCGACTGCCGCAAGAAGGAGCCCGATCAGCGCAAAGACGCGCAGGATGCCGCTGACGAGCTCCAGGCCGCGGGTGATGTTACCCATCGCGTCGCGGGCGCTCAGGATCGTGTAGACGGGCTCGTCGGCGTCGATCTGCTGCACGGCCGCGCGGAGCGACGTGGCGATCATCGAGGCCGGGGCCGAGCTGCGCAGCGCGAGGGAGAGCCAGTGCGCCTGGTCGCTCGGGATCTGGGTCAGGGGGCGGTAGATCTCGAATGGCGTGTCGAGCGAGCGGAACACCTCAAGCGTGGCGTGCACGTCGGCGACGACGCCGACGACCTGAACCCAGGTCATCTTGTCCGGATCCACCTCGCGGAACCGCTTTCCGAGCGCGCTCTCCTTGGGCCAGAGGGAGCGGGCCATCGCCTCGTTGATGACGGCGACCTGGACGGTCTTTGCGCGGTCGCTGTCGAGGACGGCGCGACCCTCGATGAGCCGGATTCCCACCGTGGAGAAATAGCCCGGGGACACGGGATCGAACGCGGCCAGGGGTTCCTTGCCCTTGTCGGGGATCGGGCGGCCCTCGACGAGGAAGGGCGCGCTCTGCCAGGGACCCGTTATCGGAAGCGAGGCGGAGACGGACGACTGTGAGACGCCGGGAAGCGCATTCATCTTCGACTGCAGCTTGTCGAGGAACGTGTGGACCTGCTCGTCGGTCGCGTAGGTCGCGTTAAAGGGGAGTGACATGTCGGCGGTGATCAGGCCATCCGGCTTCCAGCCGGGGTCCGCCGCGGTGAAGCGCTGCATGCCGCGCACAAAGTAACCCGCGCCGGCCAGGAGGAGGAGGGCGAGCGCCAGCTCGCCGACGACCAATGCCTGGCGGATGCGGTGGCGCGAGCCGCCCCCGTCCGAGCCCTTCGAGCCCTGCTTGAGCGCCGTGTTGACGTTCGTGCCGGAGGACATCCACGCGGGGACGACGCCCACCATGACGCCGGTGAGGATCGAGGCTATGATCGTGAAGACAAGGACCCGCATGTCGACCGGCAGCACGTAGCCGGGGACGTTCCCGATCACGATCTCGCTGCCGAGGAACTTGGTCCCCCACGTGGCAAGGAGGACGCCGAAGGAGCCGCCGAGGATGGAGAGGAGGATGTTCTCGACCAGGAGCTGGCGGACGAGCTGCAGCCGCGTGGCCCCGAGGGCGAGCCGCACGGCGTGCTCGCGCAGGCGGGCGGACATCCTGGCCAGCTGGAGGTTCGCGAGGTTGGCGCAGGCGATGAGGAGCACGAAGCCGGCAAGCGCCATGCAGAGCCAGGAGAGCTTGCTGGAGGAGTCGCCGGCGAGCGTCTTGTTCCAGTCGGCCACGCGCAGCGAATTGCCCGCGTCATTGTCGGGATAGTCGTGGGCGAGGCGCGCCGCGATGGCGGTCGCCTCAAGCTGGGCACGCACCGCGGTCACGCCGGGATTGAGGCGGCCCACGATCTGCATCCAGTTGTTACCCCGGCTCGCCTTGCCCTCGGCGTTGAGGCCCATCGGCGTCCAGAGGTCCAGGTGGCCCCAGGCCAGCGGGTTCTCAAGCGAGGTTGGCGCGACGCCGATGATCGTGTACTGCTGGCCGTCCAGTCGCACGATGCGGCCCACGACCTGCGGGTCGGAGGCAAAGTCGGACTTCCAGAAGGCCTCGCTCAGCACCGCGACGTGGTTGAAGCCGTCGCGGTCGTCGTCCGGGCCGATCAGGCGGCCGATCAGGGGCCCGATCCTGAAGATCGAGAAGAACTCGCCCGTGACCATCATTGACGGCAGGCGCTCGGCCGGCTGGCCGGGCTCGGAGAGGTTGTTGTTGGTCTGGCAGTAGGCCGCCAGGTGCTCGAAGGACGTGGCCTGCTTCTTGTAGTCGTAGTAGTTGGCCGGGGAGTGGGGCCAGTCCTGGGACTGCGGCGAGGTGCGGAGGACACACACGAGGCGGTCGGCGTCCGGGGCCTTGGAGACATCGAAGACCAGCGCGTTGAGGAGGCTGAACATCGCGGTATTCACGCCGATCCCGAGCGCCAGCGTCAGGACGGCGATCGCGGTGAACCCCAGGTTCTTCGTCAGCTGGCGAAACCCGAACTTGATGTCCGAGAGCATGGCGGAGGCTCCTTACTCCTTGGACTCGACCCGCTCCTCGACGACGCGGCCGTCGAAGAGGTGCACCGTGCGGTCGGCGTGGCGCGCGAAGCGGGTGTCGTGGGTCACCATGAGGATGGTGGAGCCCGTGCGGTGGAGGCTCTGGAGGAGCTCCATCACCGCGTCGCCGTTCTTGGAATCAAGGTTTCCCGTGGGCTCGTCCGCGAGGAGGACGGCCGGGTGCCCCGCAAGGGCGCGGGCGACGGCCACGCGCTGCTGCTGGCCGCCGGAGAGCTGTGAGGGGACGTGCTTCGCCCTGTGGCCCATGCCGACCTTCTCCAGGGCCTCCTCGACGCGGGCCTTGCGGTCCGAGGCGGGCATGCCGCGGTAGGTGAGGGGAAGCTCGACGTTCTCGTAGACGCTCAGGTCGCCGATCAGGTTGAACGACTGGAAGATGAAGCCGATCTCTCGGTTGCGGATGCGCGCGCGCTCCGCGGGCGTGAGGCCCTGCACGAGGCGCTCGTTGAGCAGGTAGGTGCCGCCCGTCGGCGTGTCGAGGAGGCCGAGGATCGAGAGGAGGGTCGACTTGCCGCAGCCCGAGGGGCCGGCGATGGCGACGTACTCGCCCTTGGTGATCTCCAGGTGGATGCCCGCCAAGGCGTGCGTCTCCACCTCATCGGTGAGAAATACCTTGGTGACGTTGTCGAGTTTGAGGAGCGGCTGGGACATGGCGTGTATGACTAGGGTTGGGGACGGTTAAATCTGACGGTTTGGAATTAAGGGATCATTCGCCGCGCAGCGCGGCGATCGGGGCGATGCGGGTGGCTCCCAGGGCGGGGAGGAGGCAGGCGGCAATCGCGACGATGGCCAGGAGGAGGGGTGCGGCGGCGAGCATCGCGGGGTCGAGCGAAGTCGTGCCGAAAAGGAGGGATTCCACAAGGCGATTGAGGGCCACGTAGCCCATGAGGCCGAGGACGACGCCGCTCCCGATAAGGACGAGGCCGGACTTGAGGACCAGGGCCGCGATGTCCCTGGCCGTGGCGCCGAGCGCCATGCGGACCCCGAATTCCGTCGTGCGCTGCGCGACCGAGAAGGAGAGGACGCCGTAGACGCCCAGCATGGCGAGCACCATGGCGATCCCGCCGAAGACCGAGAGGAGGACGACCGGCGTGCGCCTCGACTGGGCCGCCTCATCCAGCCTGTTGGCGAGCGCCTGTGAATTGAAGACGGGCTGCGTGGGATCCACGGCGTGGACGGCGCTGCTGATCGCCGAGCCCAGGAGCTCGGTCTTTCCCGAGGTTCGCACGACGAACATCAGGTTCGACTGCGGCAGCTGGGTGACCGGGTAATAGAGCGACTCCTTGGTCGAGGCCTCATCAAGGCTCGCGTTCTTCACCGTTCCGACGACGCCGACAACCTCCCGGAGGGCCTTGTTGTAGCGGATCTGTTTCCCGACGGGGTTTTGGCCCTTCCAGTACTTGTCGACCAGGACGCGGTCCACGACGACGACCTTGTGGGCGGTGGCCGTGTCGGAATCGTTGAACCAGCGGCCCTGGAGGACCGTGAGACCGAGGGCCTTCATGTAGCCCGCATCGACGGTGCGCTGAAGGCCGTGGGGCTCGGGGGCGCCGGGTGCGAGCGGGATGTCGGGACTCGTGTACGTGCCCGAGTCGAACTCGCTGGAGAAGGGAAGGAAGTCCGTGGCACCGGCGGCTGTGACGCCGGGCATCTGCGCCAGGCTCGCAATGACCGCGTCGTGGAAGGCCACTACCTTGGCGGGGGTATCGTACTTTCCGTCGGGTAGGACCGTCTGGGCCGTCATGACGCCTCCGGGGACGAATCCCGGGTCGACCTTCTGCATGGTGATAAAGCTCTTGATGAGGAGGCTCGTCGTCGCGGCCAGCATGACCGCGAGCGCGATCTCGGCCACGACCAGCGCGCCGCGGAGCCTCTGGGTGCGCCTGCCTGCGGAGCCGCGGGCGCCGGCCTCCTTCAGCGAGGCGGAGGGGTTGTTCCTTGAGGAGGAGAGGGCGGGCAAGGTCCCGAACACGAGGCCGGTCACCAGCGCGCAGGCCAGCGTGAAGCCGAATATCGCGGGGTCCAGGGAGACCTCGAAGCCGCGGGGAAGATTCGAAAGGCCGATGAGGCGCAGGCCATCAATGCCCCAGGATGCGACGGCGAGTCCAAGCAGGCCGCCTGTCAGGAAGAGGACGAGGCTTTCGGTGAGAAGGAGGCGCACCATCCTGAAGCGGCTGGCGCCGAGCGCCGTCCGGATCGCGAGCTCCTTCTCGCGACCGACCGCACGGGCGAGGAGGAGGCCGGCCACATTGGCGCAGCCTATGAGAAGCGCCGCGGCAACCGCCGCCTGCACGAGCCAGAGCATCCGGCGCACGCCGGCCACGTTGTTCTCAAGGTATCCGACCGCTTGGCCGTGGAAGCCCGCGGCCTTCCAGAACTGTGCCCTGTTGGGAAGCCGCAGCGCGTTCCTGGCCTGGATGAGGTCCATCTCGCGCGTGGCAGCGGCCGCGCCCACACCGGGCTTCAGGCGGGCGATCATCCGCGAGTATTCCCGGCCGCGCTCTGCGTCGCTCACCTGCTGGGGCGTGAAGGTGAAGGGCACCCAGGCCTGGGTCGTCGGGTCGGGGAAATAGAAGCCCTCGGGCATGACGCCAACGACCGTGACCGGCCTGTCGCTGAGCCTGATCGTGCTGCCGACGATGGAGGGGTCGGCGCCGTAGGTCTTTTTCCAGAGCGCGTTGCTGAGGACGACCGTCGCGGGGGCGCCGGGCTTCGCGTCATCCTCGCCGAAGGTGCGGCCGAGGGCCGCCTGGCTCCGGAGGGTCGTGAAGAGGGAGGGGGTGGCCTCGAGCGCGTTCACCATCTGGGGCTCGCCGCTGCCGGCCAGATTGAGCGTCGTGCCCGAGTACATCGCGCTGTCCTCAAACGAGGTGACGCCCTGGCGGCGGTCGAGGTAGTCCGGGATGGAGACGCCCGCGTCCTGGAGACCAAGCTGCGGATAGGCGTTGTCGGCATACACCAGCCGGTCGGAGTCCGGCCACGGATAGGGCTTCAGGAGAATGGTGTGCAGCACGCTGAAGACGGCGCTGTTCGCGCCGATGCAGAGGGCCAGGGTCAGCACGGCCACGAGGGTGAACCCCGGGGTCTTGGCGAGCTGCCTGAAGGCGTAGCGGATGTCCTGCATGGATTGGTTGAAGTTAGTTCAGCTTGATGCGGTCGTGGGAATCCCACTGGGACATGTCGGAGAGGATCACCTGGTCGCCGGGGTTGAGCCCCTTGACGATCTCGATCGTGTTGACGGAACTGCGGCCGAGCTGGACCTGGGTCCTGTTGGCGTAGACGCCGTCGGGTTCCAGAAGGAAGATGCCGGCCGTGGAGTGCTCCTGGCCGAAGGCCGGGCGTCCCACGTAGACCACGTCGTCCAGGTGCTCGAGCTCGATGACGCCGTCGACCGAGAGGTCGGGCCGCGCTCCGGAGGGAAGGTCGCCCGTCAGCGCCACGTCGACCGTGACCGTGCCGTTCACGACGGAGGGGGCGACGCGCATCACCTTGCCGACCACGATGCCGTTGCGGGTGTCGATCTCGGAGGGTTGGCCGATCTGGACATCCTTGGCCTGCGTCTCCGCGATCTCGATCGCGGCCTTGAGGCGAGTGGGATCGGCGACGCGGGCGAGATTGAGGCCAGGGGTCACCTGGGCTCCCACCTCGACCGGCACCACCTGGAGGATGCCCTTCATGCCTGCGCGCACGTTAAGCGCGTCGGCCTCGTCCTGCTTCAGCTTCGCCTGGGCCCTCGCCTGGCCGACCGTCGCGTCCTTGACGGCCAGCTGGGGGGCCACCGAGTCCTTGGAGAACTGGTAGCGCTTCTCGGCGATGTTGTAGACGGCCTCGTCCTGCTCGGCCGTCACCTTGCTGAGCTTGAGGTTGAGCTCCGAGATGAGGCCCTCCTTGAAGAGCTTCTCGTTCACCTGGGCCTGGAGGTTCGCGTTCTCAAACGCGGCCTTGGCCTGCGCGGCCTCCGACTCGGCGGCCAGGACGGCGCTCTGCACGGTGACCTT
>DASRSJ010000327.1:0-7940 GCA_035656555.1 Opitutaceae bacterium
GGAAACGTACGTTTTCCCTCTGGAGGCGGCTCAGAATAATCATTGGCGGCTTAGCTTGAGCCCTCCGTTCTAGATATCCGGGTCGCAACTTCAGGCCATTGGCGAACGCAGAGTGCGTTCGGTGTCTCTTATTAGAACGGAAGAAGTGCTTGAGACATTTGTGCAAAAAAGCGGCGCCTAAAAGGCCTCATGTTTTTTTAATGATAAAGAACAAAAAGCTTGAAAATCGAAATCACGACTGCACTCTCCGCCTGAAGTTACCCTACCCGGCTCAGTGGAATGCAGCCCCGTGCGCTGAGCCTGAATTCGTAAACCAGACAGAACAGCAATGTCTCAAGATCATGTGTCGTTCCCTTGGGAACGCACCCGTTAGACGCCAGTGAACGAACCGAATTGCGAACACAGACATCCGAATCCCACCCCCATGAAAACTGATGTAACCCGACTTGTTCCCGCTGCGACCCGACCGTTCGCGAGCGCGTTGTGCACCACTGCTTTAGCCCTCTCCCTGGGACTGCTGCCAAACGTCGGCAGGGCCCAGGCCACGACGACGACCACCACCACGACCACCGACACGACGACTGACGACAGGAGCAAGCCTGCGGCCGTCGTGGCGGCGCCCGCCGCGACCCAGACGGTGTCGAATGACTCCGCGCTCCTCACGCTAAACCCCTTCGTCGTATCTTCCGACACGGATGTTGGCTACATGGCGGCCGACACACTTGCCGGCAGCCGTCTTAACACCGCGCTCAAGGACACCGCGGCCTCGATCTCCGTGTTTACGCCCGAGTTCATGAAGGACATTGGGGCCTTCAGCGTGAACGACGTCATGAAGTTCGCGAACAACACCGACAACGACAACGATGAGGGCACCGAGGGTGGGCGAAACGGCAACGCGACGGTCTACAATTTTCCGCAGTATCGCGTTCGCGGCGCTGACGCGACCTTGGCTCGGGATTACTTCCTGGCGGGAAACGTGCCGCAGGACACATACAATATCGACCGCATCGAGCAGTCCCGCGGGGCCAACTCAGTGCTGTTCGGCATCGGCTCTCCCGCGGGCATCGTCAATGTGGCGACCAAGCAAGCGGAGACCGACCGCAACTTCCGTGACCTCACCTTGGCGGCGGGCACATACGATTCCTGGCGCACGGCGGGCGATTTCAACCAGGTTCTCTTGAAGAACAAGCTGGCACTGCGGCTTAACGCCGTGGATTACCACGACGGCGGTTACCGCTACCGCGTCCACGCGGACGGAAAATTCGCGACGCTGTCGGCCAAGTATCAGGTGACGCCGGACATCGACATTACGGCGCAGTACGAGGGCGGAACCCTGAAGGACAACTCTCCCCGCAACGACCCCCTGAATGACAACGGCTACGATGTCTGGACGACGCACGGAAAGCCGCTGTTCGGCCTCAACGAAACGCTGCCTGACGCCTTCAGCCAGATTCATCTGGCGGGCGCGGATTGGAGCAGGATGGGAAGTACCCTGAGCGGAAGCACGCTGCGCTTCATGCAGACGGCGGGAAACCCTGGAGGTCAGCTCGTTAGCCAGACAAATGAGCTCCAATACGACTCCTATAACCAGAGCTTGACCGCGGCTTACCCCAATATCAGCAGGCGGATCAACGTGCTCGGACCGGAGGCGGATCGCGACTTCCAAGAGCGGAACATGACCGCTTTCATCCACGCCAAGCTCCTGCCGGGATTGTTTCTGGAAGCGGGCTACAACCACCTGGACTACCAGCGTGTCATCTTTGGCGCCGACAACACACAGAGCCAGTACATGAGCGTCGACGCGGACAGCCAGCTGCCGAACGGGGCGCCGAATCCGTACGCAGGCATGCTTTTCCTCGAGACCAACTGGGCCATCCAAAACGCCTCGCAGATTTTCGATCGCGGCAGGGTGGCCCTCTCGTTCGAGCACGATTTCGGCAAGTGGGGACTTTACCGTGCGGCAACCGACATCGAGCTCCAAGATTACTCGACTGACAGCGTCGAGAAGTCTGAGGTCTACGCCGGGTCACCGTTCAATGCCACGCCCGAAAGCTCGGCCAACCAGGTCATCCGCCGCTCCTACTTCAAGGAGGGCGACTACCAGAATTACTACATGCAGGGACCCGGGTTGGATAATAACCTGCTAATTAAGGACGCGATAGACCCGGTGACAGGACGGTCATTCTCTTCCACGTATGTGACGAGCGGCATCGGTAGCTCCCGCTCGGACCAAAAGGGAATTCTTGTCGCGATGCAGGCCCATTACCTCGGGGACCACCTGATCATCGGTGCCGGCGCGCGCCGAGACATCAACGATAACTTCAGCAGGGACACTTCCAGGAACGCTTCGGACATCATCATCGAGGACCCGGCCCAGACCGGCGAGAAATCGACGGCTGCGGGGGATACCTATTCCCTCGGGGCGGTCGCCCACGTGACCAAGTACCTCGACCTGATCTACGACATCTCCGACAACTTCCAGCTGCCGCAGGCGGGCTTGGAGGTACTTGGGCCCACCGGCGTCAATCAGGTTGGTGCTGCTGCTCTCGAATCGCTGCCGCGACCCCAGGGGACGAACCTTGAATACGGCTTCGCGATTCCCTTGGCGGACAGCCGACTCTACCTGAAGGCCGTATACTTCAAGACCAACGCGACCAATTCCTTCGGATACTCGGGGGCCACGGAGCCGGCGCAATCCAATGCGCTCATCCTGGATGGGCTCCTCGCCGAGAACCTTATCACGCAGGCTGATCACGACGCGCGGTACACCGGCGGCGACTACGTCTATCTCCAGGATAGGTCCGATGAGGGCTACGAGGTATCGCTAACAGCAAATCCGACGCCCAACTGGCGACTGCAGGTTAATTACTCGATCAACAAGCCGGTGAATTCCAACATCATGGCGTCGGACGTTGCATGGTGGCAGCTGCAGAAGGCCTACTACGCCAAGTTCGCCAACCTCCAAAATGTCCCGACACCGTATGGCCCGAGCGTCGCTACATGGATTCAGGACACGGATGACGAGATCACCTACCAGACCTCCGCCGATGGACTCGGGGTCTTTGGCTTCCGCAAAGACAAGTGGAATTTCTTCACGAGGTACTCGTTTACCGAGGGGGTACTGAACCATTTCTACATCGGCGGAGGCGCCGTGTTCCTTGGCAACATGCTGATCGGTGTGCAGAACCAACACACGCCGCAGCAATACCTCCAGTACAGCGCCAAGAATACCAGCGCCTACGGCGTGGCCGGTTATGCCTTCAAGATCGAGGGACACCCGATGAGCCTCCAGTTCAACGTCCAGAACCTGTTCAACGACACCTCAGCGATCGTCTACCGCACGACGAACCCGGCGGGTCCATCGCTACTCGCTCGCAACGTCGAGTATCCGGATCCCCGTTCCTACCGTGTGACCCTGGATATTCCGTTCTAACCCGAAACGAACGATGTCCATCTGCTCGGTACGACGGCGCTTCGGGTGTTCGCGCCGTCGTCCGACCAGCTGGCCCACCTTTCCAATTTTCGCGCAACACTCACGACGGATTGGCAGGACGCGCTGCCGGGCACAGCGTTGGTGTATTATCCAAGGCCATGGTGTGGCCGGGATGGCGTCGTGAGTGTTGTGCGGATCTCATCGGGACCGTATTCGCATCAGTATCCGAATGACCCTTAGATCGTCGGTTCTCCTGTTGTCGTCGTTGGCGAGCCTCGTTCTCGAAGCAGCGCCAAGCAGCCTTGCTGCGGTGTCACCACCTCCCGAGGCGTTCCATGATGGCGATCGCTGGGTCGCATTGGGCGATAGCATCACTCACGTGGGAGCCTACCATCATTACATTGAGCTGTTCTGGCTCACACGTTACCCGAGCCAAACTTTGGGAGCCGTTAACGCAGGGATCGGGGGCGATACCGCCGAAGGCGCACTTGCACGCCTGGACTGGGACGTATTACCCGAAAAACCCACCGTGGTTACGATCATGCTCGGGATGAACGATATCGGCCGTGACCTTTACACGTCTGACCTTCCGACGGAGGCGGTCCTGCGTGAACGCTCGGAGCGAATAGCATCGTGGGATAAAAACCTGCGCGCGATTGTTTCTAGGCTGCGTGGGCTGGGAGTCAGGACCGTCCTATTGACGCCTTCATGCTATGACCAGACGGCGATGATCCCCGCTCCGAACCATCCTGGCGCAAATGACGCCCTTGGGGAGTGTGCCCGACGTTTGCCGGAGATAGCCGCGGACACCGGATCTTCCCTGGTGGATTTCTACGGGGTGATGACCGCATTCAACCGGGATCTCCAGGCCAAAGATCCGCATTCCACGATTGTCGGGCCCGATCGCGTGCACCCTGGGGCCGCCGGGCACTTGTTAATGGCCCGTGCTTTCCTTGAGGCGCAGCACGTGCCGGCCTTGGTCTCCAAGATCGTCATCGATGCGAGATCGGGGCAGGCGCAAGGCTGCCAAAACTGCGAAGTGAGCGAACTCGTGGCGCGACCGGAGAGCGCGGCCTTCACGTGCGAGGAGCACGCGCTTCCGTTTCCCCTCGAAAGCAAAGATGTCCCACCGGAGGAGCGCGCTTCATTGATACGGGATCTTGACCAGGAAATCCTGCAGGTCCGAGGCTTGGTCACCGGACGCTATGAGCTCACTATCGACAACGTTCCTGTTAAGCTCGTCACTGCCGCCGAGCTTGCAGAAGGGATAAACCTGGCACTGGAGCCGAAGACCGCCCAATTCCAGCAGGCGATGGGAGTCGCGGCGCTCTTGGACAAAAAGTGGGGTGCCGAAGGGAAGCTGCGGGGTTTTGCTCTTTGCGAGCAGTTGGCTTGGCAGGGGGATCCGCGAGGTGTCGACAACACTCTGATGGTCGAAAAGTTGAAGGCCCGGATAGCGCAGCTCAGCAGCTCTCCCGCGCACGACTACTTTTTATTCGAGGAGAAAAACTTTGAGCAATTCAAGTCGGACGAGCCGGCGCTTCGCCACGATGTGGCGGAGTTTGCCTCCCGGGCGCACGAGCTCGCCCAGACTCGGCCTCATCATTTCTCGCTTCGGAGTGAAGGAAACGCCGACGCCCTGAAAGCCCCCTAAACTTCGTAATACTGGGATTTCTCCGGCTGTGTGCAGCTTCTGTCGGTCTTGGGCACTTTAGGCCGGTCCTGGCGTGAAGATCTGCTCCAGCGGTTGCTTGAACAGGAGCCCGATCTTGAAGGCAAGGGGAAGGCTCGGGTCGTATTTCTCGGTCTCGATCGCGTTGATCGTCTGCCGCGACACCCCCAGCTTCTCGGCAAGCTCCCCCTGTGACCACTTCCTCTCGGCTCGCAATTCCCTCATTCGATTCTTCATCGGTAGCGCAGGTTCGAGATCATGACCCCGATGCTCCAAAGGCAGAACATCATTAAATAAGTCGCACCTACTTCCAGCCTGTGGGGGGCCCAATGGGCAACGATTCCGTGCGAATTGAAAACATTGATGATCGCACTGACGACCGCAGTGCCGACGGCTGCAAAGAGCCAGCTCTCGAATTGGATGCGCCGCTGGAGCTCATCCATCCCTCGCAGCAGCTCCAGTCCTTTGCGCAGATAGATCAATCCCGGCAGGATAGGCACTAGGCACAGCGTGATCTTCAGCCCCGGACTCCAATCAGGATGCTGCTTTTCCAGGAACAACATGGCCATGTAGGTCCCTACGGTCAGCGCCAGCCATGCATTTAGGCGAAACGAGGGCATCACTGGTTCGCGCGAAGTGCAATTGGAGGCCTTGGCCTCGTCATCGGACAGATTCGAATTGGTCATATTCCCAAGTGTAAAGTGAACTTGTCATATGTCAGGCGAGCTTTACACGCAAGGAGGTCGTTTATCGAAGTTTCTCTCTGCCGATTCTTCAGCAGAAGCTTACGGCCGGAAGCGGACCATTCTCGAAGAGGAGAAGACCGAAGTTCAGCTGCCGACGGCCTTCTTCAACTGCGAGACGAGCCAAGGAGCAGCGATCTCGGCCGGGGTCGGATTCATGGGCTGCGTGAGTCCGCCGTGCGTGCCACCTTGGATGATGATTAATTGGTGGGGTACGCCGTTCTTCGTCAGTGCAGCGTCGAACTCGATCGACTGCTCCACGTCAACGACTGGATCTGCGCTGCCGTGAAAGAGAAGCATTGGGGGTGTGTGGCTGCTGATATGCGATATCGTTGAGGCTTCCTTGTACTCTTCGAAAACCGGATGTCCTGGCTGCTGATACATGATTATCCTGCCAATGAGACCGCCGATGACTCCTGTGGCTTCAGGGTGTTTCTGCAGGAACTCGATGTAGTCATGAACGCCCGAGGCGGCGATGCCGGCCTGGATCCGGCTCGACTCGCGGTTGACGGGGTCCTGGGCGTTCGGGTCGGCCACGTCGTCCATCACGGCGAGATAGGTGGTCATTGAGGCGCCCGAGGAATGCCCCATGGCGCCGATGGCCACCGGGTTTATCCCGTATTTCTTGGCGTTGTAGCGCACAAACTGGACGGCCCGCTGGCAGTCCCTGACCTGGTATTTCCAGGTGAAGGCCGGCGCGAGGCGGTGGTTTATTGTGAAAACGGTGAACCCCGCGTCGAGCTCGGGGCCGAAGAAATGGCCATTGCCCCCGACGACCGGAGGAAAGACGCCTCGGTCGACGAGCGAGCGGTCCAGCTCCTTGAGCGGGATGTCGTCGTATTCCCCGGCGGCGGTGAATCCCGTCCCCATGATGAACACCAAAGCGAAGCCATTGGGATGCTCCGGCTTGTAGACATCGAGCAGCAGCGCCGTTCCGTGGTACATCCCATAGACCACGTTCCTCTCGCTCGGCTCCTGGAAGTGGTACTTCGGCGTGTCGGCCGCGTACAATCCTGGGCGGGACAGCACGAGTAGGAATAGGACGGCAACGATGCGGTATCGGATGGGGCTCACGGGAGCCCGGGGAGCATGATCCATGCCGGGGTGGGGCGCCCTCAGAGGCCGAAACTGGGCAAGCCGCGTACGTATTCTCCCCACGCCTTACGTAGTTCCCTTGGATGCGAACGGGGATGAATGGGCCCATTGTGACGGCATCCCACTCACATGAACTCAAACCAATCGCTGGCCATTGTTCGTCGTTCAGCCCTGGCGGTCCTCCTCGGCGCCTCCTGCCTTTTTCTAGGAGCCTGCGCGACGCAGTCGGCGAATACCTCGATGAGTATCCCGTCAATCGCGGCCACGGACATGGGTTCAAACAAGTCTTCCGAGAAGCCCGTCACGTATGCCGAGCTCCACCACATGATGGACAGGCTCGCCGCAGGTCCCGGTCTCATCGGCGACCAGTATTGGGCGGGTAAGGCTGCGGCTCTCGCGTCCGACGTTAACGCCGGATTTGTCGCGACGAATCCGTAGGACGCGACCGTTTTCGGATCTCACGGCGAATGTGCCGTGAGACCTGCCTTCGTCAGGGCGCGATCTGAATCGTGTCGATCTGGATGGAATTCCAGTCCTCTTCCCGGCCCTCGAGGAGCACCCGGTTTGCGCCGGGCGTCATCGTCACGGGAATATCCAGGTCCTTCCATGCGCCACCGGTGTCCGCAACGGAGAGGTCAATCGGGGGTAGCTGGTCGACCGTCAGGGCCAGCTTTATCGGGACGCCGCGTCCATTCTGGATGTGCAGGCGCAAGGTCGAGGGGCCGCCCTTACGGGCATCGACGCCGAAGAGGAGGCTGCTCCCCTTTCGCCCCAGGTTCACGACGTAGCCCAGCGGCATCTTGGGCTGGCCGACCCCGGCAATGCCGACGACGCCGCTACGGAAGGCGAGGGCTGCGGGGAACACAGAGGGATGCTTGTACGTGACCGTGAAGGTGAGGGTGTTGAGCGCGAAGCCCGGCTGGTCGACAAAGACAAGGAGGCTTAGGACCCCCGGATTGAAGTACACCCCGGGGACCTTGAAGTCCGCGAACGTGTC
>DASRSJ010000328.1:0-4202 GCA_035656555.1 Opitutaceae bacterium
ATCGACTCCCTCTACATGACGCCGAGGACCCCGCACAGGCTCCTCGCCGTCTGGATCGCCTTCGAGGACGTGCACCCGGACGCCGGACCGCTATCGTATTTTCCCGGCAGCCACCGGATACCGCTCTACACCTTCAACGACGGCACGCATCACGCGGCCCGCGGCGAGATTGTCGACTGGTTCGACTACATCGACGTGCAGCTGCGCCTGCGCGGCCTGCGCGAGAGGCGCTTCCTCGCGAGGAAGGGCGACGTCTTCATCTGGCACGCGGACCTAGTCCATGGAGGCAGCCCGATCGTCGACGAGGACCGCACCCGCGGCTCGCTCGTGTGCCATTACTTCGGCGAGTCCGACTGCATCGGGGAAGGCGTGGACCTCGTGCCGGCGAGCGACGCCTTCTGGATGCGAAGAATGCTTCCCGCGGTGAAGATGCACCCCTCGGCCTTCGGCCAGGACTTTCCGTTTCCAGAGAAGACCTACCTTCAGCGCTACGCGGACGTCGCCAACGCGGTGCGGGAGGGACTCTGTCCCTCGGGGAGCGTCCACCACCTGCTCTACGGGCACTCCGAGGGCCGCGGCGTCTGAGCCGTACGTATTTTCCCGCTAGGGGATCCTTGCCGCCGGTGTGGGCGGCTGCTCAGATCATGCGTCCCGGCCGCAGGCGGCCCCACGCATGAAATCCCTAGTGACACTTATCGCGGTCTGCATCGTCGGCTACTGGCTGTACACGTTCTACAGCCAGAACCCGGACGAGCTTCCGTCCATGGTTCACCGCTCAAAGGACGTCGTCTCCACGCCCATACCCCAGGAGAATGTGGACGCGCCCCAGGTGCCGCCCAAGCTGGACGTGATCCAGGTCGCCCGCGGCCCCGTCCTTACCCACGCGAAGGTCAAGTCGGCCCGCCCCAACTCGATCGTCTTCCTTTGCGACCAGGGCCTTTTCGAGGTGAACTACGACCGCCTTCCCCCGGAGTTTGAGACCTTCTACAGGACGCAGGCGGTGGCGACCTCCGTCCCCTCGTCCGAGTCCGCCTCTTCGGCCCCGGCGCCCGTCCCCGCACAGGCCCCAGCGCCGAAGATCGCGCCCCAGCGCTCCTACGAGGACGACATGAACGCCAGGCTCAACCTTGCCAGCAGGAAGGCCGCCCTCGAGGGGCGGCAGCAGGGCGACCTGGATACGATGACCCGTTGGTACAAGCAGTCGAATTTCGAGCCGGGCGGCCTCACGCAGCAGGACTTCGACACGGCGAAGGCCGACTACGACGCCGCCACCGCCCAGCTCAACACGCTGGTGGCACAGGGCGTTCTCTAGGCTCCGCGAAGAGCGACCCAGAACCGGCAGTTGTCGGAGAAGCTCGAGACCTGGGGGGATTCCGTGGCGAGGTCGCTTCTCATGGCGTCGAAATGCGGGATCCATCCCGACGAGGCCAGATCCTCGAGCACCTCGGTCCTGCTTGGGATCGTGATGAAGACCTCGCCGCTCTCGTCGCTGAACCGTCGGTCGCCGAAGTCGGAGAGCCTTGGGTCCTGCTGGCCCGAGTCCCACCTCTTGCGCTCGGCCTTCCAGTAGCCCTCGTCGGCGCCGGAGCGGTCGCGATCGTGTGACGTGAACATGAGAGGCGCCCCCTCCCTGCAGAGCGCGCGCAGGCTCGCGAGCGCGGCGCGCCGGTTGGCGCGCCCCGGGATTTGCATGAGCCCGTTGAACATGAAAAGCGCCCCGGCGAAACCGAGCTTGGGAACCCTTGGAAGCGCAGCGCGGTCGACGCGGGTGGCGTCCGCCACCGTGTAGGCGATGCTGGTCGCGCCCTTTTCCGCCGCGAGGCTCCGGGCCTGGTCCAGCAGCTCGTCGGCAAAGTCGAAGGCGGTGAGGCTCGTGTAGCCCAGGCGCCAGAGTCCCATCGTCACCCGTCCCGCGCCGCAGCCCGCCTCCAGTAGATCCATCGATTTGTCGGGGAAGAAGCGGTCGATCAGGAGACGCTCCGACGCCCAGAGGCCGAGGAAATGCGCGGCCTTCGTGTAATAAAGTACCGAGGGAATGTCGTTGAAGCTCTCCCGGACCTGTTTTCCCGACCACGCCTTCGCGCTCATGGAGTCCCTGCGGCCTCTGACATGCGTGAATTCATGGTCAAAGACGACCCTAGTCCAACGGGTGTGAAAGGAAAGGAGTGAGCACGGGGTGACGCTGCTAATCTTGTAATTACACTATCCATGAGCGCATTAACTCAAATAGGGCTGGCGCTAATGGCCTGAAAACCGGAGAGCCGGGGCCGTTGACAGCCCGTTTCCTGGGACAGCGGCATTCTCGCCTCAAGGCGGGACAGCGCAGTGCCGATACACAACTGACTCCTTATGTCTGACGCCATCATGTCGTTTATCGGCGGCTGGTGGGCGCGCTGGTTCAGCCGCGCCGGAGTTACCCATGCCCCGACGCCGGCGCCCGCGCCGAAGGTTGAGCTGGTTGAAATTCCCGACCCCGTCCTCATCGCGGCCGTCGCCGCCGTTATGCCGGAGGAGGCTCCGGCCACGCAGATTGCAGCCGAGCTCGACGAAGACAGCGTCGAGGAGTCGTTCCTGGAGACCGTGGGCTTGGAGCCGGGCTCCGACTTCACGCGCACTCCCTTTAGCTCCGAGCCCAGGGTCCGCGACGCGGCGCTGGCCGCGCTGGGAAAGCTCAAGCAGATCCCGGCGCTGCAGTCGCTTGTCCAGGGCGTGATGCAGATCATGGGCCGCGACGGCGTCGACGTGGACGAGATCGTCGAGGCTCTCGAGAAGGACTCCGCGCTTTGCGTGAGACTTCTCGCCATGGCCAATTCCGTATCGATATCGCCCGAGCAGCGCATCGAGGACCTCCAGACCGCCGTCCAGATGCTCGGAATCTCCAAGGTGCGCCGCGCGGCCCAGGCCGTCTTCACGCTTCGGGGCGCCCAGCGCATGGTCGACGGCATCGACTGGCGCCACCTCTGGATCCACGCGCTCGCCACCGCCGCCATTTCCGAGGAGCTCGACCGCAGGATCAACCCGCAGCCCTCGGCGCAGATCTACATGGCCGGACTTCTCCACGACCTCGGCAAGATCGTCCTCTCGACGATCGCCGCGGACGCCTACCGCGACGTCATCGTCGCCTCATGGAACGGCGAGGGGCGCCTCGAGGACCTCGAGCATGCGAGGCTTGGCGTGAACCACCGTGAGGCGGGCGTCGTCTTCGCCAAGGGCAACCGCCTCTCCGACGTCGTTGTCCAGGTCATCTCCTTCCACGGCGATCCGCTCGCCGCGCAGTCCCACAGGGTCGAGGTGGCGATCGTCAGTATCGCCAACTTCATGTGCAAGGCGCGCGGGCTCGGCTTCAGCGGTTCGCGCCTCGATTCCTTCGACGGCGAGCTGGAGAACCTTCCCGCCTGGCGCGTGATCACGGAGGTCACCGGCCGCGAGATCAACGTCCCGGCCCTGGAGGCCGAGATGGGGGATTTCTTCACGAGCCTCAAGGCTGACCTGCGGGGGCTTCGAGAGGCCGTCAGGTAAGCGGGTGCAGTCCTGAACCCGGCGTAGGTTGGTATAAGCAGGGCTTACCGTGAAGGGCGCACAAAGTTAAGGAGGCCCATCGGGAACGCCGGTTCAACGGCGCCAATCTCCTTTTAGACAGACCGCCGCGCGGCCCCCTGGCGGCCAAATCGTGGGAAAAGCCCGGATTCGCTCCCGCCCGGGTTCTTTTTCCTCTCGTGGAATCGGGGGAGCTGGGTACTGTTTTGGCGGTACTTTTTGATGCGAGCCTATTTCTTAAGGCGTCTGTTACTGGTGATTCCCACCCTTTTTGGCGTCACCCTCCTTGTCTTCCTTGTGACCCGGTTTGCCCCGGGTGGTCCCGTGGAGCAGGCGATCATGCGCGCGCAGACCTCCGAAACCGGGCATGGCGGCGGCGCAAGGGGAGGCGGTGCGCTCTCCGAGGACCAGCTCCAGCAGCTAAAGGCCTACTTCGGGTACGACAAGCCGCCACTCGTGGCGTACGGCATCTGGCTGAAGAAGATCCTGCACGGCGACCTCGGCAACTCGTTCAGCTACGGCGAGCCGGTCTCGCAGGTCATCAGGGACGCGGTGCCGGTGACGCTGGCCTACGGCGTCCTCAGCCTCTTGATCACCTACTGCATCAGCATCCCTCTCGGCATCGTGAAGGCGATGAAGCACCGCACCTTCATAGACTCCTCGAG
>DASRSJ010000329.1:0-2207 GCA_035656555.1 Opitutaceae bacterium
ATCGTCAGCTGCTCGACATAAGATTCCGACGCAAAGCCCCGCAACTGGAGTTCCGCCGGTGTCTTCATCCTCCGGATTATGTCCACTATCGCTTCAATGCCGCGGCCCGGGCCGATGGTCTGGGAAAACCAATAAAGGACCGCTGGCCGCTGTGAGGAGATCGGAGCCGGGATGAACGGTTCCCTGGGAGCATGGTCGCGCGGAAAAACATTCAGGATCGGAAGGGGCTTCACACCGTAGACCTTGGCGTATTCCTCGCCGATCAGCGGGGAGGCGGCCGTGAGGTGCGAGCAGCCGGGAAGAAACGCTGACTCAATCGCCCTGACGGCGTTGAGGATTGCCGGCTCATTGACCACCTGGAGTGTCTCCGCATCGTGGAAATCCTCGGCGTCAAACCCGTAGCGACACCCACGTTTCCCAGCGGCGAATGCGGCGGCTGCCAAGCCAGGGACGCAGTGTCCGATGTAGAGATGGGCATCCGACTTCGCGGCCGCGCGGCCCAGACGCCCGGTGTCCGCATGGATTGCCCAGGCCGCAAGCTCCACGCTCAGGCGTGGATTCGAAGCGGACTTTCGGCGCGCGAGCTTCCTCCGGAACTTCCTAAGGAGCGAGCCGGGCCCGTTGCCATCGATTCGTGTGCTCGTCCATTTTGAGGCTGAGATGATCTCCTCATCAGCCGCGTCCACCGGAGCGAATGAACGGCCTGAAACCACGTGAACCTGGAAGCCAGCCTCGGTCAGCGCGTTGGCCTCCTTCACTACCCGTGGTGCCGAGGCGAGGTGTCCCGGTGTGATGATGCAGATGCGGGCGGCCGAAGGCGTCATGCTTTTCATCCGAACATTCCCGCCTCGCGCATCACCGCAACGTGCCTGCGGCGATAATCCGACCATTGCCACCCAGCCGCGGTGGCGAAGGCAGGCTCACGCATCGCGGCCAGTTCAATCCTGTTCGAAAGACACCAGTTAAGCCCCTCGACGATTGCATCCGCGCTTGCCGCTTTTACGAGCATGCCGTTCTCGCCGCTCCTGAGCAGCTCCGACGCTCCCGCGCGGTCTGTCGTCATGACCGGGAGACCGCGGGACCAGGCCTCCGTTACATTCATACCCCAACCGTCGCAAAGCGTGGGAAACAATAGCACGTCGCTGTCCTGGAAATGGGCCATCAGCTCGGCGCGCGAGACGGCGCCCCCAAATTCGATGCCAACCGGGAGATTCGCCAGGACGCTCTCGGGCAGGGCCACCGTGCCAAAGATCTTGAGACTCGCATGGCGTCCGAACTGTCCCTTGCGCCATGCATCGAGCACATAGTGGCCACCCTTTCTGATACCGAAGGTTCCGGCCCAGATTACCCTTAGCGGCCTGTCGATCGGCCGTCCCCGACCAAGCGCCTCATCCTTTGGAGCGACGGGTGGCGCACCCAGCGGCACAATCCTCACCTTCGCCGCGTCGAGTCCCATGGCGGAAAAGCTGTTCTTCGTGAAGCTCGAGGCAGCGACCACCAGATCCGCCAGCTCCCATTCGGCAAGTCGCCTCGCCACTCGGCGATCCTCCCGCTTCTCGGTGTAGTGGTGGTAGGCGGTCCGAAGCTCCGGGAACTTCGCCATCTCCGCGTCTAGGATACTCTTTGAATATCGTGTTTCAGGCGCCGGAACCTCGTAAGCGACCTTTAGGCCGAGATGCCTGGCCTTCTGGAACGTGAAGAGCGAGCTGTGCTCATAGCCGTACACACCCGTGATCCCCGCTGGAAGGTTGCGCGCAACCTTTCTGTCAAATCCAAGCTCGGTGCGTTCCCAGACGAAGTCGGTCAGTCTTCCGTCCTTGTCGACGGCTCCTGTCGCCAGCCGCAGGAGCTCGCCCATGGGATAGGACACAACCTTGTCGAAGGGCACCTCGGTCACGGCCCTTCTCCCAAATTTGGATGAAAGGTTCCGGCCTGTCAGCCTGCTGAGCGATGTCACGGAGCGCTGAAGAAGGCTCCGGGGATCGTCGCGGACCGTTGTCACCAGCCGATCGAGCTGGCCGGCCTCGAACATGGCCCGCGCCGCTTGCTGGTTAGGCGGCGCCACGCTGGAGTGGAAAAGCACGACGCTCACTTTTGGAAAATCATCCTTATTGGAGCCATGCTGTGCGGGATACGGACGACGCGCAATCCCTTGGAACCGTGTTGCCGATGCCTTGTATTTGGCGAGCACTTTCAGGCGCGTCGCG
>DASRSJ010000330.1:0-8113 GCA_035656555.1 Opitutaceae bacterium
GGACGGGTTCGAGTCCCGTCCATCCCGCCATTTTACAAGTAACTTTGCCAACGAGTTATAGCTTTAAGGGGATTAGTCAGGGTAAGCGCGCATACACTGCGTGACCTTGCCCAAAAGCCGGACCAATTCGGCTTGTTCGGCGTCGGTGAGCGTGTCACCAAAAACCTCCATGACCAAGGCATGACGTTTCTGCAGCTTCTTACAGAGCCGAAGTCCCTGTGTGGTTAGTCCCACGAGCCACGAACGTCCGTCCTCGGGATTAGAGAAACGCGCAAGATATCCGTCTCCTTCCAACTCATCGAGCAGCCCGGTCAAGGTTCCATTTGGCAGGTGGGTTCTTTCGACCAAGCGATTGACCGTACAGCAACGCTCCTCCTGCAATGCATGGAGGATGCTCGCCGCTCCCGGCGCCAAGGACGCGAGGCCGATGGCACGTAACGTCAGATCGTTGAACCGACGAAACCCGAGTGTAGCCCTTGCCAGGCAAAACGGAAGATCTTCCAAAACACTACACGTTGTCTGATCGGAGGGAGTGAGGGACATTTATTTCGACTTCGAAATAATCTTGTCACCTCGTCAATTCATTCCTGAGATAAATGGAACCCCGCTTCCCCTTCAGCGCCGATCGCTGCGATGGCGCCACCCCTCCAACCGTCAGTCTGTCTCACTGCAAAATGAGTTACCTCCTTCGAGTCATGAACTCGCTCAAACTGATCGGCTTCGTTGTTCCTTTCGCCTTGGCCGCCTCCGGCCTGGCGCAGGACGGAACAATCTACCCCCTCGAGGCTCCCGCCGAGCCCAATGCCGTTGCATTGAACACCGGTGGCGTTGCGAACCAACCGGCAAAGGAGAGCTGGTTCCGCCAGTGGGGCGAGCCGATGGTGCGCAACGTCACGACTGCCACGCTCACGCCATTCCTGCCCGATGCGGCCAAGGCCAATGGCACTGCAGTTATCGTGGCACCCGGCGGCGGTTTCCGCTGGCTCTCCATCAACAACGAGGGCTGGAAAATCGCGAAGGCCCTAAACGAGCGCGGCATTGCTGCCTTCGTGCTCAAGTACCGACTGCTGCCGACCCCGCCGACACTCGACGGCCTCAAGGAATCGATGAACCGGACCTTCGCCGCCCCGGCACCGGCTCCTGCCGGCGCCCCTGCCGCCGAAGCTCCGCGACCGCCGCGGCCGGACCTAACAAACCAGTTGCAGGACGCCGAGGCCGCTTACGCCCTCATCCTGAGTCGGGCAAAGGAATGGAATATCGATCCGAACCGAGTCGGCATGGTCGGCTTTTCGGCCGGAGCCGGTCTTACGATGCACTGCATGCTCAACTCCAAGACGATGAAGTTCGCGTTCATTGCCCCGATCTACGGCGGCATGGGCCCAGTCGAGGTGCCGAAGGACGCGCCCCCGCTGTTCGTGGCCATCGCCTCTGATGACTTCCTGTTCCGCGGCCAGTTTGGATTGATCAAGTCGTGGTTCGATGCCGGCCGGCCCGTCGAATTTCACCTCTACCAGAATGGCGGCCATGGATTCGGCATGGGCTACCCCGACCGCACGACCTACTGGTGGTTCGAAGTCTTCACGCACTGGCTCGACGTGAATGGGTTTCTCAAGTCGGCGAAAGCGGTACATTAATTCGCTGGAAATCGACGCCGGGCTGCGAGAATTGTTTTTGTGAAGGCATACTCGCCACGATCACATCGGTGAAATACCTCCGTCCACTCTGTCTTGGCTTGTTCGCGACCGCCGTCATTGCGCAGGAAAAACCGGCTGACGCCTCGGCTGATCGCGCACGGGCCAACTTTGCGCGTCCCATCAATCTGGCCGCCGACGATATCCGGCAGTTTCCCGAGCCTCCCGCGAACTACCGCGATCTTCCGAGTACGGGACTGCGCGGACGGCTCGAAGTCTTCGAATATGATTCGACCGTGACCGGAACGCGCCGCAAAGCTCAAGTCTACCTGCCGTCCGGCTATTCGTCGGAGAAGAGGTATCCGGTCCTGTATCTCCTGCACGGCATCGGCGGCAATGAACACGAGTGGACTGACTACGTGAAGGCGCAGGTCGTTATAGACAACCTCATCGCGACGGGCCGCGCTGTGCCAATGATTGTTGTGCTGCCCAACGGAAGGGCGATGGTAGATGACCGACCCCCCGCCAATCCGTTCAATCCGGAAAACGTCAAGGCCTTTGCCGATTTTGAGCGCGATCTTCTCGGCAGCCTGATACCTGCGATACAGGCTAAATACCCTACGCTTAACGACCGAGAACATCGCGCCCTTGCTGGTCTGTCTATGGGCGGGGGCCAGACTCTTAACTTCGGGCTCAGCCATCTCGACACATTCGCGTGGCTCGGCGCGTTCTCGTCCGCGCCGAATACTAAGCCGCCCGCCGAATTGTTTCCCAATCCGACAGCCACGCGCGCCGGGCTGAAGCTCCTCTACCTCTCGTGCGGCAACAAGGACGGTCTGATCAACGTATCACAGGCCGTACATGTCTACGCCAGAGAGCACGAACTGCCTCACATCTGGAACGTCGATGACCATGCCCACGACGGGGAGACCTGGGGCAGCAACCTGTATCAATTCACCAAGCGGATATTTCGCTAAAACTATGTGCAACGGGCGGGACGACGCCGCACCGGGGCAAAGAATTTCCCAATTCAGTTAACTCCGACAAAATTTTGCCTAGGTAAGAGCCATAGAAGAGCCACCAAATAGATGTCTTAACGGATGTTCATGGGAAGCCAGCGACAGCAACTTCGGGTTCGAGTCGCTATTCTTCCCCTGATAGGGAAAACAAGAGGAAGTTCCGGCCTCCAAACCCCGTGTTGCCATCTGGCGGGGGTATATCGATTTTCGGGAGCGTGGAATCAGCCCAAGACCTGTGCCTCTCGTGCGGCTTATGCTGCGACGGGGCCCTGTACGATTTCGTAAAGCTCGAGCCCGGGGACGACGCCCGCAGGCTGAAGCAACTCGGTCTTGCGGTTAAGGTTTCGCGGGGACGGAACCCGGTGACCCGCTTTCCCCAGCCCTGCACCGCCCTTTGCCAGGACCGGACCTGCCGGATTTATAAAGAACGTCCGCAGCAGTGCCAGGAATTCGAGTGCGGCGTGCTCAAATCAGCCAAAACCGGCCAAATTACCTACGCCGCCGGGCTTCGCGAGGTGAAGAGGGCCCGGCGCCGGACGGATGAGGTGCGGCGGCTTCTCCACGAACTGGGCGACACCGATCATCACCGGGCGCTGGGCGAGCGGTTCCACCGGACATCGGAGCGGCTGGAAGCCGGCGGGATCACGGAGGCGGAAAGCGCGAAGTACGCTGATCTCACCCAAGCCGTGCATCACCTCAAAATGCAGGTGGCAGCTAAGTTCTACCTGAGGTCCGAGCCCAAGGAGTAGCGGGCCTTCCCGGCGCGCCGCGAGTCAACTGATCAGCAGCAGCCGCGGCGGGTCACCCGGAAGCGTGATCGGTGCGCGATGAATGCAGGGTGGCACCGGGCTGCCGGGATAATCGATGGCGATCCGCCAGAGATGGCCGACGCCGAAGCTGTAGGGCCGGGCATCGGGCAGGGGCAAGTAATGCAAATCGTGGCAGGCCTCCTGGAGGTGGTCGGCGAAGGCTTCGCCGTCAGCGCCGCCGAACCGGTGGAGCAGCTCGGCGCGCACGGAGGGCACCTCGGTGCGGCGCCGGGCTTCGGCATTAAGCAGGCCTTCGCTGGGGGCGCCGTGATAGGTGCAGAGCCATGTGTCCGCCTCAACTGGCGCGCTATCGGCGTGGAACGAATACACGTCGGTGGGCAGGGAGTCGGACTTGTCGTCGCGCGGGTAGCCGTGAATGCAGTTGAGTTCCGGCGCGAGTCCGCGCTCACGCAGCGCGCGAAGGTCCGCCAGCATGCCGTCGATCGCGGCGCGACCCCCATTGCCCACGGAGAGTGACTGCAGCCGCTCCTCGTCGAGCGGCACGATTCCCTCGCCTGGGCCGAGATGGGCCAGGACTTCAGTGAAATCCCAGGGAAGTGAACGCTGCCAGCAAAGCGCGTTGACGCCGTCGGCAAAGGGAGTGCCAACGAGGGCCTCAAAGCTGGTGACCGTCCTTATCACGCGGAAATTGAAGGGCTAACCACGCTTAAGGCCAGCTTAAGAGGGCTCCGCGGGTGTTCGTCCGGGCGGACCGGGGCCGGGGATTATTTGGACGGCGCCTTTGCCGGGGCCTTGACCGAGTCCAGGGCGACTACGCCCAGGCTCTTGACCGCCCCGATTTCAACGAAGCCCGCGGGCAGGGCCTTCCTTTTGAGTCCATTGCTGTCCTCTCCGAAATACAACGAGGCCCCGGCCGTCATCGCCTTGAGCTGCTGGTTGAACGCCCCATTCCCGTTCCTCGGTTGAGGCGAACAAACCGAATGCCCGCGAAACCGGGGGCATGGTTGCCGGCAACAGCAGACCGGCTTCAGAGGGAGGTTAACCCTCAAAATCTGGTCCAGGGTTGGTCCGGCTTCTCTCGAGCCTCAGACTAGAACTATCCCTATTCCCGCAGACGGGTGGGGGAGCGGTAGCTCAATAGCTGCCGGCCTGGCGCATCATCCCGCCGTCGATGAAATAGGTGGCACCCGTGACATAGCCCGCCTCGTCGGAGGCGAGGAAGGTGGCGAGGCCGGCGATCTCCCCGGGCTGGCCCCAGCGCGAGAGGGGGATCTCGGCCATCAGCGCCCTCTCGACCTTCTTGTTCGCCTGCACGTCCGCGTCGATGGGCGTGAAGACGGCGCCGGGCCCGATGTTGTTCACCGTGATCCGGTCCTTCGCGAGCTCCACCGCGATCGTGCGGGTCAGCATGCGGAGCCCTCCCTTGCTGGCGCAGTACGCCGCGTTGGTCGGCATCGGAAGGTCCTCGTGGACGGAGGAGATGTTGATGATCCTGCCGCCGCGCCCCTGCTTGATCATCTGCTTTGCGGCGGCCTGTGCGACCAGGAACGGGCCGACGAGATTGATGGCCAGTATTCTCTGCACTTCCTTGAGGGGGTAGTCGACGAAGGCGGCCTTGCTCTCGACGCCGGCGTTGTTGACGACGATGTCGACCCTCTTGAACGCCTTGAGAGCCTTCGCCATCAGGTACGCCACCTTGGCCGGCCTGGATACGTCCGCCTTGACCGCGATGCAGGTGCCCCCGAAGGCGGCTATCGCCTTGAGCGTCTCGTCCGGAGGGGTGTGGGTGTAGTCGACGACCACCGAGGCTCCCTCGCGGGCGAAGCGCGTCGCGATGGCCTGGCCGATGCCCGTCGCTGCTCCCGTCACGATGGCGACCTTGTTTTCAAGTTTCATGGGTATTCGTCTGGTGCTGGAAGTGGGGGACCTCCGATGCAGGAACGTGGACGCCGCAAGCCGGCTTAGGTTCCGGGGTTTGGGCATTTGGAGGGGCCTACTTGGATCGGAACGAGCTTTGCGCCGGGCCCAAAAGCCGATTGGCTCGCTGGACAATGACGGCTCAAGCCTCACCCCGCCGGTGCCCTTGGCCGATTAAGTCGCTAGATATAGAGTACCACGACAAGGAGTGGGGGAGGCCGCACCATGACGACCGTGCCCTCTTCGAGCTGCTGATCCTTGAGGGCGCGCAGGCCGGGCTCAGCTGGACGACCATCCTCGCAAAGCGGGAAAACTACCGGAAGGCGTTCGACCGCTTCGATGCGAGGAAGATCTCAAAGTATGATGCCAAGAAGTCCGCAAGCCTGATGGCTGACCCCGGCATCGTGCGCAACCGGCTGAAGATCGCGGCCACGATTCAGAACGCGAAGTCGTTCCTCGCCGTGCAGAAGGAGTTCGGGAGCTTCGACAGGTATCTCTGGTCGTTCGTCGGGGGGAAACCAAAGGCCAACCGCCGCCGCGGCCGGGATGACGTTCCGGTAAGCACGCCCGAGTCCGACGCGATGAGCAAGGACCTGAAGGCGAGGGGATTCAAATTCGTTGGGACGACCATATGCTATGCTTTCATGCAGGCGACGGGCATGGTGAACGACCACCTGACGAGCTGCTTCTGTCACGCGGAGTGCGTGGAGCTGGGCTGAGCGCAGAAACCGAAAACGGCGCAACACACACCATGGGATTGGAAAACATCGACCACATCGTGGTCCTCATGATGGAGAACCGTTCCCTGGATAACCTCCTGGGATGGCTTTATCCGTCCCCCGGGACTCCCCCGCCTTCATTTTATCCCCACGGCTCGAATCCGTCTTTCGACGGCCTTTCGCCGAGCGCCTATTTCAACCAACTGGATTCAGGTTCGCCGAAGGTCTACGCCTCCCATCCGCCGACATCGTGGCCGTCATGTCCGCAGTTTACCCA
The DNA here is from genome assembly GCA_035656555.1 of Opitutaceae bacterium. Classification (GTDB taxonomy): domain Bacteria; phylum Verrucomicrobiota; class Verrucomicrobiia; order Opitutales; family Opitutaceae; genus Palsa-1447. Next base: position 6,334 of record DASRSJ010000330.1, read on the forward strand.
GACCCCGACGCCGGACCCGCACGAGGAGTTTGAATTTGTGACGAAGCAGTTGTTCGGGGACAAGGCGCCCGTCCCGGGAATTTTGCCCGACATGAGCGGCTTCTTGAGCGACTACGCCACAACCGCGGCAGGCACGGGCAGCGCCGGCCAGATGATGCAGAGTTTCGGCCCGGACGACGTGCCCGTGATCTGCCGCCTGGCACGCAGCTTTGCCGTGAGTGACCGCTGGTTCGCGTCGGCTCCCACTCAGACCTGGCCCAACCGGGGTTTCGTCCACTCAGGTTCCTCGGACGGCCACATCAACAACGAGAACTACGAGCCTTACGCCAACAGGACGATATTCAATGCGCTCGAGGACGCAGGGAAGAGCTGGGGGGTGTTCCATGACACCGACATTGTCCCGTCGCTCACTCACGTGCAGTTCCTGCAGCTGTGGGACAAGGAGGACAATTTCCAGAAGTTCGATGAGTTCACCCGCCTCTGCGCCGCGCCGGCGGCTTCGGCGCAAAAGCTTCCCTCGTACTCGTTCCTCGAGCCGCGTTTCGTGCCGGAGCCGGGCGAGTGGTGGCGGTTCTGGAGGACCAAATTCCCGAGCGACTACCACCCGCCGCACGATGTGCTCCGTGGAGAGCAGTTCCTGGCCAAAGCCTATGAGGCCGTGCGGTCGAGCCCGTACCGCGACAGGATCCTGATGGTCGTGACGTTCGACGAGCATGGCGGCTGCTACGACCACGTGCCGCCGCCATGGGGCTCGGCCGCGCCGGAACCGGGAAAGGCGGCCGCCGCCAACGGCTTTGGCTTCGACCGCTTCGGGGTGCGGATCCCGACGCTTCTGATTTCCTCCTGCGTCGAGTCGGGGACCGTCTTCAGGTCCGATGGCAATGTACCGTTCGACCACGCCTCGATCCTTGCGACCGTCCGCGACTGGATGGGCCTCGGCAACGACCCGGATAAATTCCTGCCAAGCCCGCGGATTCACGACGCGCCCAAGCTTGATGGCGTACTCAAGGCCACTCCGGTCAACACCTCATGGCCCTCAATACCTGCCCGAAGCCGGATGTGGTGGAAGGACACGTCGAAGGATACGCAGCTAAACGACGTTCAGAAGAGCCTGCTCGCGCACATGAAGCGCAGGGATTCCGCGGATGCAGGCGCATCGTCCATGTCGAGGCACGCAAATGAGACACGGGGAGCGATGCACACGATACAGCACGCGCTCGATTACCTACGGAAGAAACCTCCGGCGCCGTCCAAGGCGAAGGGCCCCTCAATTAATCCCTAGCGGTCCGCCACTATCGGCCGCCCGGCCTCGATCGCCGCGAGCGATGCCCTGTACTGCGACTCGAACTCGTTCGGTCCATGGACCGCCATGCCGAGGTCGCGCATGATTCCGTCCTTGATGCCGTAGATCCAGCTGTGGACGGTGAGCGGCTGGCCCCGCTCCCACGCATCCCTGACGATGGTCGTGAGGCACACGTTGCTTACCTGCTCGATGACATTGAGCTCGCAGAGAACGTTCGCCCGAGCGCTCTCCCCGGTGATTCCGTGGATGCAGGCGTTGTGCTTCATTGTCACATCCTGGACGTGGCGCAGCCAGTTGTCGGCGAGTCCGATCCGGTCGCAGCGAAGCGCCGCTCGGACGCCGCTGCAGCCATAGTGGCCGCAGACGATGATGTGCTTCACTTTCAGCACATCGACGGCGAATTGGACGACGGAGAGGCAGTTGAGGTCTGTGTGGACGACCACGTTCGCGATGTTGCGGTGGACGAAGACCTCGCCG
>DASRSJ010000331.1:0-32167 GCA_035656555.1 Opitutaceae bacterium
CTGGCCGCCGGTCCAGGTGGACTTCACCGTGACAGTGCCGTCCAGCGCCACTGCGGACCTGAAGACCTCGGGCGGCGACGTGATCGTTGACGACCTCGACGGGGCGGTGACGGCCCGCACGTCCGGCGGCGACGTAAAGCTGGGCACGATCGGCGGAGACATCGACGCCTCTACTTCGGGCGGCAACATGGTGATCGCCCAGGGCCGCGGTAAAGTCCGGCTCGAGACCTCCGGCGGGAACATCTCGGCAAAGCGCCTCCTCGGTGCGTCCGACCTCAGGACCTCCGGCGGCGACATCAAGATCGAGGACATCGAGAACACGCTGAGCGCTGAGACCTCGGGCGGCGACGTGAAGGCCAATTTTGGCGGCGACATCAAAGGCGACTGCAAGCTCTCCACCTCGGGCGGCCAGGTGAAGGCGGCGGTGAGCAAGACGGCGTCATTCCATCTCAAGGCCTCGACGAGCGGCGGCGAGGTCGACGCCTCGGGTCTCACGATCACGATCGACCACGGCGGCTCGGGCAAGAGCGAGCTTTCGGGCTCCGTCAATGGCGGCGGCCCCGAACTGAAGCTCCACTCAAGCGGCGGGGATATCGAGATCGAGACGCGCTAGGCGCGGCTAGGCACGCGCTTTAGCAGCTTGCCCCGCGTCGGACTGCCGACGAAATCGCCGTCGCGCGCGGCGATTTCTCCGCGCACGGTGACGACGCTCGGGCGGCCCTCGATCTTCCATCCCTCGAATGCGTTGTAGTCGACGTTGATGTGCTGGGTCTTCGCCGACAGGGTCCCGCGGTAATCGGGGTCGAAGACGACCAGGTCCGCGTCGGCGCCGGGCTGGACCGACCCCTTCCTGGGATAGAGGTCGAACAGCTTCGCGGCCTGCGTGCTCGCCACGTTGACGAAGGTGTTCAGGTCGATCTTTCCCGTCTTCACGCCATACGTGTACAGCAGTTTGACGCGTTCCTCGAGCGAGGGGATGCCGTTAGGGATCTTCGTGAAGTCCCCCATTCCCATGCGCTTCTGCCCCTCGAAGTCGAAGGGTGCATGGTCGGTGGCCACGGTCTGGATCGTGCCGTCGCGCAGCGCCTCCCAAAGGACGGACTGGTTTGAAGCGTCGCGCAGCGGCGGCGACATGACGTACTTCGCCCCCTCAAAGTCCGGCCTTTCAGCCCAGGTCTTGTCGAGAAGAAGGTACTGGATCAGCGTCTCGACGGCCACGTTGACGCCGCGCTTGCGGCCCGCGATCGCCTCCCGGAGGGCCTCCTTGCAGCTGAGATGGACGATGTAGGTGTGCGCGCCGGTCAGCTCGGCGAACGTCATCAGGTGGTGCACGCCCTCGGCCTCGACCACCGGCGGCCTGCTGTCGTGGTGGCCTTCCGGGCCGGTCTTACCCGCCTGGAGCAGCATCCGGGAGCGCTCGGCGATCAGCGTCTCGTTCTCGCAGTGGGCCGTCACGATCACGCCGCGTGACGCGGCGAGCCGCAGCGTGCTGAAGAGTTCGGCGTCATCGATCCCCAGGGCGCCCTTGTAGGCCAGGAATATCTTGAAGGAGCTGATGCCGCGCCGAACGATTTCCAAGAGGTCGGACTCGGTCGAGGCGTCGAACTTCGTGACGCCCATGTGGAACGTGAAATCGCAGGCCGAGCGACCCTCGGCCTGGGCAAGCCAGTGCGTGTAGGCGGCCAGCGCGTTCTCGGATCGTCCCGGGCAGCACATCTCGATCAGGGTCGTCGTTCCTCCGACAAGCGCGGCCTTGCTGGCGGTCTCGTAGGTGTCCTTCGCATTCGTGCCCATGAAGGGCAGGGTGATGTGGACATGGGGATCTACGAATCCCGGGAACACGTACTTGCCCGTCGCGTCGACAACCTGGGTGCCGGCCGGCGCCTCTAAGCCCTGTCCGATCCGGGTGATGGTCTCGCCCTCGCAGTAGATGTCGGCCCTCACCCGCGATTCCGCGGTGACGATCTCGCCGTTCTTTATGAGGAGGGCCATGGCCTTACTTCCTCCAGACGTCGTCGACCGAGCCGCCGAACCAGCGCGTCGTGACCACCTTCTGCTGGGTGTAGAACTGCACGGCCTCGCGGCCCTGGATGTGGAGGTCGCCGTAGAACGAGGCGTCCCATCCCGTGAAGGGGAACATGGCCATCGTCGCCGGGACCCCGACGTTGATGCCGACCATGCCGGCCTTGACCCGGTGCTTGAATTCCCGGGCGGCCCCGCCATTCGAGGTGAATATCGCCGCGCCGTTGCCGTACGCGGAATTGTTTGCGGTCTCGATGGCGCTGTCCAGGTCCTCCATGCGCATGACGTTGAGGACGGGGCCGAAGACCTCCTCGCGGGCGATCGTCATCGTGTCGCGCACGTTGTCGAGGATGGTGGCGCCCATGTAGAAGCCGTTCGGCGCATCGGCGACCTTTGCCGCGCGTCCGTCGCACGCGATGGTCGCCCCTTCCTTCTCGCCGCTGTCGACCAGGCCCTGGACGCGCGCGCGGTGCGGCTCCGTGATGAGCGGCCCCATGTCCGGTTGCGACATCGCCGTGTCCGTGCGCCCGATTTTCACCGACCGCGCCGCGTCCACGAGCTGCGGCAGCATGATGTCGCCGGCCTTGCCGACGGCGATCGCGGTGGACCCGGCCATGCACCTCTCGCCCGCGCACCCAAATGCCGCGGTAGAAAGTGCCTCGACCGACTTCGGGATGTCCGCATCGGGCATGATCACAATGTAGTTCTTCGCGCCGCCGTTGGCCTGGACCCTCTTGCCGTGCTTGGTGCCGGTGTCGTAGACGTGCTTCGCGACCTGCGAAGAGCCGACGAACGAGATGGCCTTCACCTTGGGATGGACAAGGAGGGCGTCGACGCAGTCGCGCCCACCATGGACCACGTTCAGGACTCCCTTCGGAAGGCCCGCCTTCTGGAGGAGCTCGATCAGGAGGATGGCCGTCAGCGGCACCTTCTCGCTGGGCTTTAGGACGAACGTGTTGCCGCAGGCGATCGCGAGCGGGAACATCCAGAGCGGCACCATCGACGGAAAGTTGAACGGCGTGATGCCGACGCAGACGCCGAGGGCCTGCAGGTGGGTCTCGCAGTCGACATTGCGCGCAACGTTCTCGAGCGTGTCGCCGAAAAGGAGCGAGGGAGCCCCGCATGCGTACTCGATATTCTCAATGCCGCGGTAGGTGCTGCCGCGGGCCTCGACCAGGGTCTTTCCGTGCTCTAGGGAGATAGTCGAGCAGATGCGGTCAAAGTCCGCCTCGACCAGATGGCGGTAGCGAAAGAGGAGCCTCGCGCGCTCGATGGCCGGCGTGTCGCGCCAGGCAGGGAATGCCGCCGCGGCGGCCTGCACGGCCGCGTCGACCTCGGCGGCGCCACCCGAGGGGCACTCGGAGATCACGTCGCCGGTCGAGGGATTGAAGACGGGGGTTCCGACGAGCTTGGGTCGGACCCATTCGCCGCCTATGAAGAAAGGGCAGGGCAGGAGGCGTGAGGTAGTCATGGGGAGGGGTCGGGTGTGGGTGGCTTTGGGTCGGCCGGGGAGTCCTTCACGGGCTGGAGCGCGAGCACCCACCAGCCGACGTCCAGCCACGCTCCAAGCTTGTAGCCGATCTGCTTGTAGACGCCGACGAGCTCGAAGCCCATGGATTCGTGGAAGCCCTGGCTGGCTGGATTCGGGATCAGGACGCCTGCATAGGCCTTGTAGAGTCCCTGCTCGCGCAGGCGCTTGAAGAGTTCCGTGTAGAGGCTGCGGCCGACTCCCTTCCCGCGGAAGTTCTCGTGGATGTAGACCGTCACCTCGACGGCCCAGCGGTACGCGGCGCGCTCGCGGTGGGGGGACGCATAGGCGTAGCCGACGATCTCGCCGCCCCGCTCGTCGACCAGCCAGGGAAACCGCGCCCGGATCTTCTCGATGCGCCCGGCCATGTCCTCCGCGCTCGGCGCCTCGGTCTCGAACGAGACGCAGTTGTCCACGCAGAAGGGCCTGTAGATCGCGGCGATCTGAGAAGCGTCGTCCTTGGTGGCCAGCCTGATCATCTGCAGAACCCCAGGGGCTACTCCCGTGAGAGGGCGTCGGACTGCTTCACGAACTCGTCCCCGCTCCACTCGCCGTCGGACTTCACCACCTTTGTCTCCGCGGCCTTCTTAGCCGCCTTGCGCTCCGCCTGGCGGCGGACGAGGTCCGCGTGGGTTGTGACGTAGTCCAGGCTCTTTCCCTTGAAGTCGGCGAGCGTCTCGAACTTGTGCTTCTCCATGAATCCGAGGAGCTCCTCGCACATCGGCTTCACGCACTCGTAGCCGAACTTCATGACACCGGTGCAGACCTGCACCGTGTCGGAGCCAAGCAGGATAAACTGCGCCGCGTCAGTGCCGCTCTCGACGCCTCCGAGGCCCGAAAGCGAGCGGCCCGGGAACTCTGAGCGGATCATTTTGGCGATTTCCATCACCATTCGCAGGGCGATCGGCCTGACGGCCTTTGAGGAATAGCCGCCGGGGGTTGTGTAGCCCTCGACGGAGGGCTCCGGCCGGAGCGTCTCCAGATTGATCCCCATGATGCTGCGGATCGTGTTGATCGCGCTCACTCCCTGGCAGCCGGCCCGCAGGGCCGCGCGGCTGGGCTCCTCGATGTGCGTGATGTTGGGCGTCATCTTGGCCCAGACGGGCTTCTTGGCGGCGCTCATCACCCAGCCGCAGACCTCCTCAAGCACGTCGGGATCCTGTCCCATCGCGGCGCCCATCTTGCGCTCGGGCAGCCCGTGGGGGCACGAGAAATTGAGCTCGAAGGCGTCGACGCCGGCCCCCTCGCAGCGCTCCACGATCTCTATCCAGGAGTCCTTGTTGAACTCCTCCATGATGGAGGCGATGAGGACGCCGTCAGGATAGGCGTCCTTGGCCTTCTTGAACTCGTCGAGCCAGATCGAGAAGGGACGGTCGCTTATGAGCTCGATGTTCTCCCAGCCCACGACCTCCTTGCCGTCGGCGCTGTGGAGCTTCGCGTAGCGTGGCGTCACGTTGACCACCTTGGAGGAGTCCAGGCTCACGGTCTTTGCGATGACGGCGCCCCAGCCCTCGCGGAACGCGCGGTTGATGACGCTCAGGTTCGTTCCCGGTGGCCCGGATCCAATCACAAACGGGTTGGGCAGCTTGAGGCCGTCGACGGTCGTGGCTAGTGTCGGCATAGGTGTTGCGCTCCGGGAATCTCTCCCAGAAAACAGTGGTTTCCAAGCAGCAACTGGACCACCCTCGCGTCTCCCGCAGAAAATCATGAACGCGCAACTTGATCCCAAGCGAACGGTCGCCGAGCTGAAGGAGCTTCGGCAGCTGACCTCGGATGCAAACGGGGCGCAGCGCGTGGCTTTCACGAAGACCTGGACGCTGGCCCGGTCTTGGTTGCGCTCCAAGCTGGCGGAGCTCCCCGTTGAGGTGCATGTCGACGAGGCAGGCAACCTATGGGCGACACTCAAGGGATCCGCCGAGAAGTCCGTCATCATCGGCGGGCACATGGACTCTGTCCCTAATGGCGGCTGGCTGGACGGCTGCCTGAATGTCCTGGCGGGCCTTGAGATTCTCCGAACCCTCAGCGCGAGGCACAACGGCGTGCCGCCTGTAACGGTGCGCCTTGTCGACTGGGCGGACGAGGAGGGTGCGCGCTTCGGGAAGAGCCTCTTCGGGTCCTCGGCCTGCGCGGGAACGCTGGACATGATGGAGGCGCGCGCGCTGAGGGACGCCTCGGGCATCGGGCTGCCCGACGCGCTGAAGGCCGTCGGCATCGAGTTCGAGGACGTCAAGAAGTGCGGCCACGAGATTAAGGGCGCGTCGGCGTACCTCGAGCTGCACATCGAGCAGGGGCCCGTGCTCCTCGATCTGGGCCTGCCGCTTGGCGCGGTGCTCGGGACCTATGGCGTGGAACGCCATGCCATCATCTTCCGGGGACAGGCCGCGCATTCCGGCAGCACGCCCATGAACCGGAGGAAGGATGCCTTCCTAGCCGCTGCGAAGATGAGCCCGGAGACCTACAGGATCGCCGAGCGCCACGGGGGCGTCTGCACGATCGGCTCCTGCACGACGAAGCCCGGCATCGTGACGAGCGTCGTCGAGGAGTGCCGCATCACGCTCGACCAGCGCCACCTCAACGGGGCGGCCCTGGCCGCGATGCTCCGGGACGCCCGCGACGCCGCCGGGCGGTTCGCGGCGGAGGGCAACGTGGAGGTGGAGTGGGAGAGGATATGGCAGATCGACCCCGTCCTGTTCGACGCCTCCCTCATCGGATTCTGCGACGAGGCCATCCGCCAGGCGACACCCAAGGGCCATCATCTTCCCTCCGGTCCGCTCCACGACGCGGCCGAGGTCTCCAGGTCGGGCGTTCCCACCGCGATGATGTTTGTCCAGAGCCTGCACGGCATCAGCCACAACAAGCTCGAGGACACCCGCGAGGAGCACCTCGAGCTCTGCGTGACGGCCTTTGCAGGCCTGGCCGAGAGGACGATCGCCTGGGTCAGCGGTGGGCGTTGACGAGCTCGTCGGCCAGCACCGGCACGTGGTAAACGTTGCGCAGAGCCTCGAGGATGGCCGCGCTGTGGGTGCTGATGGCGCGCGAGCGCACTGTGTCGAACCCGAAGTTCCCCGACGTGGAGTAGGAGTTCCCGTCGAAAATGATCCCGACGAATTCTCCGTTCCGGTCAATGGTCGGGCTTCCTGAGTAGCCGCCGATGACGTCGCAGTCGCTGACGAAGTCGAAGGGCGTGTCCATCCTGACGGAGCTACGGCTGCGCTCCCAGCTCTCGGGTAGGTCGAAGGGCTCGTGGTTGTGGTGCTGGTCGGCGCGCTGATAGAGGCCGGCGATCCTCGTCACGGGCGACAGGTCGACGCCGTCCTCCGTGTATCCCTTCACGGAGCCGTAGGAGAGGCGAAGCGTGAATGTGGCGTCGGGATAGGTGCTTGCGCCCTCGGCGGCGAACCGCGTTTTGCCGATCACGGCCTGGGCCTGCCTGCACGCCTCGTCCGCGGCCTCGTAGGTCCTCCTGAGCGACCTCGCCTCGACGTCGATCGTTCGGGCTACCTCGATCATCGGGTCGTTGGCCGCGGCCACGGCCGCGGCTCCGCCGTCGTAGAGGCTGTGGCGGAAAGCGAGGTCTCGCAGCTTGGTGCCGCGCACGAGCTCGGACGCCCTCTCGTGCGGCGACTTGCCGGCGAGGACCGCGCGCACCGCCTGGTCGTCGGCGCCAAGGATCTCGGTCATCTCCGCAAGCGAGTCGGTGAGGGTGAGGATCTCCAGGTCCTCGTAGACCGGCTTCTCGGAGAAGAGGTCGAGCTGCATCGTGTCCTTCTGCGCCTCCGAGAACTCGGGCAACCGCTCGCCGTTGGGCTTCGGGCGCTCGTCGCCCGCGCGCAGGAGGGCGCGCGCGAAGACGAAGAGGTCGGAGTTGAAGCCGCCGGGCACGAGCCGCGGGTACGCGAAGCTCTCGAGCATGCGGAAGCGCGGGTAGATGCGGGCGATCGTCATCTGCGCCGCGTCCATGCCGCGGTAGGCCTCGAGGGCCTCATTTCCCCCCGGGAGCGACGCGAAGCGGGCCTTCAGGGTCGTCTCCGCATCATCCTTCGCGCTGAGGAAGGACGGCGTCTGCAGGCCGGCCAGCTGGCCGTCGTACACCTTGCGGCTGTTCCGGGCGCTGAAGAGGTCGTGCTTGGCGCGGCGCAGGTTCTCGTCGCTGCGCGCGGACCAGGCCGTGAGGAGCCCGTCGCGGCGCTTTATGGTCGTGAGCGTGGCCGGAAGCCGAATGTCCCTCGCGAACTTAAGCTGCGAAAGGGTGAAGAGGCGCTCGGTTCGCCCGGGATTGCCGGAGACGAAGACGAGGTCGCCGGCCTTTACTCCGTTCACAGACCACTTCAGGAAGTGCGCGGGATGGACCGGCTGGTTGTCCTCGTAGACCCTGAAGATACAGAAATCCAGGTCGTAGCGGGGGAACTCGAAGTTGTCGGGGTCGCCACCGTAGAACGCGATCTGCTGCTCGGGCGCAAAGACAAGGCGCACGTCGGTGTAGCGCTTGTAGCGGTAGAGGTGGTAGGCGCCGCCCTGGAAGAGCGTTATCACGTCGCTTCGAAGGCCCGTCTTCCCATGGGACTCCGATTCGATTTCCGCGATCACCTTGCGGCGGGCCTTGGCCGCCTCGTCGCCGCCCAAGTCCGCGGGAACTGCCGCGTTCACCCGTGCCGTGACATCCTCGGTGGAGTCCAGCACGTTGAGCTCAAGGTCGAGGCACTTCACCTCGTCGGCCTGCGTCTTCGCGTAGAACCCGTCGCGCACGAAGTTCTTCGTCTCGCTGCTCATCTTCTGCAGGGCGTCCAGGCCCACGTGGTGGTTCGTGATCGCGAGGCCGTCGGCGCTCACGAAGGAGCCGGAGCCGCCGCTGTCGAACCGGATCGATGATTTCATCACGTGCCCTATCCACGCATCATCGGGGGTGAAGCCATAGGCGGCCTGGATCTTAGCCTTGGGCAGTGCCGAGAAGAGCCACATGCCCTCGTCGGCGAGGGATGTTGCGGCTGCCGCGAGGGCGAGGCCCAGCGCGAAAAATGGGGTGAGTTTCATGCCCTAGCCTTTTGCAGGCGGCCCCCGGGAGGCAAGACCGTCCCTCAACCCGTGAAGAACTTCAGGGTGCGCCTCATGGAGGCCACCAGGATGTCCACCTCGGCCTCCGTGTTGTACACGTAGAAGCTCGCCCGGACCGTGCTGGTCAGCCCCAGCTTGCGCATGAGGGGCTGGTTGCAGTGGTGGCCGCCGCGAAGCGCCACGCCGTCCTCGTCCGCGAAAGTCACGACATCGTGCGCGTGCACGTCGGGGAACGCGAAGCTGACCAGGCCGCCGCGCTCGCCCTTGGGCCCGATGATCCGGATGCCGGGAAGCTCCGAGAGGCGCTCGTAGGCGAGCCGCGCCAGGCGGCTGTCATGCTCCTCGATGTTGGAGCGGCCGAGGGAATCAAGGAAGTTGCACGCCGCATTGAGGGCGACCGCGTCACCGAAGTTCGGAGTTCCCGCCTCGAAGCGCTCGGGGGAGGGCTTCCAGCGGCTTTCCATGAAGTCCGCGGTCGCGATCATGCCGCCGCCTCCCTGCCAGGGGGGCATTGCGTCGAGGAGGGCGCGTTTTCCGTAGAGCGCACCGCTGCCGGTGACGCTGGCCATCTTGTGGCCGGAGAAAGCGAGGAAATCGCAGCCCATCGCCCTCACATCGAGCGGGGTGTGGCCCACCGACTGCGCTGCGTCGACCACGGAGATCGCTCCGATCCGGCGCGCCCTGGCGCAAAGCTCGGCCACGGGGTTGATCGTGCCGAGGGTGTTGGAGATGTGGGTGAAGGCGAAGACCTTCACGTCCGGTGTCAGCAGAGCGTCGAGGGCCGAGAGGTCGAGCAGCCCCTCGTCGCCCGTGACCGGGACGAAGCGGAGCGTGGCCCCGGTCCTCGCCGCCACGAGCTGCCAGGGCACCAGGTTGCTGTGGTGCTCCATCTCGGTAAGGAGGATGACGTCGCCCTTCTTCAGGTTCGCGGGGCCCCAGCTTTGCGCCACGAGGTTGATGGACTCGGTCGTGCCCCGGGTGAAGATGATCTCCTCGGGCGCGGCGGCGCCGATGAATTTCGCGACGCGGGAGCGCGCGCCCTCGTAGGCGTCGGTCGAGCGCATCGAGAGGGCGTGCAGCCCCCTGTGGACGTTCGCGTTGTCGGTGCGGTAGAACCGGTCAAGCGCCTCGATGACCGCAAGCGGCTTCTGGGTCGTGGCCGCGTTGTCGAGGTATACGAGCGGGTGCCCGTTCACCTTCTGATCGAGGATCGGGAACTGCTCGCGGATCCGATCCCAGGATGCCGGCAGCGAGCTCAATCGTTGTGGCTCTCCGTGGTCGTCGCCGCGGCGTCGCCGCGCAGCGCGTTGAGGGCCGCATGCCATGACAGCGTGGCGCACTTGATGCGGGCGGGGAAGGCGTGGACTCCGGCGAAGGCGCCGAGGTCGCTGATCTCCTCAGGCTCCTTGCCCGTGGTCACGATCTCGTGGAACTCGCTGTAGAGCTTCTGGGCCTCGGCGCTCGTCTTGCCCTTCAGCTGGGTCGTCATGAGGGACGCGCTCGCCTGCGATATCGCGCAGCCGCTGCCGTCAAAGGAGATCTCGGCGATCCTGTCGCCGTCCAGGCGCAGGTACACGTCGCACTGGTCGCCGCAGGAGGGGTTGTCGCCATGGGCCGATCGGTTGGCGGTCGGCAGCTTGCCACGGTTCCTCGGCCTGCGGTTGTGGTCGAGGATGACGTGCTGGTACAGATCGGAGAGGTCTGTAGACATGGTGGAAGGATAGAGGTATCCAGCCCCGACTTCGCGTCAAGGGCGGCCCTGCGAACGCCGCGGGCGCCCCTAGGCCCCGGCCAGGCTCTTGTTCACCGCCTGCAGGAACTGCTGGACGTTGAAGGGCTTCGTCAGGGAGTGGTCGATCCTGAGGCGGGTGAGAGCGCTCATGTCGGCCGACGTGAAGCGCCCGCTCACCATGAATATCCTGCCCTGGAAGTCGTGCTCCCTTGCCCGGGCGACGACGTCGATCCCGTTCATGCCGGGAAGGTTCACATCGATGATCAGCAGCTCGTACGAGCCGAGGTTCGTCTCGAGGTGCTTCCACGCGTCCAGGCCGTTCTCGAAGTGCGTTACCTGGTGGCCGTTCTTGGCCAGCACCTGCATGATCGGCTTTGAGACCAGGGCCTCGTCCTCGACCAGGAGGACGCGCACGGCCTTCTCCGCAGCCTTCGCGATCTTGGCCTCGGCGATCTTCTCCGCGCTGGGCCAGACGGGCAGGACGATCGAGAAGGCGCTGCCGACCCCGAGGGTCGACTCGACCTTCACTTGGCCGCCGGCGTCGTTCACGAGGTGCCACACGGTGGCCAGCCCCAGGCCCGTTCCCTTGCCGACGTCCTTCGTCGTGAAGAAGGGCTCGAAGATGCGCTCGACGACGTCCGGCGCCATGCCCAGGCCGTTGTCGCTCACGACCAGGAGCTGCCAGGCGATGAGGGTCTTGCCCGCGCTCTGGACCGAGACCTCGTAGGCCTCCGGCGGCAGCTGGGAAGCCTCGACGCTGATCTTCGGCGTCCAGTTCGCGGCGTTGCGCCCGGAGAGGCGCTCCATGAGGGCATCCTTCGCGTTGAGAAGCAGGTTCAGGAGGATCTGGTTCAGGTCCGTCGCATTGAAGTAGAGGGGGGCGAGCCCGGGAGGGATCACGTGCTCCCACTCGATCCTTCGGTCGACGGTGTGCTTGAGGAGGTCGAAGCATCCCGCGGCGATCGTGGAAAGGCGCACCGTCTCCGCCCGGTGCTCGGCCTTGCGCCCGAATGTGAGGAGGCGGCGCGTCAATTCCGCGGTCCTCTGCACCGCCTGGGCGATCACGTCGACATCGCGCTGCAGCTCGGCATCGTCCGGTCGGGACATCTGGATCTCGCCCGCCTTCAGCATGACCGGCGTCAGGAGATTGTTGAACTCGTGCGCTATGCCGCCCACCAGCTCGCCCACGGCGCGCAGCTTGCGCGAGCGCGCGACCTCGGCCTCCTGCTGGCGGCGGTCGGTGATGTCCTCCACGAGGACGCAGATCTTGTCCTGGGAAACGCCGTTGGCCGCGATGAGCGGCACGGCCGTGATCTCGAGGAGGCGCTTGCCGTTCTTCAGCAGCGTCTCCCGGGTCGTCACGATCGGCTCGCCAGGCAGGCGGGCGGTGGCCTCAAGGAGGTGCTTGCGGATGTCGGGGGGGACCTGGAGCGTCTCAAGCGGGTGTCCGATTCTCGGGAAATCGAGCGAGTACAGGCTGACGGCCTGGCGGTTCATCGAGAGCACACGGTGCGGCCCGGAGCCCGTCTCAATGACGGTCATGGCCATGGGGATGTTGTCGTAGAGCGCGTGCAGGAGCGCGCCCTGCTCGGCCAGCTTCGCGGCCTGGCCCGTCAGCTCCTTGCGCAGCTTGCGTTGTCGTATGTAGCCCCAGAGGGCCGCCATGAAGGCCACGCCGAGCACGACCGAGGCATACAGCTCCAGGTCCTGCGCGCTCAGGATGTACGAGCCGTACTGGCTGAAGTTCTCCCTGTAGATCCGGTCGTATTCGCCGGAGTGGTGGATCAGGGCCAGCCCCTCGTTCAGGCGGGAGAGGAGCTCGGAATCGCCCGTATGCACGGCGAATGCCTGCTGGATCTCGTAGCCGTTGTACGGCCGCCCGAGCATGCGCAGGTTCGTGATGTGGCGGCGCGTCGTTATCGAGAGCTCCGTCAGTTGGGATACAAAGCAGCCGTCCGCCTCTCCCGAGGACACCTTCTGGAGCATGGACTCCTGAGAGGGCTCCATGACGACGCGGGCGTTGATGTTATTGTCGCGAAGCAGCTTCTCGCCCTGGCCGGACGTGCCCATCATGGCAAACGGCTTGCCCTCGAGATCCTTCAGGTCGTGGATCGGCCCGTCCTGTCTGACGAACACACATCCCTGGATGCTGAGGAAGGGCAGGCTGAATTCCGCGTAGGGGAGGGAGCGCGACGAGACCGCGTGGTATTCCAGGATGTCGAACTCTCCGTTCACGAAGCGCTCGCGCACCTGGGCCGCGGGGCCGTTGACGCGCTGGATCTGGATGTTCACGGCACGGGCCACCGCGTCCAGGATCTCCGAGGCGAAGCCCTTCAGGCGTCCGTCGCTGTCGATGTAGGAATAGGGATAGACGTCCGAGACCGAGCCGACGATCAGCGGCTGGCGCTGGGCGAGCGAGGCCGCCTGCGCAGTCGACTCAACCGTGTTGCTCGCAAGGGCGGGCAGGCTGGCCAGCAGAAGGCCCGCGCCGATCCCGAGGCGCGGCAACAGGCCGGAGCGTCTGGGATTCGGGTTCATGCGGGGGAAGAGGCTGAGACTGCGCTGGTTCCGTGACAAACGGTTTTGGGGGTAATGAATTAGGGATTGCCGGTAGCAAATGGGCTTGCGGCGCCGGCGGATCAGGTCCGGCACCCTTACTATCGGCCAATCCTGCCAATTTGTGGGTCGCAGGCGCTCCTTTAAACAACAATGTGGGGGGCAGTACTACTGAGCGCCGAATGCCGGAAATACGCCCACGAACCCCAGTCATGGACTATTTTTCGAGCGCAATAGAGGGTTTCCGTACGAAGGGTGTCTTGGGTGGCAGGTGTGAAACCCATTACTTCCGTGCCCATTTCGCGATTCGCCCCCACCATGCCTGAGGACAAACCAGGCCAGGGTGAATTCTCGTTCCTTTACCGGACGACACTGGCCCCGCTGAGGCGGTACCTGACCCGGCTCCTTGGCAACGCGAGCGAGGCCCAGGATGTCGCCCATGATGCCTATATCCGTGTGTACCCGTCACTTACGGATAACACCGCCCGTCAGCCGGCAGCGCTCCTGTACACGGCGGCGCGGAGACTGGCGATCAACCGCCTTAAGCGGCGCAGCATCTCGCCCGTCGCCCGGGACGCTTTCATCCCGGAGATGTCGGCGTCGAGCGAGCCAAGCGTGGAAACTCAGGTTATTGCAAAGCAGGAACTTACAATTCTAGAGGAGGCGATTGCGGACCTTCCCGAGGGCTGTCGAACAGTCCTTCTGCTCTGCAAGATCGAGCAGCTTTCGCACAAGCAGATCTCCGAGCGGCTATCGATAGCCGTCAGCACGGTAGAAAAACAACATGCGCGGGCGCTACGGCTCCTGCGCGCAGCCCTTGAAGGGAAATTCGAATCATGAACAGACCCGAACCCATTTCCGATCCCGGGTCGGACGAGCAGGCCTCCCTCTGGGCGGCGAGGCTCGAGTGCTCCCAGCTTTCGGCATCAGACCGGGCTGAGCTCGACTCCTGGCTGGCGGGGGATCCCGCGCGCCGCGAGATGCTCTCGGGCTACTGCACGCTCTCCGCAGTTTTGGACTACGCAATCCCGGAGCTCGAGGCCTCGGGCGCCGTCAAGGCGCCCGTGCCGGCCCCGAGGCGTCCCGCATTTCTCGGCTGGGGCCTTGCCGTTGGCGGCATGGCGCTGGCGGCGGTCGCCGCGGGCACCCTGTGGTTCGGCTACGCCTCCCACAGGCCTCAGACGATCGCGGCCGCGAGCGGTGAGCGCCGCTCGTTCACCCTTTCCGACGGCTCGAAGATCGAGCTGAATGCCAACACCAGCCTCCTGGTCGAGAACGGCCGCAGTGAGCGGCGCGTTCACCTGGACGGTGGCGAGGCGTTCTTCGTCGTCAGCAAGGACAAGAGCCGCCCCTTCATCGTCGAGACGCCCGCGGGTTCCGTCCGGGTGACGGGCACGCGCTTCAACGTCCTCTCCGAAACCAACTCCGAGCTCGTTGTGACGGTCGAGGAGGGCACGGTCCAGGTGCGCCCGGGCCAGGGCGGCGACGTGACGTCGCCCAATCCGTTCGTCCTGACGGCCGGCGACAAGCTCTCGTCCGAGCAAGGCGGCACCCGCCTCGCGGCCCTGACGCCGGGGGAAGTCGACGACGCCCTCGCGTGGAGGGACGGACAGATCGTGTGCCCGGGTTCGGGCATGCCCCTCTCGGAGGTGCTCGCGAGGTTCGCCCACTACCACAAGGTGAGGATCTCGACCACGGCTTCTGCCGCCGGTCAGAAGCTGGGCGGCCGTTTCAAACTCGACGATCTCGAAGGATTCCTTACGCAGCTACCCCAGGTTCTCCCGGTGCGCGTGAAGCATGAGGCCGACGGCTCCATCGCCGTCAGCCTCATGAGCGAGCCCTGAGCGCCTGAAACGTTGACGAGCGCACATTTTCCCCGAAGCCGGGTCTCCCGGGCAGCCCTGCGGCTGCTCGCGGCGGGCGCTGTCCTCTGGGGTGCGGGCCTCGCCTGCGCCGCGCCGGTTCAGTTCAACTTGCCGGCGCAGCCGGCGGACAGCGCGCTCATGGCCCTCGGGCGCCAGGCCAACGTCGAGCTGCTCTTTTCCTTCGACGAGCTCCACAACGTGCGCTCGGTGGAGGTCACGGGCCTCTTGGAGCCCGAGCAGGCGCTCAACCGCCTCCTGGAGGGGACGGGCTTCATCGCCAGCCGCAACGGAACCGGACGCTTCGCCGTCACCCCGGTCCCGAGGCGCGGGTCGCTGAAGGGCCGCCTCCTGACGGCCTCGGGCGCGCCCGCGGGCGGCATCCACGTGATGATCCAGGCCTCCCGCATGAACACGGTGACGGACGCCGACGGCTGGTACGAATTTCCATCGGTGACCGAGGGCACCTACCAGCTGGTGGCCGCGGCTGCGGGCTACCAGCCCCTGGAGATCAACGAGGCGCATGTCGTGGCGTCGCGATCGGTGGTCCTCGACACGTGCACAATGAAGCCGCTGCGCGAACCCGCGGAGCTCGAGCCCTTCGTCGTGGAGGCCAAGTCGGCGCGGGCGGGCCCTCTTGTGGAATACGACGCGGGCCCTGCGCCGAGGACGGCCATCGGCGACCTCGACCAGCCGCGTTCCGAGAACGACGCCCTGGACTTCACAATCATCAACCGCGACCAGATTGCCAGGAGCGGCGTCGTGAACCTGAACGAGTTCCTTCAGAGGGAGATCCTGGACAGCGACGCGACGACGCTGCCGCCCGAGAGGAACGGCAGCGCGAACGCCTTCTCGACCAGCAGCAGCAACCTGAACCTCAGGGGCTACGGCGCCGACGCGACGATCATTCTCGTCAACGGACGGCGGCTGCCCGAGGTGGTCACGGCGCTTCCGGCGAACCTGAGCACGGCCCAGGCCCCGCAGTCCGACGTCAACGTGATCCCGATGAATCTCATCGAGCGTGTCGAGGTGCTCCCGGTTTCGGCCTCAGCCATCTACAGCGGCAGCCCGATCGGTGGGGTCATCAACATCGTGCTGCGCCCCGACATCAACACGACGGAGCTCACGACGACGTACACGAATGCGCTCTCGGACTTCGACGCGCCGGAGTTCACGACGTCGCTCCTCCACGGTGAGACGCTCCTCGGAGGCAGGCTGCACCTGCGAATGAACCTCAGCGTCACGAAGGTCACCCCCGCGACGGAGTCGGAGCTGGGATACATCAAGGCAAACCTCGAGGCTCACCCGAGCCCTGAGTCGGCGCTTTACCGCGCGACGCCGAACGTGAGCTCATCAAACGGATCCCCGCTCTTCGGCCCGGGCACGGCATCGTTCACCTCCGTCGCCCCCGGCGCGGACGGATCCGGCGGCCTCGGGGCCTTTGCGGGAAGGGAAGGGGAGCAAGAGCTTTCGCTTTTCGCACCGAAGGTCGGCGGCCTTTCCGACGGACCCGACACCTACGGCTACCCGTACGGCAGAAAGATGAAGAGCGGCTCGTTCTTCGCGTCGGCGACGTACGACGTTTCTGCGTGGCTCCAGGCGGGCCTCGATTTCTCGGCGGGGCGCACGGTCAACAACACGGGCTACAATATCTTTGCCGGCAGCCTGGTGCTTCCGGCTGCTTCGCCCAACAATCCCTTCGGACAGGCCGTCAACGTGACGCTTAACGAGGAGACGCCGGCGCTCGGAGAAAACTACGATGAGGCGCACATCGACTACTACTCCATGGTCCTGGGGCTTCTCTTCAAGCTGAGGCACGACTGGCAGGCCTCGCTCGACGCGCAGTACGGTCTAAGCGTGACCACATACCGGGGCGTCGCCGGCATCGACAATGCGCGTTGGCAGGACCTGGTGAACGAGGGCGTGTACAACCCGCTCAGGGACACGCAGGCCTTTACCCCGCCCGCACAGTTCTACGACCAGGCGGTTGAATTCTACGGCTCGAGGGGCGCGTTCGTGACGCTGGGCGACTACGACACCGTCGACACCTCGCTCCGGCTCACGAACACCTCGCTGATGCTCCCGACAGGGGTAAGCACCGTAGTGGTGGGCGGCGACTACCGCTATGCGAGCCTCCAGAGCTACGTGGACGCGCTGCGCTACGGCGACGGTGAGCTCGTGGCCCCGCCAAATACCTGGCGCGGACGCTCCCTGCAGCGCGTGAGCGCCTTCAGCGAGTTGCAGGCGCCGCTCGTACCGGCGGCAAAGCTTCCCGACTGGATCCGCAACGTCGACGTCGACCTTGCGGCGCGCTACACGGCCTCCGACCTGGCCAACGAGGCCAACACGGCCCCGACCGGAGCCATCAAGGTGGACTTCGCGGGCGGCTTCACTCTGAGGGGGACATACGCCACCTCGAACACCTTCCCTCCGCCTTACTTCAGCGCCATCCAGGACGCCAATATCGGCACGTCGGGGGCCGGGCCGATCCAGCTCACGAAAATCTACGATCCCAGGCGCGGCCAGCAGCAGGAGGAGGTCCTCGCGGCCAACGCGACGAACCCCAACCTCGTCCCGGAGGCGGCCGTCACGCAGACCGCGGGTATCATCTATCAGAGGGGCACCGTCCACCACTTCCGCGTCTCGCTGGATTTCGTCAACACGGTGACGTCGGGACAGCAGCAGTATCTCAGCACGGACCAAGTCCTGGACCTTGAGCAGTACTTTCCCAAGCGCGTGATCCGCGCCACGCCGCTGCCGGGCGACCCCTACGGTGTCGGTCAGGTCACCGAGATTCTCACGGGCAACTTCAACCTGGCCTGGCGCCACTCCTATGAGTGGACCTCCTCGCTCGATTATGCGTGGACGGACTGCTTCGGGGGGACGCTGGATCTCTACGGCCGGATGATCTACTTCCAGCGCTACGACCTCAAAACGCTGCCCCAGGCGCCGACGGTTGACGAGCTCAAGGCCCCGGACGGCACGGTGCCCGGCCTCCTGAAGATGAGGATGAACTTCGGCGCGGGATGGTCCAACCGCTCCTACGGCTTCGGGGTCGACGGGCAGTACTTCCACTCGAGGATCCTGCCGCAGATCGAGTGGGCGACACAGGGCAGCGACGAGGTGGATCCCTACTGGCAGTTCGACGCATACCTGCAAAGCGACCTGGGCCGACTGATTCCGTGGAAGCACCCGGGGTACGGCCTGCGCGGCCAGGTGAGGGTCGACAACCTCTTTGGGTCCAGTCCACCAGTCTATGCCCAAGACCCCTCCGGGGCGGGGGTTCAATCCTACACCGACTGGCGCGGCAGGGTGTACTCCGTGTCTCTGACCCTCTCTTTCTGAGCAGAACCGCGGTAGCGGTTTCCGACTGCAGGACTGTCATGGAAAGCGAGGGCGCAGAATGCGGCAGACAGCCGAAACCTGGCTCGCCCGGAAGGCGTCAATTACCTATGGGTGAACATCATTCATCAAATTTATGGCCCGAATCCTTCTTCGGGAACAGGGATTGCTATGAATTCCCGGGCAAAGGCCCCGCACGTGACCAAAAACCGAAATATCTGGCTGAACAAATCCCCGCTGATGCAGTCAATTTCCCGACGAGTCATATGAGCGAAGCCACCAATCCTTTCCCGGGGAGCCCCTATCTTATTCCGGCGACCCATGGGGGATTCATCTCGAGCGAGGACGTGAGGCTGGGCGATGCCCTGCGGCGTTACTCGCCCGCCACGAAGGAGGCCGCCTTCGCCTTCAGGCGCACGGGGAGCATAGAGTATATTCCGGCTATCATACACGGTCTCATTGAGCACTACGTGGAGCGCAGCTCCCGCGCCAAGCTCAAGGTGGCCGATGACGGTGTGCGCCTCGTTGAGGACCTGGCCCTGGACTCGCTGACCATGCTGGAGATCGTCTTTCTCGCCGAGGAGGTTCTGCAGATCTCCATCGACAACGAGGAGCTGCGGCCCTTCCGGACGGTGGGCGACGTGAAGCGCTTCATCTCATCGAAGCTCTCGGGCAAGCCGGCCTAAGACCTCGGTATTCGTTTGATTGGGCCGGGTAGGGTTTGGCAGTCTGGCGACCCCCAAACCCCAAAATGATGATTTCCCCGAATCGACTGTTCCTGGCGGGAGCCCTCGGCATTACCCTGACGCTCGGCGCAGCCGCGCAGCAGGCGCCGACGCCGACCCCGACGGCCACCCCCACGCCGACACCCCTGGTGGTGGCGCCCGAGGATGCAAAGTACGACGTGCCCGCGACCGACGACGGTCTCCCCGGCGCCGGACCCATCCACCGTGCCGACTGGTTCAGGGGCAACTGGATCAAGCTTCACAAGCAGTGGGCCGCGGATGCCCAGAAGGACCAGGGCGCCCTAGTATTCCTCGGCGACTCGATCACCCAGGGCTGGGGCGACGTGGGTTCGAGCTTCCCCGGCATCAAGACGGCTGTGCGCGGCGTGAGCGGCGACACGACCAGGGGAGTCCTCATACGCCTCAATGACGACGTGATCGCCCTTAAGCCATCCGGCGTCGTCCTCCTGATCGGAACCAATGACATCGGCGACGGCGTGAGCCCAGACGTCATTGCGTCGAACGTGAAGCTGATCATCGACGCGCTGAAGCAGGCCAACCCGTCGATGCCCCTCATCCTCTGCAACATCATGCCGAGCTCGGCATCGATGAAAAGGACGTCCTCGATGATCCAGAAGACCAACGAGCTTTATTTCAAGGGCATCGCCGACGAGCCGCAGGTCACCGTCCTGGACACCTACGCCCTCTACAAGAACTCGCACGGCGACGCGAAGGACGAGGAGATGCCCGATCTGCTGCACCCGAACATCCTGGGGTACGGAAAATGGGCCGCCGCGCTCAGGCCCATCCTGGAGACCTGCGGGCTCGCCCCGGCTTGGCCCGACGACTTCTCGCCCGAGACCGGCTTCACGAGCATCTTTGACGGCCACGACCTGACGGGCTGGGAGTACGACAACAGCCAGATCTTCACGAGGAAGACCACGACCACGGACGGCCGCTTCATCGCGCACAACAGCCGACTCGTCGTCACGGTCTCCCACACGAGCAAGGACTACAAGAAGCTCTGGACGACCCTCAGGTACAACAAGGACTTCGTCCTGAAACTCGAGTTCAGGGCCAGCCCGGGCGCCGACAGCGGGATCTTCATTCGCGAGCCCCAGCTCCAGTGCAGGGACTTCATCATTGCGGGGCCCTTCTCGACCCTGCGCAACTACCGTCCGCTCGACTGGAACGAGATCGTGGTCACGGTCCGCGGCGGCCTCGCCCACTGCGTCTGCAACGGCGAGGTCCTTGTGGACGCCATGGCGGTCCCGCTAAACGGTCCGATAGGGCTTGAGAGCGACCACGGGCAGGTGGAGTACCGCCGCATCCGAGTGATGGAAGCCCGCTAGCCCGCGGCCATGCCGCTCGAGGGACATTTTTCAGGAAGGGATGTCGTCCGGTGGGGAATCATCGGCTGCGGCGACGTCACCGAGGTGAAGAGCGGCCCCGGCTTCCAGAAGGCCGCGGGCTCGCGCCTGGTCGCCGTGATGCGCCGCAACGGCGCCCTCGCCGAGGACTATGCCAGGCGCCACGGCGTGGCGCGCTGGTATGACAGCGCGGCGTCGCTCATCGCCGACCCGGAGGTCGACGCGGTCTATATCGCGACGCTGCCGGACTCCCACGCCGAGTATGCCTTGGCTGCGGCCGCGGCTGGCAAGCCGGCGCTGGTCGAGAAGCCGATGGCGCGCAACACTGCGGAATGCGACCGGATGATCGCGGCGTTCGAGAAGGCGCGGCTGCCGCTGTTTGTGGCCTATTACATCAAGCACATGCCGCACATCGAGAAGGTCTCCGATCTGCTGCGTTCTGGAGCCATCGGGACCGTGACCAGCGTGACCTACCGGCTGGTTGAGCCGCACCACGCGAAGGGCGCCATGTGGCGCATCGACGCCGCCCTTGCTGGCGCCGGCCACCTGCTTGACGTCGGCTCCCACGCCCTCGATCTCCTGGACTTCCTCCTCGGTCCCCTTGAGGAGGTTTCCGGACGCGCGGCCAACGTCGCGTCCCCGTACGCCGTCGAGGACACGGTCGTCCTCACGTTCAGGGCCAGCTCCGGCGTCATAGGCTCCATGAGCTGGAACTTCGCGGGCGACGCCCACGACGACACGATGGTGATCTCGGGTACCAAGGGAGAAATTCTCTTCCCGATGTTCAACCACAGGCCGCTACGTCTTGGCACATCCGCCGGATTCACGGAAATCGATGTCCCGTACCCGGCGACGGTCGCGCAGCCCTTCATTCAGTCTGTGGTCGACGACCTTTTGGGGCGCGGCAGGTGCATCAGCACCGGTGTCTGCGCCCGGAGGACAAGCTGGGTGATGGACCAGGTCCTCTCCGCGTATTACGGTGGAAGACAGGACGCGTTCTGGGAACGCGCCGCGACGTGGCCGGGCCGGCGCCAGGCCTCGCCTTAGGTGCCCAGCAGGCTGTTGACGGCGGCCATGAGGGTTTCACTTGAAAACGGCTTGGAGAGGACGGTCGAGGCGCCGAGGTGCTTCGCGAGCCTCAGGTAGTCGGTCGGACTCTGGCGGCCGCCGCCTGACATCGCGATTATCCGCGGCGGGTTCGGACCGGCCCTGAGCTCCATCACGACCTCGAGGCCCTCTTTGTCGGGCATGACGATGTCGGTGATAACCAGGTCGCTGCCCGAGGCGGCGAACATTTGCAGCCCCTCCACTCCGTTGCGCGCCTCCGTTACGACGTGCCCAAAGTGGGCGAGCGTCTGCGAGAGCATTGCGCGGACGAGGTCGTCGTCATCGATAAGGAGAATGCGAGCCATTGTTAGTCGGGGGTTTCCCGGAGATCGCCGCGTGTACGCAGCAGCCTAGAGAGTCTATGCCGACAGGCTTCAGGAGGAGCTGGCGGATGCCCGCTTCCTCGATCCTCTCGGCCGTGAGGGAGAGGCTGTAGCCCGTCATGAGGACAACCTGGAGGCTGGGCTGGATTGCGGTTGCCTCCGCGGCCAGGGCCAGGCCCGTCATCCCGGGCATCGTCTGGTCGGTCAGGAGCATCCTGAAGCCCGCCGTGTCTTCCTTGAGGAGCGCGAGAGCCTCTCTGGGCTCGGTGCGGTATTCCGCCTCGTATCCCAGGCTCACGAGCGCCTTCTGCATCAATTGGGCCAGGATTTCCTCGTCATCCACGATCAGGATCCTTTCGCCGTTGCCCCTGGACGCCTTCTCGAAAGGGGCAAGTGTCGTCGCGGCTACCCCGTCGTGAACGGGGAAATAGAGGCGGAAGACCGTTCCCTCGCCAGGCTGGCTGTGCACTGTCACGGCACCGTCATGGCTGTCCATGATTCCGTGCACGACGGACAGGCCCAGGCCTGTGCCCTGTCCCTGCTGCTTCGTCGTGAAGAAAGGCTCGAAGATGCGCCTGAGCGTCTTCGGGTCCATTCCGTCCCCTGTGTCGCTAACCGAGAGCCGGACGTACGGGCCCGCGCGAAGGTTTGGCTTTGTGGCGGCGTACTCGCTCGTGACGTCGAAGGGCTCGAGGCTGATCAGGATGCGGCCCTGGCGCTCCCTCATCGCGTGCCACGCGTTGATCCCGAGATTCATCAGTACCTGGTGAACCTGGTTGGCGTTCGCGAGGACAGAAGGAAGGTCCTTCGCGATCGACGTCTCGAACCCGATGGTGGTGGGAATCGTGGCGCGCATGAGTTTCAGGCTTTCCGCGACAACCGGCCTCAGGTCCACGGTCTGGCGGGCCTGCGACTCCTGCCGGCTAAACGTGAGAATCTGCTTAACGAGGTCGGCGGCCCGTGCCGTGGAGCGAAGCACGGCGCCCAGATGGTCCCTGACAGCGGGATTTTCCTTCAAAACCATGAGCGAAAGCTCCGTATATCCGCCGATGGCCGTCAGGATGTTGTTGAAGTCATGGGCGACGCCGCCGGAGAACTGCCCCAGGGCCTCCATCTTTTGGGCGTGCAGGAAATGCTCGTCGATGCGCTTGCGCTCGGTGATGTCGAGGACGACCGCTATGAATGAGTCTGGCGGGCCCTCCGCGGGTCCAATGCTCGATACGGCGACGCTTCCCCAGATGAGCGTTCCGTCCTTGGCGCAGTACCGCTTCTCGCGCGTGTACTCGCGCAATGTCCCCTGCCTCATCTTATCGAGATTCTCCAGGTCCGTGGCCAGGTCGGGCTTGTGCGTGATGAGCGACAGCGAGAGTTGCGCGAACTCTTCCTTCGAATAGCCGAGCAGGTCGCAGAAGCGCTGGTTGAAGCGGACAAAATGGCCGTCCTTCGCACTGATCTCCAGGACGCCCACTGCAGCCTGCTCGTACACGGCCTTCAGCCACTGGGAGTTGGCCTGCAGCTCGATTTCCGCGGCCTTGCGCTCGCTGATGTCGTAGAAGCAGTTGATGGCGCCCGTCACCATGCCCCTCTCGTCGACCAAGGGCGCGATGTTGACGATCGCGCTCCGACGGGACCCGTCCGGCCGCGCTATCATGATCTCGACATCGGTAACCCGCAGAAGCCTGCCCGAAATCACGTCGGCCATGGGGCAGCTGTCCAGCGGGATTGGAACGCCTGCGGGACTGAAGATCTGGTAGGAACCGCAATACATCTCCTTGCCGGGTTCGGGCCTCCTGCCCCAGAGCTCGACGGCCCTGCGGTTGAAGTCGCGGACGGCGCCTGACGCATCGCAGGTGTAGATCGCCACGGGCCCGAGGTCGAAGAGGGCGCGAAAATGGCGTTCGCTGTTCTGCAGCGCTGTCTGCGCCTCGTGCAGGCGCCTGTAGCGGTTCAGGCGTGTGATCGTGCGGGCCCTCGCCTGCAGCTCGGCCCTGTAATAGGGCTTGGTGATGAAATCGTCGGCTCCGGCCTTGAGCCCGGCGAGCCTAGAGGCCTGGTCATCAAGGGCCGTGACCATGATAACGGGGACCTCGGCCAGTTTCGGGTCGGACCTGAGCCTCCTGCAGACCTCAAACCCGTCCATTCCAGGCATCATGACGTCGAGGAATACAAGGTCGGGTGGATTCTCCGCAGCAAGCAGAAGGGCCGTCTCGCCGTCGCTCGCCTCAACGATCCGGAAATCGTCACCGTCCAGCAACTCGCGGATGGTCTCGCGGTTGGAGGACTTGTCGTCGACGACGAGGATTATGGCAGCCTGACTCATTTTCCTGCGGCCTGGGCCGAAACAATCAGCCGCGACGCGAGCTCGTGGAGCATCTTCAGGCTCACGGGTTTGCTGAGATAGTCGGATGCGCCCGCCTGGATGCAGCGCTCCCTGTCCCCGGGCATGGCAAGCGCCGTGAGGGCCACGATCGGAACGTCGGCGTGCAGCGGATTGGCCCGGATCGCGCGTATGGCGCTCAGGCCGTCCATGACGGGCATCTGGATATCCATCAGGATAAGCGCGGGAAGGATCTTGGCCGCGAGCGAGACGGCGACTGCGCCATTCGCCGCGTACTGCATCGAGTAGCCGCAGTCCTCGAGGTAGCCCCCGATTGTCTGGATGTTGGCCTCATTGTCCTCGGCAAGCAGGATCACCGGACCGCTTCCGGAGGAATGCGGCAGGACCGAAAGGCCGGGATGCGCCGCAGTGACGGGGCTTCTCTGCAGAAAGCCGGACAGCTGGATGCGCGTGACCGGCTTCGTGAAGTGGGCGCAGGCGCCGAGGCAAAGGGACTTCTCCGGCTCATCGACAACGGAAATGACAGCGACAGGGACGTCTCTCGTCGATGGATGCTCCTTGAGCTTCGCGAGCACAGTCCATCCGCTCGCGCCTGGCAGCTGGATGTCGAGAAGGATGAGGTCAGGCCGAAACCGGAGCACTGTCTCGACCGCGTCGTCGCCCCTGGGGTGGAGGACACCCTGGAGGCCCAGCTCCGCCAGATAGTTCATGAGGAGGGTCGCCGAAGTCGGGTCATCCTCGACCACGAGGACCCTTTGCCAGGAGTTCGGCTGGCCGCCGCTTCGTGCCATGAGCAACCGGCCGGGCGCATGCACGGCCTTCTGGGGGATGACGACCACAAACCTGCTCCCGCGGCCTAGTTCGCTGTCGAGAGTAATGCTGCCGCCGTGCAGCTCCACCAGCTTCGCGACGAGCGCGAGGCCGAGCCCGGTGCCCTCCTGAGCGCGGGTGAGGCCCGAATCGATCTGTGAGAAGGCGCGGAAGAGCTTCTTGTTGTCCTCGGCGGCGATGCCTATTCCCGTGTCCCACACGGTGAAGCGCACGGTGCCTTCGTCCTTGGGGGAGGCCACGGTAAGTCCGATACGACCGCCAGCCGGGGTAAACTTCACGGCGTTCGTGAGGAGGTTGACGAGAATCTGCTTCAGCCGCTTCGGGTCAGCGGACAATTCCGTTAGACCCTCGTCGTGCGAGAAGATCACCTCAATGCTCTTCTGTGTCGCCTGGGTGCGCACGAAAAGCAGGCAGCTTTCGCAGAACTCGGCGAGGTTGAAGGTCCCCGGGTTGAGTTCGAGCTTACCGGATTCGATCTTCGATAGGTCGAGGATGTCGTTGATCAGGGTGAGGAGGTGGGCGCCGCTGGTGGAGATGGTGGCGACGGACCTTGCCTGGCGCGCTGTGAGCGTGCCGCCCACCTGCTCGAGGAGGGCCTCACTCAGCCCGAGGATGGCGTTTAGCGGCGTTCGTAGCTCGTGGCTCATGTTCGCGAGAAACTCGTCCTTCAGCCTGCCGGCCTGGTCCAGCTCCGCGTTGGCCAGGGCAAGGCTGTCGTGGGCCTTGCGAAGCGCGACCTCGGCCGCCTTCTGCTGCGTGACATCGCGCGCCGCCGCAAACACGCCGCGGAGCTTCCGGTTGCGGTCGTAGAAGGTCGAGGCGTTGTACGAAACGTCGGTTTCCACGCCGCTAAGCGAGCGGGCCTTGAGGTTGTAGTCGGTAAGCTTGCGCTGGCTCAGCACGAGGTTGATGCCCGCGGCAGCCCGGTCAGGGTCGGTAAAGCAGTTCTTGAAAGGGGCGCCTATCAGCTCGTCGCGCGTGCAGCCGGTCAGGGCCTCCATCTGGTTGTTGACGTCGGTGATGATTCCGAGCGGGTCCGTTGTCATCAGCGCGTCCATATTGGACTCGATGAGCGAGCGCGTGTAGAACTGCTGGTCGCGGAGGCGCTGGTCCAGCTTCATTCGCTCCTCCTCGATCTCCCTGCGCGCGGTGTTGTCGGTCCCAATCAGCAGAAACCCGATGATCGCGTTTGCCGCGTCCCTTAGCGCCGTCACGGAGACGAGTGCCGGCAGCCGGCTGCGGTCCTTCCTGATGTAGGTAAGCTCGTAGATGTCCTCGATGCCCCGAGAGGCCTTGAACACAAGCGCCTCGAAGCCCGGAGTGATGATTGTCGACATCTCGGCACTCAGGGCCTCGGCCCGCGCCACCACCTCCTGCGGATCGGAAATCTGAGCCGGCGTCACCTTGTTCACGACCTCGGAGGCGGCGTAGCCGAGCATGCGTTCGGCGCCGACGTTGAAGATCTGGATCACGCCCTTCTCGTCGGTGGCGATGCTCGAGAAGTTAGCGCTGTTGAAGATGGCGTTCTGGAGGGCCCCCGCGGTGCGCAGCGCATCCTCGGCCCTCTTTCGCGCGCTGTTGTCAGTGCCGATCAGGAGGTAGCCGATGATGGCGCCCTCCGCGTCGCGCAGCGCCGTCACGGATACGACGGCGGGGAAGCGGCTGCCGTCCTTCCTGATGTAGGTGAGCTCGTAGATGTCCTCGATGCCCCGAGAGGCCTTGAACACAAGCGCCTCGAATCCGGGGGTGATCGGCGCGGAGAGCTCGAGGCTCAGCGCCTTTGCCCTGGCGATTACCTCAAGCGGGTCGGAGATGTCGGCCGGAGTGATTCGGTCCACGACGTCCTCGGCGGCGTACCCGAGCATTCGCTCGGCGCCGATGTTGAAGATCTGGATCACGCCCTTCTCGTCGGTCGCGATGCTCGAGAAGTTGGCGCTGTTCAGAATTGCGCTCTGGAGAGCGCCTGTTTTCAGCACGCTCGCCTTGCGGGTACCCTCGGAACTGTCGGGGTGGAGTGCCGCGCCCGCGATCGCCGCTAGGGGCGAGTTCTTCTGGAGGAGGGAGGTCATGGCGTGTCCAGCCATTGATTCCAGGACCTGGATTGTCCTTCGGAGTCTTGGCTGACTTCCTAGTGTCGCAGAGCACGCCTGCGCCAACTATGGGGTGAACCCCTACCGTCAGTCGCCCAACGGCGTCGGTGTCGCCCGCGTTACTTCGTAGCGCAGGCCGAGCATTCCGTTCTTGTAGGCCTTGACTTCCGCCAAGTGGAGCGCGGCATCCCGCTCAAGCGTTCCAAAGAACGGGATGCCCTCGCCGATCAGGACCGGCACAACCGAATAGCGCACCTCGTCAACGACATGCAGGCGGAGGCAATCGGCACAGACGGCCCCGCCACCCACAATCCATATGGATTTGAAGCGGGCCCTCAGGGACATCACGAACCCGGCAAGCTCGCCATTGTGGAATTCGACGGTGTCCCTCGTGCGCGGAAGGTCGCGGCTGGTGAGGACGAAGGTTGGCTTGTCTCCGTAGGCCCAACCGAAGCCCTTGGACTCGAAGCCGAGCGCAGTCTCGTAGGTCCGCGACCCCATGACGTAGCAGTCGATCGTCTTGAGGAATGCCGCGATGGACGCCGGGTCCATGGACTCGCCACCGGCAAAAGTGTCCGAGGTTTCCAGCCAGTCGACGCGGCCGTCCTTACGGGCGACGAAACCGTCAAGGCTCGCCACCATGTGGATGGTCACGCGTGAGTTGCTGGGGTCCATCGGTTCTTTGGGTCTTATCGTTGGCAATCGGAAGGTGGGCTGCGGGGCGGCGCAAGGCCTAAGCTGGGGCTTATTTGGCGATTTTGACCGAGGGCTTCAAAACGCAAAAAGGGCGGCACCAACGGGGATTTGGGATCATTATGGAGGCCCGCACATCCGCAGACGACGGATTTGCGTAAAAGCGGATGCCACTCTCACATCCAGCGGAGATTGAGGCAATTTTCACACCGGCTGATGCGTCGGGGTAAACTTTCACAGCTTCCCATTTCGAATCCGATCCCTGCCACCCAACATGCACCGTCTCCTGATCGTCCCGATCGTTTTCCTATGCTGTTGCGGCCGTGCCCACGGGCAGGCCCCCGACACTATTGTTGGCGACTCGTACCGAGAGATCACCACGTCCATCGCGCCTTTTATCACCTACGACGCCTTGGATTTTCACGCCGATGGGACTTACACCACTCGGTTATTCACGGTTGCGGCCACGGTTCAGGGACTCGGCTCGTACTACTCTTTGCTCAATGGAACTTTCGTCTACAACAAGCTGAGTGCAACCGAGGCTTCGATCATCCTTAATCCTACGAACGGAAATTCTGAAACTCGCATGCTGTCTTTTTCCAGTAGTCTTGGCGGTTCAATCTCCAAAGACGCGGGCGAGGTCGCATTCAGGGGAACCTTCAACCTCTCCCCACCCGCAAGTCCGGCCGCAACGTCGTTGATAAACGTTTCCACGCTCGTCGCAGCCCGGAAGGGAAGCCCGGTGACAGTTGGGTTCGTCGTCGGGGGGGGGCAAATTCGTGAATTCCTGATCCGGGTTGTGGGGCCCTCGCTTGCATCATTCGCGGTGAGTTCACCCGCGGCCGTCCCAGTCTACTCGCTGGTGGGACAATCGTCCACCGTCTTCCCGATGCCTGGCGCGATAAGGGCAGGTCTGTTTCCCGCATCGGGCGACGGATGGTCGGTGGATCCCGTTGGAGTCGCAGCAATCACCGCCGAAACCACCCGGGCCGGTGCATTTCCCCTGCCCATCGGATCCAGGGACAAGTCGGATCTCTACCTGCTCAGTCCGGGCGCCTATACGATTGTCGTCAGTCCCCAGTCGAGTTCGTCGGAGGGCAACGTTCTGATCGAAGCGTACGAGGTACAGTGAGGATTTGAGACTCTCTACGGTCAGGGATCGGAATGGATCCGCATAGCCGGCACCCTTGATCGCGGTTGCCAATCGGGAAACGGCTCAGTTCGATAGTCCGTAGGCCGGCGGCTTAATCTCATGCTGATTCGCAATCTATGGAGCCGTTTTGCGATGTTGCCCGAAAGCGACAGTAAGGGCGGCTCCGCCCAGACGCGGCATGCGAATCTCGCGGCCTGGACCTGTCGGTTGCTCTTGGTCGCTTCCATCGTGTGGATCGGCTGCCTGATTGCGGACCGGATGAGCGCGTATGCGGGCGACTCGGATGCGTCTGGATACATGAATGCCGCTAGGCTCATCTGGCGCGGAGACTTTCATCCCCGCCAACGCACGGTCTGGGGGACCTCGGCCGATACGCTTCCCTTCAAGACCTATGTGCCCCTGGGTTTTTCCCCGTGGGAAGGGGACCGTCTGACGCCCACCTATCCGATCGGCCTGCCGGTGCAGATTGCATTGGCGGCCAAGGCGCTCGGCTGGACGCACGCGCCTGGTTTCACAATAGGGGCGCAGGCGATCTTGTGCCTCATCTTGGTCTACCTGCTCTGCGCGGAGCTCGGTTTGGGCGCGGACTGGTCTCTCCTGGGCGCCGTGATCCTTGGATCGGGGGCATTATTTGTCTCATTGTCCCTACAGGTCATGAGCGACGTGCCCGCGACCCTTTGGTCAGCGGTGTCCGTGCTCGGCGTGCTCAAGTCCCGCCGGGCGCGGGGGTGGGCTGCGCTGGCGGGATACGCCTTCATGGTTGGCGTGACCATCAGGCTGAGCAACGCAGTGATGATCGTGCCCCTGCTGGTCCTCCTTGAGCCCGATGTGAAGCGATTCATGGCCTTTGGCGTCGGGATTCTGCCGCCGCTTCTGGGCCTTTTTGGATTCAACCTTCTGATGTACGGCGACCTGATGGCCACGGGATATCCATCGATGTCGGCGTTTTTCGGACCAGCGAACGTGCTGCCGAGCCTCGTCTCGATGGCGCGTTGGCTGCCAGTCGAACTGACGCCGCTAGCGCTCCTCGCGCTGGCATTCCCGTTCGTGTCCCGTTCGTGGCTTTCCACCAGGGTCCGTCTGGGGCTGATGGCGTGGCTCGGCGTCTATCTCGCTTTCTACTCCGTCTACCAGTTCACGAGCGAGAACTGGACCTACCAGCGCTTCCTGATGCCGGCCTACCCAGCGATCATCGCGATGGCGCTCCTTGTCGCCCGAGAGTCATGCACTCGGCTGCGGCTGACCAACCCGCGCGTGGTCGCTCCGGTTGCTTGCCTCGTACTGGGCTGGAATGCCTACTGGTGGCACGACCTCAGGGCGCTAAAGTCCGGCAGCTATAACCGGAACTATTCCGAGGCGTGCGCCTTTGTGAAGGAGCACCTGCCCGGCGGCTCCGTCATCCTGTGCATGCAGGCAAGCGGCGCGTTTCTGTACTACAACACCAACCCCATCGTCAGGTGGGACTCGGTCGATGCGCGGACCTTCTCCACCATCAAGCAGCGGTGCCGGGCGACGAACTGTCCGGTCTACCTGGTCGCCTTCCCCTTTGAACTCGGGGACGTCGCAAAGCGGTTTCCGGATATACGGTGGCGAAAGGTGACCACCGTCCAGGACGTGACCGTGTGGTCCGAGGCCGGCGGAGCCTGAAAAACCGGGAATCGCTTCGGGCGCCAAAATGGCGGAGAGGGAGGGATTCGAACCCTCGGAACCCTTGCGGATTCACATGATTTCCAATCATGCACATTCGACCACTCTGCCACCTCTCCTTCGAAAATCTAGCGGTCCTGCCGGAGACATTATTGCCAGAGGCGCAGAGTCTTGCGCACCAAGCCTGTCGCGTCTCCAAAAGAACAACCTCCCAAACGGCACGACAGGGCGAATCTAGCGCTGCCGCGAGTGTTTGAGCGGAAGGTTAAAAGCGCAGAGTTGGGCGGGTACATCAAGAATTTTCTCCTTCGGAAGGCGGCTTGGCGCCGGGAGCGCCGTCCCTAGCGGGTGGCCCCGCGCCCGTCCTTCAGGCTGACAATGGACTCGCGCCGGAAGTTGGCGGGGGATTGCCCGCTCATGCGCCTGAACGCGGCATAGAACGTAGCGGCTGTACCGAACCCGCACTCGCTCGCAATATCCTCGATAGAGCGCTTCTGCGGGAGCCGCAGCATGGCCTCGGCCCGCTGGACGCGCAGCTTGGTGAGGAACCTGTGCGGCGATGTGCCTAGGCTCTGGCGGAACGCCATTTCAAGCGTCCTCTTGGAGGTGGCGGTGTGGTCGGCGACCGCCGAGACGTTGAACTGCTTCTCCAAGTTGTCCCTCATGAAGTCCAGGGCCGCCTGGACCATCGGATCCTCGCAGTATTGCATGGCCGTCGAACCGCGGGCCACCACGCCGTCGGGATCGAGGAAGTAGTCGTCGAGCGGCGGCTTCTCCCCGCGCATCAGCTTGTCGAGGAGAGAGGCCGCCTCCCAGCCGACCCGCTGCGATCCGCGGGAGATGCTGCTGAGGGTGGGCACGACGTGCTCACAGATGGCCTCGTTGTTGTCCATGCCGACAACGGCGATGTCGGCGGGGATGCGCAAGCCGGCCTCCTGGCACGCCTCGATCAAGAACTGGGCGCGGTAGTCATGGACCGCGAAGATGCCACATGGCCGCGGAAGCGAGACGAGCCACCGCGTGAGGCTGGCGACACGGTGAGCCCAGTTCTGGTTCGACTCGTGCCTTGAGGCGCGCAGCAGGACCTTGCACTCCGCCCCGGCCTCGCTCGTGCGCTGCATGAATCCCAGCTGGCGCTGCTCCGAGTACCACAGGTCCTGCCAACCGAAGAAGGCCAGGTTCCTCAGTCCGCGAGCCAGCAGGTGGTCGGCGGCCATCCGGCCCGCCTTGAAGTGGTTCACCATGACCCTTGGCACGCCGTGCGCCTTCGGGGCGCCACCGCCGAGGTTCACCATGGGCAGGCCGAATCCGCGCGCATAGCGCAGCTCGTGCGGCTCGTCGGAGATCATGATGACCGCGTCTCCCTTCCATCCGCGCATGGAGCGGATCGTGAGCGCGGACTCGCCCGTCCCGCGCATCGACGGCGGGCTGCTGAAGAGATGCCAGCCTCCCTGCTCGCGCGCAAACTGGCGGATCCCGTCAATGCAGAGGGATATCCAAGGGATAGAAGTGGGGCAAAGGATCGCGACCTTCCTCGGGGTGGTCCTGCGCATAACTTGATAATGGGTGCTCGGGACTCCCATTGCGCGCAATCGAATTTGCCTCCCTAAGCGCCAAAAAAAGGGCGGGTCCTTGCGGACCCGCCCTTTCACGTCACACGGGCCGCTTAGAGCGTGTACGTGATGCCGAACTTGATGTTGAAGGGCGTGCCGGGGACCTGGACGTTCTCGCTGCGCACCGAGTAGATGTATTTTTTGTCCAGGAGGTTGTCTATCGTGATGGTGTACTTGATGTGC
>DASRSJ010000332.1:0-7921 GCA_035656555.1 Opitutaceae bacterium
CCTTCCCGCCCAACCAGGGCAAATCAGTGTTCTCGTGAGATCGTTGAGATCAAAGGGTGACCTGACGCCGCTCATCAGGGGAAAGCTCAGGTCCATTGATCCAGCTGTGCCGATGTTCGATGTCGACACCCTGGAGCATGCCATCGACCTCTCCTTCGACAGCCGCAGGGCCGTGATGATGCTGCTGAGCTGTTATGCGGTGCTGGCGCTTCTATTATCGGCGCTGGGCATATACGGCGTACTCGCCTTCGACGTGTCCCAGCGGACACGTGAGATCGGTGTAAGGGCAGCCATCGGGGCTTCGCGGCGCGAGATCATCTTCATGGTTATGCGTCAGGGCCTATGGAAGGCGGGCATCGGTTTTTCAATCGGCCTCGTCTGTGCGTTCCTGCTGAGCCGCCTGATCGGCAGCCTCCTCTTTGGGATAAAACCTTCAGATCCATGGGCCTATATCTCGGTCTCGTTTCTTATCCTAGTCGTCGCATTCCTCGCGAGTTACCTCCCGGCTCGCAACGCCGCTAGGATCGATCCTCTCCGGGCCCTCAGGATGGAATAAACGGCTCGGAAGCCTACGAGCGGTCTCGACCTCCGCATTCGGGCAAGGCTAGAAAGGGGGCAGTCCCTTCATGAAGCTCCTTGTCATAGGCGGAGGAAAGTTTGTCGGGCGCGCCGTGGTCGAGTCCGCGATCGAGAACGGTCACATCGTGACCGTGTTCAACCGGGGCAAGACGTCGGGCGAGGTGCCCTCGGGCGTCGAGTGGATCCGCGGGGACCGCGACCGCGAGCTGAGCCTTCTCCTCGGGCGCCGGTGGGATGCGGTCATCGACACCTGCGCCTACTTTCCCCGCCAGGTGGAGACCCTGCTCCGGATCCTGAAGGGCAACATCGGCCACTATCTTCTCGTCTCCTCGGTGTCCGTCTACGCCGACATGTCCGAGCCCGGCCTGAAGGAGGACAGCCCGCTCCTGCCCGGGATCGGCGGCGCGGCCGAGGCCGTCACCGCGGAGACCTATGGCCCCTTCAAGGTCATGTGCGAGCAGGCGGCCTTGGAGAACGGCCCCTCCTCCACGCTGATCGTGCGGCCCGGCATCATTGTCGGTCCCCACGACCCGACCGGGCGCTTCAGCTACTGGGTCCAGCGCATCTCCGAGGGTGGCGAGGTCCTGGCTCCGGGCCGTCCCGACGCCCCGCTCCAGGTGATCGACGTGCGCGATCTCGGCGAATGGATGGTCGCCATGGCCGACGAGAAGGTCTCAGGGAAGTTCAATGCCGTCGGGCCCCAGGTTCCCCTTACCTGGCGCGAGATGTTCGAGGCGGCCACGAGCGTCCTGGGAAACAAGACGCGCTTCACCTGGGTGCATGACGACCAGCTTGCGGACAAGAAGGTGGGCGACTGGACGCAGCTGCCGCTGTACTTCCCGGCCGACAATCTGAAGTTCCGAGGGATGTTCCGCGTCGACGGCACGGCGGCTTTCGCCAGGGGGCTGAAGCTGCGGCCTCTCGCCGAGACGATCGCCGACAACGCCCGGTGGCTCCTCGGACCCAGCACGGGGGATGCGAAGGTAGTCGGCCTCGCGCGGGAGCAGGAAAAGAAGCTGCTCGACGAGTGGCGGGTTAGAACCGGCGAGCGGTCAGGTACTTAAATTGACGCAATCTGGAAGACTGCCAGTTTCCCGCGCACCCGGCATGAACGGGTGTCCATGAAGAAACTGCCCCTTCCCCGCCCAAGGCTTCTCCGATGAACCTGCGCCACGCCGTCGCCTTCCTGCTGGGGGCCGGTTGCCTCCATGCCGGTGACGCAAAGTGGATCCGCCTGGATGCGCAGAACTTCAGCATCATCTCTGACGGCCCCGAGGACGAGATCCGCAGCTGGGCCGTCGAGTTCGACCAGTTTCACCACGGCCTGGAGCGGGTCCTGAAGATCAACGAGGCAGGTCTCCAGCCGGTCACCGTGGTCCTCTTCCGCTCCCAGCGGGAGCTTCGCCCCTACAAGCCCTTGGAGAAGGGAAAGCCCGCAATGGTCGACGGGATGTTCATGCGCACGCCCCTTGGGAACTTCATCGAGTGCGCCGACGACTCGGAGGATGAGCAGACCCGCCGGGTCATCTTCCACGAGGCCGTGCACTGGATGACCAACACGTCCGATACCGAGCTTCCCGTCTGGCTGAACGAGGGCCTTGCCGAGGTGTTCTCGACCTTCTCGGTCGACAACGACCTCTACAACTACGGCCGGGCGATCGACGGTCACGTGATCCTCCTGAACCGCGACGGCATGATGCCGCTGAAGCAGCTGATGGGCATCCAGCGCAACTCCCTCCTCTACAACGAGGGCGAGCGAACGAGCATCTTCTACGCGGAGTCCTGGGCCTTCGTCCACTATCTGCTCTTCTCCGGGCAGCTCGAGGAGCGCACAAAGTACAACCAGCTGATCCGCTCGCTTCGCGTCCACGCCGACCCGGATGCCGTGTTCATCCAGATCTTCGGCGTCGATTGTGCGGCGATGGACAAGCGCCTGGCGCATTACCTGCGAAACGGCGCCTACACGATCAACCGCATCCGCTTCGACCGCTCCGCCGTCAACAAGTCCTTTCGCGTGGGTCCCGCGTCGCGCGCGGATGTGAACCTCGCCGAGTGCAACCTGCTCTCGGCCACGGACCGCCCCTCGGAAGCCCTTCGCAGGCTGCGCGAGGTCGTGCGTCAGATGCCCGACAATCCCGCCTCGTGGGAGTCGGAGGGATATGCGGCCTACCAGACAGAGGACTACGGCGAGGCCGAGTCCTCCTTCCGCCAGGCCGCCACCCTGGGTTCACGCGACTACTTCGTCTATTCCTTCCTGGGCGACGCGGCCCTCGGCATCTACCCGGGCAGGATCACGGCCTCCGCTGGAGGAGACCCGCGCCAGGCGGCGGACTACTACGAGCACGAACTGGTCCTCAATCCCCACGAGCAGCATGCCTACGTCAACATGGCTGAAAACGCCTTCGGAATGGACGAACTCACCGACACGGATGTGAAGGTGCTCCAGGAGGGCGCACGCTTCTTCCCAGACGACATGGGCATAAAGCTGGGGATTGCCGTCGTGGACCTGAAGCGGGGCCGCGCGGAGGCCGGACAGACGGAGCTTGAGGCCATCGCGGCAGACATGTCGCCCGCGAACAAGGACGTCAGCAAATACGCACGGACCATCCTCTACAACCGCTCGCTCATCGAGGGCTTCAACAAGCTGCAGGACCTCTGGCAGGCCCACGAGTACGAGAAGGCGATCGCGCTCGCCAACGAGCTTCTCAAGCAGGACCAGACGCCCGCCAACCGCGACAGCCTCATGCGCACGCGTGACAACGCGAAGGTGGCCATGAAGGTCCAGCAAGGCGTCGACCTCGCCAACTCCGGGGAGATGCCGGAGGCCAAAAAGGTCCTCGCCGAGGCATTGTCAGAGGCTGGCGACCAGCAGATGAGGGACCAGATCCAGGGACTGATCGACCGGATGGCCTCGGCCTCCGAGCGGCGCAGCCAATGACCCGGCCCTAGGCGCTCACCTGGCCGTGCGTGAGCTTGTCGCGCAGGCGGGTCGTGCAGCGCTCGAGGATCTCAGGGAGTGAGCCCTCGAGAATCTCGGAAGTGAAGCCCTGCTCCGCCAGGAGCTCCTCGTTGATCTCAAAGAGGAAACCGTCCTCGGTCACGCCGGGGCCGATCGAGGTCGCCAGGATCTTCGCCGCATGCAGGAGCGCCAGGAGCTGCTTCGCATCCTCAGGAGCTTCCGCCGGGCGGTTGATGAACTCCGCCGCGACGACGAGGGCGGAAGGGAATTTCCAGGTCTGCAGGAGGCTCGATCCGACCATGTACTGGTCGTAGCCGAGGATATCCCGCTCGGCCTGCATCCAGGACGCGCCCGACGCCTTCTGGCGCTCGCGGATCGCGGGGAAGAACGTGGAGCACGAGTGGGCGACGACGAGCTTGCCCATGTCGCAGACGAGGCCCGCGGTGTAGGCCATCTGCGGCTCGATGGTCTTCATGCGCTCGGCCAGCACCTCTGCGGCGAGGGCCATGCACACGGCGTGCCTGCAGAAGTCGCCCGGGTCGCCGCCGTAGGCATTCTTGCCTGTTGCCGCCGTGTCCCAGCGGTTCACGAGGGCCATGCTGGCGAGGCGGTAGATTTCCTTCTGCCCGAGCTTCATCACGGCCTCGACGACCGACTCGACCGGCTGGCCGCCGCCGAAGAACGCGGAGTTCGCAAGGCGCAGGGTCGTCGCCGTCAGGGCCGGGTCGACCTGGATGATCTCCTGGATGTCCTCGGCGCTGCTGTCCGGGTCGTTCAGGACGGAAATGAGGCGCGGCATCAGCGAGGGAGCCGTGGGAAGCTTGACGGCCTGGCCGCAGACTTCCTCAAGGGTCGGGGGGATATTCGAGTCCATGGGAGCGATGCTTAACCTCAGGCGGCCTGCAGCAAAGTGCCCGGATCGAGGATAAGTGCAATGTTGCCGTCGCCAAGAATCGCGCCGCCCGCGATGCCCGGCAGTCCCTGCATGTAGCCGCCGAGGTTCTTGATCACGACCTCCTGCTTGCTGACCATCTCGTCGACGAGGAGCGCGGAGAGCTTCCCCGAGACTTCCATGATGACGAGGATGCCGTCCCAGGGGGACTCGGAGCGGCCCTGGATGTTGAAGCGCCGGTGCAACCTGTGGATCGGCAGCAGCTTGCCGCGCAGGTCGAGGACCTCGCCCTTGCCGTGCACGCTGGAGATCATCTCGCGCGAGGGCTTGAGCGCCATCTGCACGGAGGTGCTCGGCAGGATGAAGCGGTCGTCGCCCACGCGCACGACCAGGCCGTCGATGATCGCCATCGTGAGCGGCAGCTTGACCTTGAAGGTCGACCCCACGCCGAGCTCGGAGGAGATCTCGATCTTTCCGCGCAGCTTCTGGATGTTGCGCCTGACGACGTCCATGCCGACGCCACGCCCGGAGATCGCGGTGACCTTCTCGGCCGTCGAGAACCCCGGGGCGAAGATGAGGTCGAGGATCTGCTCGCGGCTGAGGGCGGCGTTGGCGGGGATGATCCCCTTCTCGACGGCTTTCGCGAAAATCTTGTCCGGGTCCATGCCGCGGCCGTCATCCTGGAGCTCGATCACGAGATGGCTTCCCTGGTGATAGGCTTTCAGGCGAATGGTGCCCGCAGCGGCCTTGCCGGTCTTCACGCGGTCATTCGCGCGCTCGAGGCCGTGGTCCACGGCGTTGCGCACCATGTGGACCAGGGGATCGGCGATCTCCTCCACGACCGTGCGGTCGAGCTCGGTCTCATCTCCGCTCGTCTTGAAATTGACGGCCTTGTGGCAGTCGCGCGCCAGGTCGCGCACGAGCCTCTCCATCTTCTGGAACGTCGGCTTGATCGGGATCATCCGCAGCGACATCGCCGTGTGCTGCAGCTCCTTCGTGATGCGGCTGAGCTGCGTTACGTTCCTCTGGAGCGGCGAGGTGCTGTCGGTGTCCGCGCGCGCAGTCTCAAGGAGCTGGCTCTGGACGATCACGAGCTCGCCGACCACGTCCATCAGGGAGTCGAGCTTCTCGGTGCTCACGCGGACAGTCGGGCTGGCCCCCTGCCCCTTCGCGGCGGTCTTTACCGGCGTCTCCTCCTCTTCCTCTTCCTCCACCTTTGGGGCGGGGACCGCGACCGGCAGCTCAATCGGGAACGGCGCCGCCGTGACGACGGCCGCCGCCGGAGGGGTCTCGCCCGAGGCCAGGCGGCGGACGGCGAGGATCAGGTGGCCCACCTTAACGATCTCGGTCGGCTCCTGCCCGGAATCAAGGGCCGTGCCGATCTGCAGCGTCAGGCTCTGGAGCGCGTCGCGGCTCCTTAGGATCTCGGAGATGATGGCGGAGCTGAGCGAAAGCTTGTTGTTCCTGGCCAGGTCCAGCAGCGACTCGACCTCGTGGGCGAGCGTGTGCATCGGCACCAGGCCGAGGAAGCCCGC
The DNA here is from genome assembly GCA_035656555.1 of Opitutaceae bacterium. Classification (GTDB taxonomy): domain Bacteria; phylum Verrucomicrobiota; class Verrucomicrobiia; order Opitutales; family Opitutaceae; genus Palsa-1447. The sequence continues at coordinate 5,966 of DASRSJ010000332.1, forward strand.
GTTGCCCTTGATCGTGTGGAACGAGCGGAAGATCGCATTGATCGCCTCAGGGTCCGACGGGGAGCTGTCGAGGGCCAGGAGCGAGGCCTCAATCTGCTGCAGGTGCTCGACGGCCTCGCTGTAGAACTCGCCCAGGAGTTCCTGGTTGCCCTCGAGGCTGAGCACCATCTTCGCGTCGTCCGGCACGGCGGGGGCCGCGGCGGCGGGCGCCGGCATCTGGATCACCTTGCCCTCGTCGCCGCGGTCCTCGGCCATCGAGGAATAGCTCCGAGCCTCCAGCCCGGACTTCACGTCGCCGAGCGCGGCCACCATCCACGTGGACAGCTCGCGAAGCGCCGCGATCATTTCCGCCGTGAAGGGAGCGCTCGCATCGAGCGCCTTCTCAAGACGCGCCTGGAGGGCCAGTATCGGCCCCTGGATCCTCGGCTCGCCCGCGCAGAGGCCGGCCATGTCGCCCAGTAGGCTGTAGGCAGGGACCATCCCCTCGTCCCGGCCCGGCTGCGCGAGTATGGACTCGGTCGCGAGACGGTTCAGGGCGTCTTCGATATTCGGAAAGTCGTCGGGAGGAATGGGCATGCAGCCGAGAGGGAAAAGCGCTGGCTACGCTAGATCTACATCGGCGCCGCATGTCGGAAATTAACGATTTTCCGAGTGAAAACACCCCGGCTCGCCGGGCCCAAATGGGAATCGCGGGCGACGCACCACAAACTATGCGCCGCCCGCCCTATCCCCCTGAAAGACAAGATGCGGCTACGTCGCAGCGAGCTGCGCCGGCTGCTGTACCTTGCCAAAGCTGGCCTTCGCGTCGTCGATCGACTCGAAGAAGGACCACCCGCGGGTCTCCTCGAAGCCCTTGCACTCGGCGACGATCCCGGGGTTCGAGACGAGCGCGAGCTGCATGCCGAGGTCGTGGGACATCTGCGTGGCCTGGAAGAGGTGCTTGATGATGCCGATGTGGAGCGACTTGAGGGCGCGGATGTCGATCACGGTGCGGCTCATGCCGGCGTCGACGGCCTCGGCGAACTTCGGCTTCATGTAGCTCGAGGACTCCGCGAGCGCCATCTGCGTGCAGTTCTCCGGCAGCTTCACGATCAGCATGTCGCCCTCGGTCGCGTAGTAGCGCGGCGACGAGTCGAGGTTCATGGCCTTGGCCATCTTCCCCTCGAGCTCCGCCATGTCGATGGGCTTCGTGATGATGGAGGTGAAGCCCACCGTCTGGGCCTGCTGCTGCGGGATCGTCTCGGTCTTAACGACCAGGCCGAAGATCGGCATGTACTTGCTCTTCGGGTTCGCGCGCACGATGCGGAAGAGTCCGAAGGCGGTCTCGTCGGGCAGCGTGAGGCTGACGAGCGCGATGTCCGGCGGCGTGCGGGTGCAGAAGTCGATGGCCTCGCCCTGCGTCGAGACGCCGACGATGCTCCACGGCGTGTGCTTCAGGCCCTCCTGGATCTGCTGGATGATGGCCGGCTTGTCCTCGACAACGAGGATGGTGGCCGGGTCGAATATCGTCTTCGCCTTGGCGGCGGTGTCCGCGATCGGCTTCAGGTCGATCACGCGGCCCGCCTTCTCGAGGAGCGCGTCCTCCTTGAAGGGCTTAACGATGTAGTCGCGCACGCCGATCTTCGCGATCTTCAGCACGTTGTCCCTGCCGCCCTCGGCGGTCAGCATCATGACGGGGATGCTCTTGAGGTTCGGGTCGGCCTTGAGCTTGGTCAGCATCTCGACGCCGTCCATGACGGGCATGGTGACGTCGAGCAGGATCAGGTCGGGCATCTCCTTCGCGGCGAGGGCGAGGCCCTCCACTCCGTTGCCGGCCTCGAATATCTCGCAGTCATAGGCCTTGAAGGCCTTGCGGACGATGATGCGGACGGTCTTGGAATCGTCCACGGTGAGGATCTTGTGGCGCATGGTGGGAGTATTATCGGCTCAATCTCCGAATTTCATTAGGATGTCCGC
>DASRSJ010000333.1:0-3741 GCA_035656555.1 Opitutaceae bacterium
AAGGCTAGGCATCGGGATTCCCTCAGTCCTCCATCACGATGTCCTTGTTCCTGTGCCTCGGGCTTCCGGCCCGCAGCCAGGCCGTGATGAACTTGTCGATCTCGCCGTCCATGACGCCCTGGGTATCGCTCGTGCTGTAGCCGGTCCTCAGGTCCTTCACCATCTGGTAGGGCTGAAGGACGTAACTGCGGATCTGGCTTCCCCAGCCGATCTCGCCCTTCTCGCCGTAGAAGCGCTCCATCTCGCTCCGCTGCTCGTCGAGCTTCTTCTCATACAGGCGGGACTTGAGGACCGTCATGGCGCTGGCTCGGTTCTTGATCTGGGAGCGCTCGTTTTGGCAGACGACCACGATGCCGCTCGGGATGTGGGTGATGCGAACGGCCGAGTCAGTCGTGTTGACGCCCTGCCCTCCCTTGCCCGACGAGCGGTAGACATCCACCCGGAGCTCGCTGTCCGGGATCTCTATCTGGATGTCCTCGTTGATCTCGGCCACGACATCGATTGCGCAGAACGAGGTGTGGCGCCTCTTGTTGGAGTCGAAGGGGCTGATGCGCACGAGGCGGTGGACGCCCCTCTCGGCCTTGGCGTAGCCGTAGGCGTTCTCCCCCTTTATGACCAGGGTCGCCTTGGTGATCCCGGCCTGGTCGCCCGAGAGGACGTCCTGGACCTCGACCTCGAAGCCGCGGCGCTCCGCCCAGCGGTTGTACATGCGAAAGAGCATGTCGGCCCAGTCGTTCGACTCAGTGCCACCCGCGCCAGACTGGATCGAAAGGTAGGCGTTGTTGCGGTCGAACTGCCCCGTCAGGAAGGAAGCGATCTCGAGCTTGTCGATCTCCTCGACGAGTAAGGTCACCGACTGTTCAAGCTCCTTCTCATAGGCGTCGCGGTCCGACGCGTCCGCGGCCTCGACCAGCTCCAGCATGACATCGGAATCCTCGACCTTCTTCTGGTAGGCGATCACGGGCAGGATCGCCCGCTTCATCGTGTTCAGCTTCACGATGTGCTTCTGCGCCCGCTCGTTGTTGTCCCAGAAGCCGGGGGCCCCCATCTCGGCCTCGAGGGCCTCTATCTCCCTGCGCTTTTGATCGACGTCAAAGAAACCTCCACAGGTGTCCTGCGCGCTTCTTGATGTTCTCGATGTGGTTGAAGGTCTCAGGGGAGATCATAGGGAAGGCCGACTAAAAGCCGATGCGGGCCCAATCGCAAGCGGCGCCTTGGCAAAAACGCCCGGGCCCCTTGCGCCGTGCCCCGGGCGGCGGTAGGCTTGGGCGGACCCCATTTGATCATGACTGAACGCACTCTCGGCAAGAACGGCCTCAAGGTTTCCTCCATCGGACTCGGCTGCATGGGCATGAGCGAGTTCTACGACCCGTCCCAGATGAATGACGAGGAGTCGATCCGGGTGATCCACAGCTACCTCGACCAAGGCGGCAACTTCCTGGACACGGCCGACATGTACGGCAGCGGCCGCAACGAGGTCTTGGTCGGCAAGGCGATCGCCCACCGCAGGAAGGACGTCGTCCTGGCGACCAAGTTCGCCAACGTGCGAGGCCCCAAGGGCGAGTTCATGGATGTCCGCGGCGACGCCCAGTACGTGCGCGAGGCGTGCGACGCCAGCCTCTCCCGCCTCAAGGTCGATGTCATCGATCTCTACTACCAGCACCGCGTGGACCCGAAAGTTCCGATCGAGGAGACCGTTGGGGCGATGGCCGATCTCGTGAAGGCCGGCAAGGTGCGCTTCCTGGGCCTCTCTGAGGCGGCACCCGAGACGATCCGCAGGGCGGCTGCCGTCCACAAGATCGTAGCGCTTCAGACGGAGTACTCCCTTTGGAGCCGCGATCCCGAGGACGAGCTCCTCTCCACGGTGCGCAAGCTCGGCATCGGCTTCGTGGCCTACAGTCCGCTGGGCCGCGGCTTCCTGACCGGCCAGTTCAAGAAATTCGACGACATCCCCGCGGACGACTACCGGCGCAACTCCCCCCGCTTCCAGGGCGAGAACTTCCAGAAAAACCTGGATCTCGTCTCAAGCGTCAGCGAGCTGGCCACGGCCAAAGGCTGCACGCCCGGGCAACTAGCGCTCGCCTGGGTCCTCGCGCAGGGCTCGGACATTGTCCCGATTCCAGGCACGAAAAGGCAGAAGTTCCTCGACGAGAACCTGGGTGCCTCCTCGGTGACACTCAGCGCTGCCGATCTCCAGCGCATCGATGCTATCCTCCCCGCTGGCTCGACCTCGGGAGAGCGCTACGCGGCGCAGGCCATGCAGGCCGTGAACCGCTAGACGGTTTCCTCGGGCGGCGGCGCCGACCCGGTGAGGAGCGACTCCTCGTGGTCCAGCAGCTGCTGGAGCGGACGGTGCACGTCGTCGATGATCACGCCGCTTCGCCAGAGCCCGTCCAGGGCGTGGCGCTCGGCCCTCAGGGCCGTCAGGCGATAGTGGTGTCCCGCGTGCCTGCGCCTGCGGGCACTCTTCTTCGTCTCGCCCTCCGCCGTCAGCGCCGCCAGCCGCTGCTCGTATTCGCCGACCACGAGTCCCAAGGCCGCCATCTGGTCGGGCGTGGCCGCCGAAGGCTCCAAGGCCCGCAGCGCCGAGAGGCCCGCCTCGACCGCTGTCATGCGGGCCAGCCGTTCCTCCTTGGGCCTGTTCTCGTCCTCGTGGATCCCGAGTTTGCGGATCAGGGGCTCAAGCGTCATCCCCTGCGCGGCCAGGGTCACGACGATCACCCCGAATGCCAGGAAGATGACGATGTCCCTGCCGGGAAACGGCGAGCCGTCGGGAAGCATGAACGGGATCGACAGGGCCGCGGCCAGCGTCACGGTGCCGCGCATGCCGGCCCAGCCGACGACAAATATCGAGCGCAACGGGGCGGGCTTCTCATTTTCGCGAACGACCCGGAAGCAGAACGGCAGGTAGGCTGAGGGAAAGACCCAGACGAGCCTGGCGACCATCGCGGTCAGGGACACGGCGGCCGTGAGGCCGATCAGGAAAGGAACGCTGAACTGGTGTCGGACCGCGTTGAAGACCGACGGGAATTGGAGCCCGAGGAGCACGAAGGCGATGCCGTTCAGCCAGAAGATCACGAGCGACCAGACGCCGTAGGCGTTCTGTCGGGCCTCGGCGTCCATGCGCACGGGATCGCGCCAGCCAGAGTACAGGCCCGCGGCCACCACCGCCAGGACCCCGGAGACATCAAATCGCTCGGCCAGCAGATATGCCGCGTAGGGCGTCATGAGGGAGAGCGTCGTCTCGATCAGAGAGTCGCTGCCCTTGAGCTTTCTGAGCACGTCACGGAGTATCCCGATGCCGTAGGCCGTCGCGATGCCGATGCCGAAACCTCCGACGGAGAGGATTGAGAACTGCCCGACCGCGCTGCTAAGGGAGAACGTGCCCAGCGCCACTGCTGCGAGCGCAAACTTGAATGCGACGAGGCCCGTGGCGTCGTTGAGCAGGCTCTCGCCGTTAAGGACAGTGGTGAGGCGCGCGGGCACCCTCAGGTGCTCGGTCGCCGCATTGACCGCGACGGCATCCGTTGGGGAGACGATGGCGCCGAGGGCGAAGTCCATCGCGAGCGGCAGGTTCGGGACCAGCCAGTGGGCGACGAGCCCGACCGCGAGCGTCGTGAAGGTGACAAGGCCGATTGCGAGGAGCAGGATCGGGCGCTTCGCCGTCAGGAGCTCGCGGATCGGCATAAGCCAGCCGTCCGAGAAGAGGAGCGGCGGCAGGAAGCAGAGGAAGAAGAACCC
>DASRSJ010000334.1:0-2357 GCA_035656555.1 Opitutaceae bacterium
AACCACGAGTTCGTGGACGCGGACTCCCAGCGCTTCTTCATGAGGACCGCCTGCCGGGGCATGGCTGATGCGCAGGCAAGCCGGGCCGAGATCGAGGCCCTTCTGCCGCAGGGCTCGGTCGTCACCTTCAGGAAATCGGCGCCGCGCAAGGTCGTCGTCATGGTCTCAAGCGAGCACCACTGCCTCGCCGACCTCCTTGTCCGAAACGCCTATGGTGAACTCGGGGCGGAGATCCTGGCCATCGTCAGCAACCATGAGAACCTGCGGCCCCTGGCGGAAAAGTTCTCGGTGCCGTTTCACCACGTGCCCCACGAAGGCGTGACCCGGGAGGAGCACGAGGCCCGCCTCCAGGCCCTCGTGTCCCCGCTGGCGCCCGACTACATCGTCCTCGCGAAGTACATGCGGATCCTCAGCCCGGGCTTCGTCTCGGCGTGGCCGAACCGCATCGTCAACATCCACCACTCCTTCCTGCCGGCCTTCATTGGCGCCAAGCCCTACCACCAGGCCTTCCACAGGGGCGTGAAGGTGATCGGCGCCACGTCCCACTTCGTCTCCGACCAGCTCGACGAGGGCCCGATCATCATGCAGCAGGTGATCCCGATGGACCACTCCTACACGCCCCACGACCTGGCGCGCGCGGGCCGCGACATCGAGCGCACGGTGCTGGCCAATTCCCTTAAGCTCCTCAACGAGGACCGGGTGTTCCTGTGCGCCAACAGGACGATCATCTTCGACTGACAGGCCAGCCCGTTTTGTGGTGACACTCCGCCGGCCGGCCCCGACGCTGGCCCCGATGCGTTCCCTTCCGCGTCTGGCGCCCGCCCTGCTTGCCCTGGCACTCTGCCTTGCCGCTGTCCCGGTCCTGCGCTCGCAGGTGACAGAGCCGACGCAGACGATCGAGCCCGGCAGCATCCTCATGCGGATGGACGCCATCTCCCTCGGGATTGACCCGCAGACGACGGCTCCCAACCAGTACAAGGCCGTTGCCGTCGGCACGACCATCGTCTCCTTCGGCGTCACCGACTCGTTCGACATGGAGTTCGGCGCCCAGCTCTTCCTGCAGAACACCTATGCCTCGGATACGGGCCACGACGAGACGCACAGCGGCGTAGGCGACCTCTCGATCCGCCCGAAGTGGACCTTCTGGAAGGATCCTGCGAGCGGCCAGGAGGCCGCGATCGTCCCTTACGTGCTGATCCCCACCAGCTCGGCGGCCGTCGGCAACAACAAGGTCGAGGGTGGTGTCATCCTGCCGTGGTCGATGGACATTGCCCCAAGCACGAAAGCTGCGGCCATGGTCGAGTGGGATGAGTTCAGGAACATTGCGAACACGCGCTACGACACGAGGTGGTACGGGAGCGCGTACCTGAAGTGGAGCCTGGGCGACACGCTCGGCGCTTACGTCGAAGCAACCCTCAGCGACTCGACTGCCGGATCAAGCACCGCCTCCGAGACGCTTGGGGCGGGTGCGACGCTTTCCGTGTCAAAGAGGTTCACCTGGGATCTCGAGGTCAGCAAAGTGTTTGGCTCGGGCCGCAGCAGCTGGGCCGAGGTCCTGCGCTTCCGCTGGAAGATCCTCTAGATATCCTCGAAGTCCGTAAGGATCGAGAACCTGAAGGTCGATCCCTCGGCGGGCCTGCTCTCGACCGAGATCGTGCCGCCCATGAGCTCGCAGAGGCGCTTGGAGATGATGAGTCCCAGGCCTGTGCCGCCGCGCCTGCGCGTCGTCGAGGTATCGACCTGGCTGAACGGCAGGAAAAGGTGGTCCATCTTGTCGGCCGGGATGCCGATGCCGGTATCCTTGACCGAGAAGAAGAGGCGCGCCACGCGGCGCTTTGAGCCCGGCTCCAGCGGCTCGCCGCGCGCGCACGAGACCTCGAGCGTCACGCCGCCGCGTTCGGTGAACTTCAGCGCGTTGCCGACAAGGTTCGTCAGGATCTGGCGGATGCGAGACTCGTCGCTGTTGACGATGTCCGGGACGCCGGGGTCGACCTTGGAGTCGAGCGCTAGGGCCAGCGAGCGGGCCTTTGGCGCAAAGAACGCGCAGATGTCCTGGATGCACTGGCGCAGCGAGAAGGGGGCATGCTCGATGTCGATCTTGCCGGAGTCGATCTTCGAGAGGTTCAGGATGTCGGCGATGATCTTCTCCAGGGCGAGGCCGCTTGAGTTGATCATCTCGACCTGCTCCCTCTGGTCGAGGTTGAGCGTCGTCGAGAAGAGCATCTTCGAGAAGCCGATGATGGCGTTAATCGGGGTCCGAAGCTCGTGGCTCACGATCGCGAGGAACTCGGACTTCGCGCGGTCGGCGGCCTCGGCCGCCTCCTTGGCGCGAAGCAGCGCGGCCTCGGCCTCCTTGC
>DASRSJ010000335.1:0-29867 GCA_035656555.1 Opitutaceae bacterium
GCGGCCGCAGAGGAGGGCCGGTACGGCGTTCAGGTGACCTTGATGGGCGAGGTCGCGACCACCTATATGCAGCTGCGCGGCGGGCAACTGCGGGAGGCGATCACGCGGCAGAACATCGAGTCCCAGCGCAAGACATGGAAGATTGCCGACGATAAATTCATGCAGGGCCTGGGGAGCGAGGCGGAAGCGGCGCAGGACCTGGCGGAACTCAAAGTCACGGAAACGACACTTCCGCCTATCCTGGCCGCCCAACATATGTCCGAGCACGCGATAGCCTACATGCTTGGCGAAGATCCAACCGCGTTGGCCGGCGAGCTTTCAGCGCAGGGAAATCTCCCGGAATTGCCGCAGGAGGTCTCAATGGGGATGCCCGCAGACCTCCTGCTGCGAAGGCCCGATATCCGCAAAGCAGAGCGTGACCTTGCGGCCGCGACCGCAGAGGTCGGGGTTGCCACGGCGCAGCTCTATCCGACCTTTAGCATAACCGGGATGCTCGGTGTCGACAGCAGCGATCTGAAGCATCTTCCGGAATGGAGCAGTGAATACTTCTCGGTCGCACCCGGCGTCAGCTGGCCGATCCTTGACTGGTCCCGGCTGCGCGCAGCCATCCGGGTGCAGGATGCCCTGAAGGACCAGGCGCTCCTCGCCTACGAGAATGTATACGCCATGGCGCTAAAGGACGTCGAGGACGCGCTCGTCCAGTACCGTTTCGAGACCGATCGCAACCGGGGGCTCATCGAGGCCGCCACACAGGCACGAAAAGCGAGGGATGTGACAGCCCAAGTGTTTCAAGAGGGCATATCAGACGAGACGGAGACCCTTGTGGCGGAGCGAAGCGTCCTTCAGGCCGAGGACACCCTCGCCCAGAGCAACGCGGCCCTTCGCGTAGACTTGGTGTCACTTTTCAAGGCACTCGGGGGCGGCTGGAAGCAGCAGTAGGCCCGCATCACGGGAAACTGGAATCAATGGCCGCTGTCCATGAGGTGATGAACCCCAGCCAGCCGAAGGATAAGCCTGTCGAGCCGACCAACCAGACGCCCTCCTCCAAAGCCTCCAACCCCAAGGAAGTACGGGCCGAGCGGCCAAAGGAAGGAACTCAGTCCGCACAAACGCCCGACGGGGGCAATGGAAGCAAGGCGCCCAAGCGCTAAGGCAGGACCGAGCCGACCGTCCTTGGTCGGCAAACTGAGTAACCATCACTTTGTTTTGTTCTGCCGAACGACGGGAGATGAGGCGGTGTGAAAATGCGTGATAGCCCCCGATAGAGCGAATGAACCCAGAAGGATACCCATAGCTATAGAACGTCGGCGCGTGGGATCGGGTATCCAACTGGTTTCGGCCTTTGCGATGATCTTAAAAATCAGGATCGGCAGAAAAAGCACCCATATCCAGTGAAAGCCCAGCCAGCCGAGGAAGAGATGCAATTCCCGCGAGATAGAGAATCCTAGAAGTACGGAGGCGAACAGGGAAGCGAAGGTTATGCTGTGGCCCGAAATGCCCCTCCAGAACCAAAGGGTTGATATGGGTGTAAGACGGGCCACTGAGGTCGGGTGGTCCTAGCTTCGCAAGTTCAGACCCCGAGCGGAAAGGGGTCGAAGCATCACGGCTTCGGCTGCGGCTGAATGCCCTGTATAAATGCCTGAGACTCGCGAATCGAGGCCTCCATGTCGGCAATCAGCCTATCGATGTCCCCGCGAAGATCCCGATCTGTCGTGTCCAAGGAAGCCAGGGCCCGGGCATTCAAGTTGTGTTTCAAGAAGAGGACTTGGTCGCGGAATGTCGCCAGCACCGGATCCATCCGGTCGGCGGAGCGTTCCATCAGCCTCACGAGGTTTTCGTAACGCGCCTTTGTCATGTCCAGCTCCCTTTCACTTTGGGCACGCAGATCGGAGTTTGAATACTGGCCAAGCTCGGCCTGCCATTCGCTGAAGAGCGCATCCGCAACGTCGCGGACCGCGGCGATCCTGTCCCTTACCTCCTCTGCGCGCTCCTGGCTTCGCTGCATCTCGCCGCTGAGTTCATTGTACTTCCGCTCCAGCTCCCCTCCATTGACCTTGGTGACCGAGAGAAAATGGTCCAGGGCACTCTTGAACTGCTCCTTGGCGTCATTCTGCGCCTCCTCGGTTTTCTTTACGCGCTCAACGAGGAGATCGCGCTTCGCGTAGCCCAGCTTCTCCAGAGCCTCGTAGTAGGTCGAGGAACACCCGGCCCCGGCTGCGACAAGTAATGCCAGGATGCTAAGGTAGATTCGGGCGGTTCTCATGATCGGCGATGCGATGCGGTGTTCGCGAACAATGACTGTCGCTTGCTGCAACCAAAGGTTCCCTCCGTCCATCAACGGCTTGCCGAATTTGGCTCCCCGCTGGGGGGTATGGCTGGGATTGGGTCAGTACTCAAAAATTCAGGGCTATTTTTCGCGAGACGCTGTCCATCAATGGCATGGACCTACTGGACCTCCACTTCAGATCCGAGCAGGGATGCGACTCAAGCCTCATCAGATTGAAGAGGTCCAAAATGGCTGGGGACGTCCTGAATTTCTACAGGGGCAGTCCGCAAATTTTCTATGCGATCTGGGGTTCTGTGAAGCGCCGTGCCAGCCCGCTTGGATGGCTCTGCGGCGATGCCCATTGGGAGAATGTTGGCAGCTACAAGGGAAAGAACCACGTCGCCTATTTCGACTTCACGGATTTCGACCATGGCTGCCTTGCGCCCCTCGACTTCGACCTAGGAAGGGCTGCGACCTGCCTTTACCTGATCGGGATGGGGGAGCTAGCCGGACTTTTCCTGTCGGCTTACACGAAGCAAACAGCGGCGGGAAAGCCCTATCACATCGAAAACGAAGTGGCCAAAGGCACCGTGGCCCGCCTCCTCACGAAAGTTCAGACGCGAAGCCAACGCAGATTCATGCGGCAGCGGATGGACGGGCACCGCCTGCTAATAGACGACGAAGAGACCTATGCGCTCCCTCCAAAGGAGAAGCGGGAGGCATCCGCCGTTTTCAAGAAATGGGCCGCCACGACAAAGGATCCCTCATTTTTCCGCCTAGAGGACCTGTGCGGGAGCTGTACGGGACTCGGCATCCTCGGACACCATCGCTACCTCGCCTTAGTCTCGGGCAAGAAGGCGCGCCACATCATCGACATGAAGGAGGCGGTGCCCTCGGCCGCAGCCCCATTCTCGGGCGTTCGGCAGCCGTCTTGGGCCAACGACGCGGAGAGGATCGCGGAGGTCCAGAGGATGATCCAGTACGTGCCGATCGCCCGGCTCGGCTGGACGAAAGGCAGGGGCAGGTCCTTCGTGCTCAGCGAATACCAGCCCGCGGAAGACAGGGTCGACTCACTGGCCCTTTCCAAGGGTGAATACCGGGATTTCGCAAAGCAATGGGGCCAGCTGCTCGCTTGGTCCCACCTTCGGGGTGCAGGGTGGAGGGAAGCCGCCACCACCTCCGAACTCGTCACCTTCGCGTCGGATTTCAACGCAAAGAAGCGCCGCCGGCTGCTCGCTCGGGCAAGGGCTGCTGCGGTCAGGATGCGCCAACTCTTTGAGCAGTTCAGGCTGCTCGCACCGCAGGACAAGAAGTGACGCCTGAATGAACCCAAGGCATATCTTCGATGCGGCGGCCATCCTTTCGTGCTCGGTGATGGCTGTGCTTGTCAGCATCGATCGCCACCGCCGCTTCGGTGCCGCGATGACGGTCGGAGCCGTTGCCTCCGTTGCCGGGGGTACGCTAAGGGACCTATGCCTTGGTTCGACACCTGTCTTCTGGGTCCGTGAGCCCTGGCAGATATACCTCGCCCTTGCGGCGACGGCGGCCATCTACCTGCCCTTCCGAAAGGGGACCACCAGCGAGAGGACCCTGCAGGTGCCTGACGCCCTCTCCGTGGCCATACCCGGCGCGATTGGCGCAAGGGCGTCCCTTGATCTAGGCCACGGCTCCGCGGTCGCTTGTGTCATCGGCGTTGTTGCCGGCATGATCGGCGGAATCCTCAGGGACCTCCTCTGCCAGAGGCAACCTGCTGTCCTCAAGCGGGAGCTCTACGGCGCCACAGCTCTCATTGGCTCGGCCGTCGTCTGCCTTCTGGACCGGGCGGGGCTTGGGGCAGGTTCCCAGCTGCTCGCCGGTTCGCTGATCGGCGCTGGTGCTAGGGTGGGTTCGGTTCGCTACCATGTGAGTTTCGGGCGCTTGTTGCTGGGCGAGCCGATAAGGAAGCCGTCCAGATGAAGCTCACTTCCCCCGAGACTTTCTGGCCCATCGCGGCGGGCCTCCCGGCAAGTTATCCCTCCCTTCAGAAGGACATCCACTGCGACGTGACCGTCATAGGCGCCGGGATTACCGGGGCGCTGGTGGCGTGGCATCTCGCGAAGGAGGGAATCGGCACCGTCGTCATCGATAGGCGCGACGTGGCACACGGAAGCACCAGCGCCAGCACGAGCCTTCTCCAATATGAGATCGACAGGCCAATCGACAAACTCGCCCGGCTCAGGGGCTGGGACAACGCGGTCCGGGCATTCACGCGGTGCCGGGAGGCCATCGACTCCATCGGACGCATTAGCCGCAGGCTTGGCCAGTCGTGCGGCTTCGAAAAGAAGAGCAGCCTGCGCCTCGCGAGCAACATCGCCCATCTGCCCGGTCTCAGGCGAGAATTCGAGGCGCGCAAGAAGGCAGGTTTCCCAGACGAGTGGTGGTCCGCACGGGATCTCGCACGCAACAGCTCGCTCCGCAACCCGGCGGCCATCCTTTCCCCCATAGGGGCCCAGATCGACGCCTACCGCTTCACCCACGCGTTGCTTTCGGATGCATGCTCGCGGGGCGCGCGCGTCTTTGATCGCTCGGAGGTGAAGCGCACGAAGGTTGGATCCAAGGGCGTCGCCCTGGCACTCTCATCGGGTGCCGTGATCCGAAGCCGCTACCTTGTGCATGCCACCGGCTATGAGGCGGACCTCGCATTGCCAAAGCGCATGACGGAGTGGAAGAACACCTATGCCATGGTCAGCGAGCCGCTCGACTCCTTCGAGGGCTGGCCCGCGAAAGAGTGTCTCATCTGGGAAACCCGCGACCCCTATGTCTACCTAAGGACGACGCCCGACCGCAGGGCGATCATCGGTGGTTACGACGAGGAATATGCGCCTGCCCAGGCACGCGACAAACTCCTGACCGAAAAGACTGCCATGCTGCTTCGACGCTTCCGCCAGCTCTTCCCGAGAATCCCCATCGAGGTCGCCTATTCATGGGCGGGCACCTTTGCGCAGACAGCGGATGGGCTGCCCTTCATAGGCTTCCAGCCCGAGGCTCGGAACGTGTGGATGGCTCTCGGTTATGGCGGCAACGGAATCACTTTCAGCCTGCTGGCCGCCGAGATCATTCGGGATGGCATCCTAGGCAGGAAGAACGCCGACGCCGAACTGTTCGGTTTCCACCGCGCCATTCCACGGACCTAAGAGGCCTCGTGCGGTATTTTCTCCAGGGGTTCCTCGGCCGGTCCGGAAATTACTTCGCCCGTGGGCTTGAAGCGTGAGCCGTGGCAGGGACAATCCCAGGTCTTCTCCGCCTTGTTCCAACCCACGATGCACTGCAGGTGCGTGCAAACGGGCGAGCAGAGCGACACCTTTCCATCGTCGGATCGCGACGCCGCCACCTTCTTTCCGTTGAGGCTGAGGATCTTTCCCTGGCCTTTCGCTAGGTTGCGCAATGTCTTTCCCTCGGACGGGGCGATCCAATCCCTCACCATGTAATAAGGATAGTCGGCGTTCTCCTTCAGGTAATTCCAAGTACCCCCAGCTACCTTGGTGCGATGGATATCCAAGAGGGAGCTCCACGGGTTCCTGCGGCTAAGCACCTTGTCCGCCCCCATCATGGCGCCGAGCGTGCCGAAGGTCATGCCATTGCCGGCGAACCCCGTGGCAGCGAATTGCCGCGCAGCCGTCTCGCCAATCAGGGGAAGTCCGTCGTTGGTCGTGATCACCTGACCGGACCAGCGGTGGTCAACCCTGGCCGTGGGCGCGATCAAGCGCAGGGTGCGCTCGAGCCTCGAGTAGCACGCCTGCGTGTCCCTAACCTGGCCGGTCTTGTGGTCTTCGCCGCCGTACACCGCATAGTCGTAGCCCCGACGCTTCTCGACACGCAGGTAGCCGTAAGGATCACCTGTGTCCCAGAAGGAGGCTATGGGGAGCGAACCGCTGGGAACGCGGGCCCCCAGGGCATAGCTCGTGTAGAGCGAAAGCTTCGTCTGGAGGAAGAGGGCCGCACCTATGCCGGTCTTTCCCATGAGGGGATTGTGCGTTGCGAGGATCAGGTACTGGCCGCTGATCGTGAATTTACCGGTCTTGATCGATAAAGGCCGCTCCACCGTTTCATCCGCGTTCGAGTGCTCGAAGATATGGCTGCCCTTGCCGGGTATCGCTCTCGCCAAGGCGGATAAGTACTTCAGAGGATTGAAGATCGCCTGGTTCGAGAAGCGAATGCCCGCGGTATTGAAGTGGGGCACGGCGTCCATGAGGAGCGCACTGATGCCGAGCGCCTCGGCACATTTCGCTTCCTTGCTCAAAGCCCTTTCCTCGCTTGCATCCTTGTTTCCCAGCGGCGCATGGAGGTAGCCGGGAACCCACCTGAAGTCGCAGTTGATTTCCTCGGCCCGGACAATCGATACGATCTGGTCTATTGCCGCCCCGCCGGCATCCCATACCGCCTTGGCCGCGGGTGCCCCAAACCTTGAGCGAATTTGGTGGAGGCGAAGGTCGGTCACCCGCGTGAGGTGGGCGGTGGTGTTACCGGTATCAACATAGCCGCAGCGCTCGCGCTCGATTACCGCCACCTTCTTTCCGGCCTTCTTCAGCAGGTAGGCTGCGGTGAGTCCCGTGATTCCAGCTCCCACGATCACCACGTCGACCGACACATCACGGTCCGGCTTGGGAAACCGGGGCAGGGAAGAGGTGTCAAACCACGTGGACACGTTGTGCAACATGCCCACGAATCGACAGCGGAAACCAGGGGACGTTCGGCCTTCAGGCGATGTGGCATCCGTTGGCCCCTTGGGCGCCGTCCGTCGGAAGGCATTCGCTTGCGAGGCTTGCCCTCTCTACAAGGCTGCAACGCAGACCGTGTTCGGCGAGGGGTCAGCTGACTCCAAGATCATGCTAATAGGCGAACAACCAGGCGACCAGGAGGACACGGCGGGCAGGCCCTTTGTGGGGCCTGCCGGTAAACTCCTCGACAAGGCGCTCGAGAGGGCGCGCCTGCCCAGATCCTCGGTTTACCTGACGAACACGGTGAAGCACTTCAAGTACGTGCGCGACGGCAAGCGCCGACTCCACGCCAAGCCCAACGAATCCGAGATTCACGCCTGCAGGCCGTGGCTGGACACTGAAATCTCTCTCGTCGCACCCTCGGTCGTGGTGGCACTAGGAGCCACTGCCGCAAAGGCGCTTGCTGGGAAGGATTTCCTGGTCACGCGCGAGCGCGGCAAAGTAATCAAGGGCATACCGGGAATCCCCCATTTCATCGCCACAATGCATCCCTCGGCGATACTGAGGGGGCCTCCTGAGGACCGCGAGCGCGGCATAAAGATTCTGGCGGCGGACCTCGCTAAGGCTCGCTCTATCGGCACCTGATTTCCTCCATCGGGAGGGCCTACGCTGCAGCAGCCTCCGGCACCAGAAGCACAATCTTGCCCGATGTATGGTTCTTCTCGAGCTCCTCATGCGCCGCCGCAACTTGGGCGAGGGGAAAGGTTTTGGAAATTACGACCTTAACAGTGCCCGCATCGATTAAACGTCCGATCTCAACAAGTTGCTCGGTCTTTGGTTGGGCCATGAATCCCTTCGCTGTGACGTCATATTCTATCGCCTTTTCGGCGGGCGGTTCGCCAAGGGTGGAGACCAGGATACCGCCTTTCCTGAGGGTCTGCCATGAGCGGTCCTGCGTTTCGCCGCCGATTAGATCCAGGACGAGATCAACGTTCTTAGCCTTGTCCTCGAATTTCTCATTCTTGTGGTCAATGGCTTGATCCGCCCCCATCTCGCGGAGGACATCGATATGATCGGGACCGGCGGTTGCTATCACCGTGGCACCCTTGTTCTTTGCGAATTGTATGGCGAAAAGTCCAACGCCGCCGCTTGCACCGTGAATCAACACGGTCTGACCCGCTTGCAGGCTGCCATGGTCAAACAGTCCCTGCCATGCGGTGATGGCTGCAAGGGGAACGGCGGCAGCCTCTACGTAATCCAGTGAACTTCGCTTCGGTGCCACTTCGTTCGATTTCGCCAGCGCGTACTGGGCGTAGCCACCGCTCAATTCACTCAGGAAGGCGTAAACCTCCTCGCCAACCTGGACCCTATCGACGCCTGCGCCAATCTTCTTTACCGTTCCAGCGACGTCTCGCCCCAGCGTGACAGGCAGCGTGACCTTTCCTCGGCCGAATTTTCCGGAGCGCATCTTGAAGTCGACCGGATTTACGCTGACCGCACGAACCTCAATCAGGATCTCTCCGTTTTTCGGCTCGGGAACAGGCACGTCTTCCAACTTGAGGACTTCAGGTCCTCCGAATTTGTGGGCAATTACGGCTTTCATATTGGGTTTCTCAGGGTTGTCTTTGCAAAGGTCAGGCGACGGCACGGTGGTACAGGCGGGCGCGCGTCCGGGCCGCTTTCTTGGCGCCGCTGGAGCGGGTGGGAGAGGGTCGGGCGTCACCCCGACCGATGGCGTCATCCCTGGATGCCCTTTTCCGCTGAGCCGGCGACGCGTCGGCCCGCGCTCCGAGACTCACGCCTGACCGGCGCGCCTCTGAAAGACCGATGGCGATGGCCTGTTTGCGGGAGCGCACGTTGCCACTTCCGGCCTTCAGCTTGTGCATCTCCTCCCGTACAAACTCTCCGGCTTGGGTCGTTGGCTTCTTACCCTTACGCGCGTCTGCGCGTGCTCGTGTCGTTGTTTCTTTGGTAGGCATTGTCGTGTAATTTTTGGCCTAGACAGGCCATGGGGCACTTGGTTCTCGAAGCGCAAAATGCATGCATTCAGGGAGCGCGATTGCCGTTCGTTCAACAAAACGGAAAAGCACTCCTAAGATCTGTCATTGACGGTAATTTTTGTGGCCGATGTTCGCTCTTCCAGGGCTCCTTGCCACCCAGTGCCGGTCCAAGATCTCCGTGATGAATCGTTCTCATACCGCCAAACACCGGGAGTCCGGCCGAGGTTCCCGGATTGGAGATTACCTTCCTCTTGTCGTAATCGTGGCCGCATCCGGTCTCGCCGGACTGGCGCAAGTGGAGGCCAGCCACGAATTGTCCGTCGAACCCTGGATGTCCAGCGGCATGGGGTTTTTCCTCATCGTCCTTTCCCTCCTTAAGTTCTTCGACCTTCCAGGTTTTGCCGACGGATTCCAGATGTATGACTTGCTGGCGAAAAGGGCCCGGGCATACGCCTACATCTATCCGTTCCTTGAGTTCGCACTTGGGCTGGCATACGTCGCCCGATTCGAGTTGAACGCCGTATTCGCCGCCACTGTGGTCCTCATGTCGTTCGGGGCCATTGGTGTCATTCGAAGCCTGGCCAAGGGGCTAGATATTGAATGCGCCTGCATGGGCACAACGCTGCACGTGCCGCTTTCGACGGTTACGCTGACCGAGGATCTGGGTATGGCAGTCATGGCTGCGATAATGTGGGCCTCGAGGGCTCCTTAACTCCCTAACGATCGAAGCTCTTCTTGAGTTCCTTCTTTGCCAGCTGGAGGGTTCTCTTCTTGGCAGCGGAAAGTTTTTTTCCGCCCCGATTCTCGTAAAAGCTGATCATTGAGACGGCCGAGCGGTACGGATTGGATTTCCTGCGCGCCGACTTCTCAGAGGATTGTTTCACTAACCGCGCGATGGCCTTCGGATCGTCTCCTTTGAAGACACCGGCCTTGAGATCCATAGCGTCGCTGGTCTTCGTGACCCTTGCCGACCACTTGCGCGTTGGTCGGGCCGCGCGGGTCTTTGTGGGGGATCGCTTCACAGCCGGTTCGCCAAGCGGTGGAATTTTAAAATGTTCTTCTGCTTATGCAGAAGCCGCTTCGGCTATCCGGCGATCCGGAGGGCGCAGAAGGTAGGAGGCAACCATGATCACGAGTGCCACCAGCGGCATGATCGATTCCTTCTGCTGCCCAGTCGACATGTGGGAGAAAAATGCCCCGATAAACGTAAACGTGAAGCCGGCATATGCCCACTCCTTCAGGCGCCGAGTGCCAGGAGCAAGGATCGCCACGACTCCCAGAACCTTGGCCGTTCCCAGTATATTGATGAAATAGCTCGGATACCCCAGGCTGGCGAGCGCCGCCACCATCTTCGGACTGTGCGAGAGGTACGCGTAGGCGTCGAACGCCATGAAAGCCGCGAAGAGAACTGTGGCGATCCAGTAGGCAATTTTTTTCCCGTTCATTGGGAACTGTGGATGTGGTGGAAGAACGCGAGGGCGCCCCCGCCGATCGCAAAGAAAACCAGCACTGCGACCACGATGCTAAAATTCACCTTCGTTGTACGTTTTGCCGTATCAACAATCGGCTTGGGGTCGTTTTGGTCGAAGCCCATGGTTCTCCGGCATAGAAAGCACTCCTATGAAACAGTTCCTAAGGTTCCGATCGAGAGTGCGTCTATCGTCATTTAGCTTGGAAGCTCGGAACCGAAGTCTGGCAAAGGGTACTACAATCCGTTGCCGAGATTGCACTTCAGGGCTCGACTGCGAATAATCACATCCGCGTGAGCTTAGATCCAACCCCAGTTAAGGTGAATGCGCCTCCGGCGGAGCTCCTGCTATCGGCCATCGTCGATTCCTCCGACGACGCAATTCTCAGCAAGAGCTTGGATGGAACGATCACGAGCTGGAACAAGTCGGCGGAGCGCATTTTTGGCTACTCTGCGAAAGAGATTATCGGAAAATCCGTAATGCTCTTGGTTCCCCCTGGAAAAGACGCGGAGGAGGAGGGGATTCTCGAGCAAGTGGCACGCGGTGAGCGAGTGGATCATTTTGAGACGAGCGGCATGACCAAGACCGGCGCATTCGTCGAATTGGCCGTCACGGTTTCCCCGATAAAGGATGCGGACGGCAGAGTCATCGGCGCATCCAAAGTCGCGCGGGACATTTCAGCACTGAAGCGGGGGACGCAGGCCGACCTTCTCCTGGCGGCCATTGTGAACTCTTCGGAGGACGCGATTATCAGCAAGAGTCTCCAGGGCGTGATAACCAGCTGGAATGCCGGCGCCACGCGCATCTTTGGGTATGAACCGGATGAGATCATCGGCTTTCCCGTTCTTAAGTTGATACCCGTTGATCGCCATGAAGAGGAGCCCAAGATCATCGAGCAGCTGCGCAAGGGAGTCCGGGTCGACCACTTTGAGACACTTCGAGTCCGCAAGAATGGACAGCACTTTCCCGTGTCGCTCACCATATCGCCGGTGAAGGACGCCACCGGCAAGATCGTCGGAGCCTCGAAGATTGTCCGCGACATCACGGACCTCAGGATTGCGGCCGCAGAGCGGGAGCAGCTCCTGGAAAGCGAGCGCTCGGCTCGCGCCCAAGCCGAGAATGCAAACCGGATGAAGGACGAATTCCTTTCGACGGTTTCACACGAACTGCGCACACCCCTGAACGCCATAGTCGGCTGGACGGAGGTACTCGCTGACGAGACTCAGAGCCGGGAGGAGGTGAGCCACGGCATCGAGGTGATTAGGCGCAATGCGATGATGCAGGCGCAGTTGATCGAGGATCTCCTGGATCTCGGAAGGATCGCCTCGGGAAAGATGGCCCTCGAATTATCCCCGGTGGACCTAGGGGCCGTAATCGCGGAAGCCATCGGGGCCGTGGACCATGCGGCAAAGGCGAAGCAGATCGCGATAACCCCGGTGATTGGCAACGTGCGTGGACTCCTGGGCGATGCAAAGAGGCTTCAGCAGGTCGTGTGGAACCTCCTGACAAATGCGATTAAATTCACGCCGGCCCGAGGGAAGGTCGTCGTCAGGGCGACGCGCGTGAATTCCCACATCGAGATCTCCGTCGAGGACACAGGGCAGGGCATCTCGGCCGAATTCATGCCCAATCTGTTTGAGCGCTTTCGCCAGCAGGACGCGTCGACGACAAGGAAGTACGGGGGACTGGGCATCGGCCTTGCGCTCGTGAAGCAGCTGGTCGAGCTGCATGGTGGAAAGGTCCACGCCGAAAGCCCGGGCTTGGACAAAGGCGCGACCTTCATTGTTTCGCTGCCGGTGGCCGCCTTGCAGGACAAAAATCGGAAGCTGGCATCGCCAGACGATGGCCAGCACGCCCCGGACCTTCCCAACCTTCAGGGAATAAAAGTGCTGGCAGTCGACGACGACCATGACTCGCTGGAGATCGTCAAACGGATCCTCTCGGGGCGGAACGCCGAAGTGCAGATCGCGTCATCGGCCGACGAGGCAATGGAGGTCTTCGCTGCCTTCACGCCGGACGTGATTCTCAGCGACGTCGGCATGCCCGGCAAAGACGGATACGACCTCATCCGCATGATCCGCAAGCATCCCAAAGGTTCAAAGACCCCAGCGGCAGCACTAACGGCCCTAGCCAGGGCAGAGGACCGCATGCGTGCGCTCACAGCCGGCTTTCAGACCCATATAGCAAAACCCGTTTCGTCCGCTGAGATCGTGGCGACAGTGCTGAGCCTTGCCAGCATGCGCGAGCGCGTGGGTTAACATCGGATTGGAGATGGCGCCAAGTCGTTTGTAGTGAGGATATACCCTACTTAACATAATGTATATTGTGCGTTATCCCATAAGGCAGCCAAAGGGTCAAACCCTGTTTCCATCATAAGGGCTGATAAGGCTTAAAACGCCTGCCGGGCCCGCCCGAATCCGTCCTACGGGAAATCGCGTAGAATCTAGGTTCGTCTGGAAGCTTGGGAACGGGTTAATGATCCGAGTCAGGACAATCTGGTTTTCGACCCCAATGAACCGGCCCCAACGCCTTGTTTTAGTTTTCCTCAGTTTGCTCGCGGCATTCGCCGTGCAGGCCGTGCACGCGGATGAATACGAAGCTGTGGCTTCAAAGGTCAGCCGCGACTATGTCCGGCGGAAAGCCTCGGACGGAACGTTCATTCCGGAATCGTATGCCTTTGCCAATGGAGGCTACTGGAGCGGCCCCATGTTTGATCCTTCGATCGACAAGATGGACTTCATGGCGATCGCCCGGACGATCGCCGTTCCCCTAGCCGACCGCATGTACGTGCCGACTGCGGATCCCCAGTCCACGAAGCTCCTGCTTGTCGTCTATTGGGGCACGACCTACGCGCCCGAGAACGCCAGCGATTCAGCCGTCTACGCCATGGGCCAGAAGAAGGCCAAGGATGAACAGATGTCCCACCAGGACCTTCAGGATGCCCTGCGCGCTAATGGCCTGTCCCAGGGCTCGGCTGCGGCCAACACCGCCTGGGCGCGCGAAGCCAGGGTGACCAATGCCCAGGACGGCGACGCCTACAGCGCCTCGCTCGGCGTCATGCAGGCCGAGAACCAGACGCGCGACGCGGTGAACAGGCGCAACGCCCAGATGCTGGGCTACGATTCGGAATGGAACCAGATTATGGGAAGCCTCGGTGGCCCGGCGCAGGACGTCAGGAAATCCCAGATGATCTCCGAACTGGAGGAATTCCGGTATTTCGTGGTCGTCATGGCCTACGACTACCAGCTCCTGGTGAAATCAAAGGCGCACAAGCTCCTCTGGGAAACGCGCTTTAGCATCCGCCAGCACTCCCACGCATTCAACCAGCAGCTGATGGCGATGACCACCCAGGCGTCGAATTTCTTTGGTGAGGACACCAATGGGCTCGTCAGGCGGTCCTTGCCCGAGGGCCATGTGGAGATCGGCGCCGTACGCGACCTGGGTACGACGCAGGATCCGGCGAAGCCCAAAACGCCCTGAACAACCCACCCCGGTAAGTCAGTGCGCGAACTTCGCCTTCAGGCCGTCAACAATGGCGCCGGCCTGCAGGCGCAGAAGGACACCTGAGGCCGGTGTCTTTGCATCCATCTTCGGGAGATTGAGCAGAGCGTACTTCCGCGCGGCGTCGGCCATGGCGGTCGTAAGAACCGCCTCCTTGGCGTCATGCATCTCGCCGTTCTCGGTGAATTCCTTGGCGTTGCCGGGTTTCCCTACAAATTTCGGCGTCAGCCCGTCTCCTATCCACACCCGCCAATCCGGGTCATCGGCAAAGTGCACCATTAGAATACCCTGCTGGATCACTCCTAGTTTCGCGGACAGAGCCCGCATATAATCCCCAGGATGCTGGTCCTCATTGTCCGGCGGCGACTTGGCGTGAAACTGGACAAGCACGCGGATCCCCTCGTTGCTCTGGATTGCTCCCAAGCTCGCCTGAAGGCGGCCCAACCAGGCCGTGTCCTGGCTCACGTCGGCGCTCTCATCGACCACGTTTGGCGTCAACTGGGGCGCATTGCCGGCGGCCGAAACATTGCCGGCGCCGAGGACAACCACCAGGACAAGCAGGCAAACCTGTTTGATGTGCATGAGGCCGACAATATCCGCAGGTTCCCGGGCCGATTCAACTACGGACACCCGGCTCAAAGGCGGATGACCTTTGCCATTTCGCCTTGAATAACGGCCATTTGTCCCCAGATTAAGGACAAATGGCCAGCACGCTTTCCCATCGCTCCGTCTTTCTCTCCTATCCGCTCGGCAACGACCTGAAGATGGCCGAGCTGGTTTCCGAGGGCCTGCCCTCGATGGTTCTTCGAAGCCTGGCGGCGGCGTTCGGCCTGAAGCCCGCGGGCATGGCCCCCATCGTGAATATCTCCGGGAAGACGATCCTGCGGCGGGTCGCAGCCAAGGGTAAGCTCAAGCCTGACGAGTCCGAGCGCGTGGCCCGCCTGATGCGCGTCTATGTCCGGGCGGTGGACGTCCTGACAGACGAGGAAAAAGCCAAGGGCTGGCTCGAGAGCCCCCTTTCCATTCTGGGGGGCAAGACTCCCCTGTCGCTCATGGTATCCGAGCAGGGCGCTCGGGAGGTCGAACAGGTCCTGGGGCGGCTGGAGAACGGCGTCTTTGCTTGATCACCGCCTGGCGCATCTGTGCCAAAAGCAAGGCGTCGGCCGCCTTCGAGGGCCACGGCGCGGCAGAGTACCCGGGTCGCTGGAACCCGGCGGGCCTGCGGGCCGTTTACGCCGCCGAGAATAGGTCACTTGCCGCGCTTGAGGTTCTTGTCCACGCGGACAAGGAGTTCCTCTCGGCATCGTCGTGGAGCATCATTCCGGTCCACTTCGACCCCAGGCTGGTTTCAATTCCCCCGAGGCTGCCCTCCGACTGGAAGGATGTGCCGGCCCCGGAGTCGACCCGGGCACTGGGAGGCCCATGGCTGCGCAAGTTAAAGTCGGCCGTCCTGCGGGTACCGAGCGTCGTCACGCTCGGGGAACACTGCTACGTCCTCAACCCGATGCATCCCGACTTCGCAAAGATCGAGATCGGCAAAGCCGAGGCGTTCACCTTCGACTTTCGCGCAATCTAGGCCTTTGCCCGTGCTCGGAACTTAGGAGCGCTTTTTTCTCTCCTCCTCGAAGCTATTGAAGTTGGTCAGCGTCGGGAAAAACCTCATCCAGAGGCCGGCAACAACAAGCGTCCCGACTCCCCCGATTACGGTGGCCCAGACGGTGCCAAACCACGAGGCCGTCAGGCCGGACTCAAACTCCCCCAGCTGGTTTGAGGTTCCGATGAAGAGAGAGTTGACCGCCCCGACCCGCCCTCGCATTTCGTTGGGCGTCTCAATCTGGACCATCGAGCTTCGGATGACGACGCTGATGGTGTCGGCGGCGCCCATCACGCCGAGCGTGATGAGGCTCAGGGTAAACGAGCGCGACAGCCCAAAGACCACCGTGGTGACTCCGAAGATGAAGACCGCAACGAACATCTTGCGGCCGACCTTCGTGTTCGGCGGGTTCCTGGCCAGGTAGACGGACATCGCAAGGGAGCCTACGGCCGGCGCCGAGCGCAGCATTCCCAGGCCCACCGTCCCGATATGGAGGATATCCTTGGCGAACACCGGCAGGAGCGCCGTGGCCCCGCCAAGAAGTACCGCAAAGAGGTCGAGCGAGATGCTCCCGAGGATGATCGGATGGGTCCAGATGTAGTGGAAGCCGGAGAACATGGAGGACACTGTGGCTGGCTGCTTCGGGCGGCCCGCCCTCTCCTGGCGCACCAGGAACATGAAGGATGAACCGGCCAGGGTCAGGATCGTCGCAACGCCGTACGGCACGGCGGGCCCGAAGACGTAGAGGAGGCCGCCGATGGCCGGCCCCACGATCGAGGCCGTCTGGAAGGCGCCGGTCGACCAGGCGATCGCCCTGGGAACGAGGGCCTCGGGCACCAGCGTTGGCAGGAGCGCCTGCGTTGCGGGGCCTTGGAACGCTCGGGCGGTGCCAACCAGGCCCACGATGACATAGATGCCGCTCACGCTGAGCCAATGCTCATAGGTGCCGAGCGCGAGGATGCAGGTCGCGACACCCTGCGTAGCAAGGGAGATGCCGTACACCATCCGCCTGTCATAGCGGTCCGCGACGTGGCCCGAGATCAGCGTGAAGACGACGATCGGTAGGAACTGGACGAGGCCCACCATGCCGAGCTGAAAGGTGCTCTGGGTCAGCTCATAGATCTGCCAGCCCACGACGACCGCCAGGATCTGGAATGCCAGGGCCGAGAAGACGCGCGCGCACCAGAACCACCCGTATGCGGGATGCTGGAACAGAATGGCCTTGTCGGCGGCCGTGGTATCCTGGTTTGACGCCATCCGCCAGTCTGCACCGTCCCGCCCGGGCAGGTCTAGCTCAAGAACGGGACTCCATGAAGGCCGTGTAGTCGTCGCTCGTGTCGATGTCCCAGAGATTCTCCATGGGCACCGGCTGCACGTCGGCTGGATGGGCCTTCAAGATGGATTTTGCGCCCTCGTCGCCCTTCAGCGCCAAAAGCTCCGGGAAGTATGCCGCCGAGAAATACACGGGAGGCAGGAGCATGCCCTCAAAGCTGGCTGAGACAATTCCGCGACCCGTCGTCTTCCGTGCCTGTACCAGGTCCTCGATCTTGCGGGCATCCAGGCCGGGCTGGTCAGCCAAGGCGATGATTACTCCGGCGATGCCCGGATCCAATCCCATGGCGGCCTTGAGGCCGCACCGGATCGAGGACGCGATGCCCTCCTTCCAGTCGTCGTTGACCACGATCTGCACGGCCGCGTCTCCCATCCCTGGCCGGATCGCCCTGGCCTCGGAGCCCAGAACCACGACGTAAGGCGAGACGCTCGCGGGCAACGTCGCGTCGATCACGTGGCGCAGCATGGTCTTGCCCGCGATCACGAGGAGCTGCTTCTGCATCCGCATCCGGGTCGAGGCGCCCCCGGCGAGAAGCACCATGGCGCATTCAGGCGGCCCGCGCATGGATCGGCGCCTTCCTGTCGCGCAGCCGGGCAGCCCCCTTGCCGGTCATGACGCACTGGACCTCGGCGACGATGGAGAGGGCGATTTCTTCGGGGCTCGAGGCACCGATATCAAGTCCCACCGGGGCGCTCAGGACCGCCAGCGCGTCCGAGCCGACGGCATCCTGCTCCTGCAAATGCTCCAGGATGCGCTCGGTTCGCTGCCGCGACCCGACGACCCCCACATAGGCCGGCGGCCTCGAGAGGAGCACCTGCAGCAGCCGCAGATCGTCCTCGTAGCGGTGCGTCATCACGACCACGTAGGAATGCGCGTCTAGTTCCACGTGCTCATCCAGGCTGCCGCAGGGCGCCACCACGACGGAATCCGCCTCAGGGAATCTCTCGCGCGTGGCCAAGGCGCCCCGCGAATCAACGACGGTCACATACCAGCCGAGCTCCTTCGCCATCCTCGAGAGTGGCCTGGCGTCCTCACCCGCCCCGAACAGCGTGAGGCACGGAGGCGGCTCTACGATCTGGTTGAAGGCCCCATCCTGGGGCACACTCGCAAGCTCCGCCATGAGCCTCGTCCCGAGGAAACCTGCCTCTGGCGAAAATCCGACGCATAGCCCTGTGTTCACTCGGTGCCTCAGGTTATCGGACAAGGTCCCGACCCACGCGGGTCGCTTGGCGCCGATGGGCTCTATAAGGACGTGCACGATACCCCGGCACCCCGTGCCCACGCCCCAGACAAGGTCGTTCTCGTTGGTGGTGTCATAGATCGCCAGCTCCGCGGTGCCGCCCTCCATGACTCTGCGCGCCCGCTCGGCGATGTCCTCCTCAAGGCAACCCCCGCTGATGGACCCGATCCTCGTGCGGCCGTTCATCAGGAGCATTCGTGCCCCCGGCCGGCGGTAGGAGGAGCCCTCGATGCGCACCAAAGTTGCCAGTACTGCGGTCTCCCCCGGCAAACCATTCAAATTCTCAAGGATGGATCCGAGCTCCTTCATGCGAGGATTTTGTCGAGCGTCAGCGGCAGGTCCCTCACGCGGATCCCGGTGGCGTTGTAGACCGCGTTGGCCACGGCGGCGACCGTGCCCGTGATTCCGATCTCGCCGATGCCCCGGACGCCTATCGAGTTGAACTCCATGTCCGGGTAGTCGGTGAACTCGACCT
The DNA here is from genome assembly GCA_035656555.1 of Opitutaceae bacterium. Taxonomy (GTDB): domain Bacteria; phylum Verrucomicrobiota; class Verrucomicrobiia; order Opitutales; family Opitutaceae; genus Palsa-1447. The sequence goes on from DASRSJ010000335.1 coordinate 18,576, forward strand.
TGATGTCCGGGATGTCCGCATTCACGGGAACGAGATAGTCCGCGAGGTTGCGGGTCACGGGATGCCCCAGATTGTAGTCCCAGTCGGTCCGCTCCAGGAGGGCCATCCCGATACCCCAGATTATCCCTCCCTGGATCTGGCTCCTCGCCGTCAGCGGATTCATTATCTTGCCGGCGTCGATGACGGAGACGAAGCGCGAGACCTTGATCTGGCGCGTGCGGATGTTGACCCGAACCTCTGCGAACTGCGCGCCGAAGGAATGGGTCGAGGGGCCCTTTTTCAGAAGCGTTGCCGCCGCCGAGGCCAGCTTTCCGGTCTCGGCCTCTGCCTCGATGAATCCTTTCCCCGTGCTTGCCGCGGCTTCGGCGGCGGAGGCGAATCCCTCGATCTTCTTTTTAAGCTTGAGTGCCGCCTCGTGCACCATCGGTCCAACGCTGGCGCTCGTCGAGGAGCCGCCCGACACACCCGCGGGCGGCAGGAGCGAGTCGCCAATCTCGCAGGATACCCGGTCGACCGGCATCTCCAGCGCGTCCGCCGCGATCTGGGCCAGCGAGGTGTAGGTTCCCGTCCCAAGATCATGCGTCGCAGACCTGACGACCACGTGGCCGTCCGTGAAGAGCCGCACAGCGGCCGAGCCGTCGCGCTTGTTCGCCGGGTAGGTCGCAGTCGCCATGCCGTGCCCCACCCACTCGCCGCCCTGAACGTTCGAGCGCGGCTCCTTGGAGCGCTCCTTCCAGCCGAAAAGTTCCGCTCCGCGGTTGTAACACTCGATGAGGTGCTTGGACGACCATGGTCTTTTCTTCTCGGGGTCCTCCTCGGCATGGTTGCGGATCCGCAGGTCTATCGGATCCAGGCCGAGCTTCTCGGCCAGCTCGTCCATCGCCGATTCAAGCGCGAACGTCCCCGGCGCCTCGCCCGGCGCCCGCATCGGACATGGCGTCCCCGTGTTGAGATGCGCGACCCGGTGGGTGATTGCGGCATTCGCGCAGCGGTACAGCATCGATGTCGCGAGACCGCAGGACTCGGTGTACTCGCTTTTGATCGAACTCTGGGTGAAGGTGTCGTGCCGTATGGCCGTGAGGATGCCGTCCTTGGTGGCCCCGAGCTGGACCTCTTGTCGGGTGGGAGCGCGGTGGCCGACCGACGTGAACATCTGCGCTCGGGTAAGGACCAGCTTCACCGGCCGCCCGCTTGCACGTGAGGCCATCGCGGCAGCCAGGGTGTGCGGCCATGCGAATCCCTTCGAGCCAAAGCCTCCGCCGACGAACGGAGATATGATGTGCACCTCCTCGGCCTTCATATCCAGCGCCTTGGAAACCACCGAGCGCAGCCCCATGACCCACTGGGTGGGCTCATAAATCGTGAGGCCCTGCGACGTCCAGTCCGCCACGGTGACGTGGGGTTCCATCGCGTTGTGGTTCACGTAGGAGGTGCGGTAGGTTTGCGAGACAACCGCTTCCGACTTTGCGATGGCACCGGCGAAGTCCCCGCGCTCCATCTGCAGCTTCTGGCCAAGGCCCTGCTTGGGCTCGAACACATGCGTCGGATTGTCCTCCAAATCCACCTCGAACTTCTCCCGCTCGTAATCCGTGCGGAAGAGAGCCGCAGCCTCGTCCGCTCGCTCCTGTGTGTCGGCCACCACGACCGCGACATACTGGCCCCAGAAATGAATGTCTGGATCCTGAAGCGGAAAGAACTTCTCCGCATACTCCCCTCCAGTGGCCATGCTTCCAGGATCTTTCAACCGCAGCGCGTTCTGGTGAGTGACGATCGCGATAACGCCGGGAGCGGCCATCGCCGCTGCGCTGTCAAAGCCGCGGATCTTTCCCGCAGGCACGCTGCTAAGGACCAATGTCGCGTAGGCCATCCTCGGCAGGCGCACATCCGCGGAATACATCGCCTTCCCGGTCACCTTCAGGGCGCCGTCCTTGCGTTTAACTTCGGTGCCTAGGGCATGGTTGGTCATGTTACCCCCGCAAGCTGGTTCAGCGCCGCGACGATTGTACTCTTGGCAAGCGGCACCTTGAAAGCGTTGTGACGACGCGGCTTCGCGTCCCTGAGCGCTTCGTCGGCCGCCGCCTGGTGGACCAGCTCGCCCGGCGCCTTGCCCTTGAGGAGGCCCTCAGCCGATCTCGCCCTCCACGGCACTGTTCCTACACCACCCAAGGCAATTCTCACCTCTCCATATACTCCGTCCCTCATTTCAGCCGCGACGGCCGCCGAGGCCAGGGCGAATTCATAGGAGTGGCGATCCCGGACCTTCAGATAGAGCGAGCGCCGGGTGAGCGCCGCATGGGGCAGCTTCACAGCGACGATGAGTTCCCCGGGCTTGAGATTGGACTCCCTCTCCGGCGTGTCGCCCGGCATGCGATGCAGGTCCGTGATCGCCAGGTCACGGTCCCCGCCAGGACCGCTCACTGCAACGCGGGCGTCCAACGCGACCAGGGACACGGCGAAGTCGGAGGCATGCGTGGCGATGCACTTCTCGCTTGTCCCAAGTATCGCGTTTCCCCGGTTGAAGCCCTCGATGGCGGCACAGCCGGTGCCGGGCGAGCGCTTGTTGCACGACGAGGTGAGGTCGCGGTAGTAGGGGCAACGCGTGCGCTGCAGCAGGTTTCCGCCCGTGCTCGCCATGTTGCGGATCTGCCCCGAGGCCCCCGCAAGGATCGCCTGGGAGACCACAGGGAACATGGCCTTAATAGCCGGATTCCAAGCAACGTCAGAGTTTGAGACCATCGCCCCAATCGTCGTCCATTCGCCGTCCACACGGATGTCCCTCAATGGAAGCGACTCAATCCCGACGAGCGCTTTCGGGGTGAAGACTCCCTCCCTCAGGAGATCGACGACTGTCGTCCCGCCAGCGAGGAACATCACGCCGTCATCGGTCCCCGCTTGGAGCGCCGTTCCCAGAGTTTGGGCGGGCATGTAGGCCAGGCGGTTCATGTGCGGACACCCTTCCCTTTAGAGCTCACCTCGCTGATGGCGGCCACAATGCCGCAGTAGGCGCCGCACCTGCAGATGTTCCCCGACATCCCCTCGCGGATCCCGTCGGCATTCTTCGGGCCCGGTTCCTTAAGGAGCGCCGAAGCGGACATGATCTGGCCGGGCGTGCAGAATCCGCACTGGAAGGCGTCATGCTTGATGAACGCTGCCTGTACCGGATGAAGCTCCTCCCCCGAGGCGAGACCCTCGATCGTCGTCACGGCCTTTCCCTGCATGGTCGCGGCAAGCGTCAGGCAGGAGAGGACCCTTCGGCCGTCGACGTGCACCGTGCAGGAGCCGCACTGGCCGTGGTCGCAGCCTTTCTTCGTTCCCGGGTGCGCAAGATCCTCTCGAAGAAGATCCAGCAGGCTCGTGCGCGCCTCAACCTGGCATGCCACCGCCTTGCCATTGAGCTCGAACGAAAGGGGAAGGACTTCCAAAGGGGAAGAAGCCGTGTTCTGTGGGGAAGACGCCGTCGGCGCCTGTCCCCTTGAGGAATTCACGAGGAACGCACCGCCCAGGAGTAAACCATGCTTCAGCGCAGAGCGGCGCGTGATACCCTCGGCAGGTTGGGCGGCCTTGGATTCCTCCGGAGTCATGCGGTTCGGTGTTTCCGGCGCAGGCAAAGACAGCCCAGGACGCCGATTCCGGGGTCAATAGACTCTGCGCCTTAGATTCGGTTCTATATCCGGCGAAAAAATCTCTGAGGACACCATGGAGTTGGTGATCCAACTTCGCGCCGCCTCCGAGATTCCCGAAGGCGCCCTGCGCTCCTTCGCCGCGGAGTTCAGGAAAAGAACTCCGCCCTCGGGGTTGCCCTAGGGCTTATAGTTCCGTTGCGCACCCTGAATCAGCTGGCTTGGGGTCTCCCCAGGAGACAGTCTTGTGCCAGCTTTCAGCCTTACCCCCATGAAAACTCGCCTAGCCCTGCTATTGCCCCTTTGCGCCACGCTTTGCCTCGGCGCCAACGACACCCCTGCGCAGCGCCTGCCCCGGGCGCTTCCCGAGAGCCAGGGTGTCGCGTCCGCCGGCATCCTTGATTTCGTCAGGGATGCGGACGCCAAGTTCGACTCCTTCAACAGCTTCATGCTCGTGCGCCACGGCAAGGTGGTCGCCGAGGGATGGTGGGGACCCTACGCCGCAAATGATCCCCACTGGCTTTACTCGCTCAGCAAGAGCTTCACCTCGACGGCAGAAGGCCTCGCCATCGCCGATGGGAAGCTGAGCCTCGATGACCAGGTCATGAAGTTTTTCCCGGATGAAACGCCCGCCGACCCCAGCGAAAACCTGAAGAGCCTGCGCGTTCGCGACCTCATCACGATGTCGAGCGGGCACGAGGCCGAAACCCTCGCCAACTTCCACTACCACTCGAAGGAGTCGCCCATCCGCAAGTTCCTCTCGCTGCCGATCGGCCACAAGCCCGGGACGCTCTTCATCTACAATTCCCCGGGAACCTTCATGCAGTCTGCCATCGTCCAGAAGGTCACCGGCCAGAATGTTCACGACTATCTCCAAACGAGGCTCTTCGACCCGCTCGGGTTCGGCGATCCCGCGTGGGAGATGACGGAACAGGGCGTCAACCTCGGGGCCTCCGGTCTCTGCATCCGCACCGAGGACATCGCGAGCTTCGGCCAGATGCTCCTCCAGAAAGGCAACTGGAACGGCAAGCAGCTTGTGCCCGCCGGATGGATCGAGGTCGCCACCGCCAAGCAGGTGTCGAACGGCAGCAAGCCCTCGAGCGACTGGGAGCAGGGTTACGGCTACCAGTTCTGGAGATGCAAGCCGGGCTTCTACAGGGCCGACGGCGCCTTCGGGCAGTTCTGCTTCGTGATGCCGCAATACGACGCGGTCCTCGCGATCACCGCCGGCTGCCGGGACACCCAGGGAATGATGAACCTTGTCTACGACAAGGTTCTTCCCGCCCTTCGCGCCGAGGCCCTTGCGGCTGATCCGGCCGGGGACGATACGCTCGCCAAGGCTGAGGCGGCGTTGACCCTCCACCATCCGGATGCTGACGAGTCGAGCCCTATGGCTGCGCAGGTTTCAGGACGCACGTATGTCTTCCCAGACAACAAGCGCCACATCCACTCCGTGACACTCCAAACGGTGAACGGCGTGACGCAGCTAAGCGTTAACGGCGAGGGCCTGGACGGCGCGCCGATCACGGTTGGCAACAAGGAATGGGTCCGCGGCCACACGACTTTCGGAACCGACATCGACCCCAATGAGCGCATCATTACCGACCAGCCGGTGGGTGCGATCGGGGGTTGGTCGAGTCCGGACACCTTTATCGCGAAGCTCTGCTACTACCAGACGCCGTATAACCTTTCCCTGCAGCTTGAATTCGGCGGCTCGCTGGTCGTCCTGAACGGCGACTACAACCTGGCCTTCAGCTCCAACACGCTTCCCGAGCTCGTCGGGCACGCGCAGTAGAGACCTAGGTCGTCACCGGGGTCGGCACGATGCTGCCGTCGGTGTTTCCGGAGGGATCGATAAGCCACGAGCCCAGGCTCGGCATGGGCGAGGCATGCTTCATCGAGTCCCAGTCAGGAAGCCCGGTCTTGCCGTTGATGACGGCGTCGGCGGCCAGTTCAGCCGTGTCGAACTCCGTGGGACAGCGGCTCCACTCGACGGGCCTCTTGTAGCGAAGGGTGAATTTCTTCGACGCCTTGTCCTGGGCGATCTGCCACTGCCAATCGGAGTGTTTGAGCGAATAGATCATGAACGATGGTGCGGAGTTAAGCTGGCGCTTCCCGACACGTTCCGGTTTTGCAGCACCTTCTCCTACTTCCTTAATCCGCCTCAGGTCCAGCCCCTTTCCTGAGGGAGGACTGCAGCGTCATTTCTTGTCCCAATGCAGGACGGCCCTGAAGGCCGGCTCGAGCTCGTCCGCGATCAGCGTATGCTCGGCCGCGGTCGGGTGGCCGTCACCTGGGCTGCCCTTGTAGTGCTTGATCTTCAGGTGGGTTACCTTTGGAGAATCCATCCTGCGCACAATCTCGTCCAAATAGGCCCGGCAAACGGTGAGCTTCGGTGCTTCGCCCTCCTCGTCGTTCAGGATGGGCGAATCGATCAGGAAGATGGGCGCGTTGGGCGCATCCCTGCGGACCTTCCGAAGAAACTCAATGAAGGCATTCACGAATGTCGTCTGGTCGGGAATGCCCCTGCTGAAGTCGTTTGTGCCGAGGCAGATTCCAATCGCATCGGGAACGTAGGTACTGTGGTCCCACTGAGTTTTAGGGTCGTCGGGAAGTGCAAGTTCGTAGTACTCCGGGGCGTTGTTCGTCGCGGTAATCCCCTGCCAGTCGCGGAATATTCCGCGACCGCCATAGCTCACGAGATTGAACTGCGCGCCAAGACGAACCGCCAGCTTCATACCGAACGACGCCGCGGCGTTCGAGCGCTCCGCACCCGGCTTTCCGGGAACATCGCTCTGCTCCGTCCCCGAGCCACACGTCACGGAGTCCCCTATGAACATCAGCTTTCGGGCGGGAAGTGGCGCCGGCTCCAGGAGGGTTCCGCCCCCTATTTCAAATCCCTCAACCTCGCAGACACCTTCCCAGCTTTCCGTACGCCGAACGAGTTCGACCGTGTGGACCCCAGGCGCCGCGCCCTTCAGGAGCTCCAGGTCATTCTGACCTTTCACGAGGCGGATTCGCTCAGGCGCAGCCCCATCGACGGACACGTTGAAGTAGACATCGTCGGAACTGGCGCTTATCCGCACTCCCAGCCGAGTGCCGTTGACCTTCACCAGAGTAACGATGCCCGGGAAGCCCATCATGACCTGGTGGGCGGACCCGACGATCAGACGGCCTTGATACAGGACGCGCGGATTGTCGGCGGGTACCGGCATGGCGGCAGCGGAAGAGAGGAGGGTCATTGTGAGAAGAAGGAATCGCCTAGGGGTGCGTTGACAGAAAAAGCGGGGGATATTCATGGGGTGGGCACCAAGACGGGCATTTTGCCCGGGAAAGTAGCTACCATTTCAGCCAGCTCCACGGCTGCATCAACATTTTATGCTTTTTCCGGGGAACTGAATCGCCGGCGGGCGTAACTATGAACGGTCATGAAATCCAAAGATAACACCCCACCCTCACACGATGCCATCTCCGGGCGCGCCAGGACGCTCTGGGAGGCCGCGGGCCGTCCTGACGGCGAAGATCTCAATCACTGGCTGCAGGCAGAGAAGGAACTGAACGAGGAGTCCTCTGATTCCGATGGCGAATACGTCGGGACTTCCGATCGGACCGTCTCGGCGCCGGCGCGCAAGTCCGGCAATTCGCGCTCTCCCATCCCCTCGGGTAGCCGCCAGCAGAGCAAGCGACCCTGACGAGTCCCTCGTCACGCGCCCGCCTTCGCAGTCCCGCGCTGCGGATGCGGGTTTTTTTGCGCCCCTGTTTTGTGAAATGGGCAATGAGTATCCAAGGCCACCTCAGGTCCCCCGAAAAACTATAAATCCCCTTAGAACTTATGTTTCCACCAAGGGACTATAGTGAGGCGCAGTCATCAAGGTCTGCCGAACACACCCAAAATTCCAGCCATGACGACGGAAGCAAAGTCAGCACCGCAAAAGGGTCTCAAGAGGGCGCGTCGCACGCCGCAGCAGAGGCACCTCGCGGGAATCAAGCCCGGCACGCCTTATCCTCAGGGGGCGACTTGGGACGGCAATGGCGTCAATTTCTCCCTTTTCTCACCGGTCTCCGAGCTCGTCGAGCTCTGCCTTTTTGACAGCCATGATCGCAAGGCCGAATCAAAACGGATAACCGTCACGGAACGCACCAATGGCGTCTGGCATATCTATGTCCCCGACCTGAAGCCCGGCCAGCTCTACGGCTACAGGGTCTACGGTCCCTACGATCCCGCCAACGGACTGCGCTTCAACCCGAACAAGCTGCTTCTCGATCCCTATGCCAAGGCCATCGCAAGGGAGATGAAGTGGTCCGACGAGCTGTTTGGCTACCAGATCGGTCACGAGGATAAGGACTTATCTTTTGACGACCGCGACAGTGCGCCGTTTGCACCCCTCGCGGCGGTGATCGACCCCACATTCGACTGGTCCGATGAAAAGCGTCCGTCGGTCAGCTGGCCTGAGACCGTGATCTACGAGACCCACGTGAAGGGAATGACAAAGCTCAACCCTCATGTGCCCGAGGCGCTGCGGGGAACCTATAAGGGTTTGGCCTCGGACCCGATGCTCGCCCACTTCAAGACACTTGGCGTCACGACGATTGAGCTGATGCCGGTGCATTATTTTGTCCATGACCGTCACCTGGTCGAGAAGGGACTCAAAAACTACTGGGGCTACAACACGCTGGGCTTCTTCGCGCCCGAGGACTCCTACTGCTCCGAGCGCGACGGCATCGGAGCCGTGAAGGAGTTCAAGGAGATGGTGAAGCGCTTCCACAACGCCGGCTTCGAAGTGGTCCTGGACGTCGTCTACAACCACACGGCCGAGGGCAACGAGGCCGGCCCGACGCTCTCCTACCGCGGAATCGACAACATGGCCTACTACCGCACGGTCGCCGACAATCACCGCTACTACATGGATTACACGGGCTGCGGGAACACCCTCAACATGGTGACGCCGCACTCCCTGCAGTTCCTGATGGACAGCCTGCGGTACTGGGTCACCGAGATGCACGTCGACGGGTTCCGCTTCGACCTCGCCTCGGCGCTAGCCCGCGAGCTGAAGGACGTGAACCAACTGGGGCCCTTCTTCGATACTCTCTACCAGGATCCAACGCTCGCGACGACGAAGCTCATCGCCGAGCCCTGGGACCTGGGCGACGGCGGATACCAGGTCGGCAATTTCCCGGTCGGCTGGACAGAATGGAACGGCCGGTACCGGGACATCGTGAGGAAGTACTGGAAGGGAGACATGGGACTGCACTCGGAGGTAGCGACCCGCCTCGGCGGCAGCTCTGACCTTTACGAGCACACGGGACGCCTGCCCTCCGCCAGCATCAACTTCGTCACGGCCCACGACGGCCTGACCCTCCATGACCTCGTGAGCTACCAGCAGAAGCACAACGAAGCCAACCTGGACGAGAATCACGACGGGACGGACGACAACAATTCCTGGAACTGCGGAGTCGAGGGGCCCACCGACGACAAGGAGATACTCGCGCTTCGGGAGCGCCAGAAGCGAAACCTCTGGAGCACGCTACTCCTCTCCCAGGGCGTTCCGATGATCTGCTACGGCGACGAGTACGGGCGCACGCAGAAGGGCAACAACAACGGATATTGCCAGGACAACGAGCTGACATGGTTCGACTGGAAGTGGTCCGAGGAGCAGAAGGGCCTTTTCGAATTCGCATCGAGGATCGTGGAGCTCCGCCGCAAGCACCCAAGCTTCCGCAGACGGGCGTTCAAGAAAGCTCTGCCTGGGGAGCCAGCCCAGACGTCGGTGCGCTGGTACACGGCAGACGGCCATGAAATGGCAATCGATGACTGGGACAACGGGGGGTGGATGAGGACGCTCGGCATGTACATGGACGGCGGCGCGCCCGAAATCCGCGACCCCGAGGGTCGCGAGATTTCAGACAACGACTTCCTCCTGCTTCTTAACGCCCATCATGAGCCGGTCGAGTTTGCGCTTCCCCGCGGAGAGAACGACGCGGCGTGGACGCTCGTGGTCGACACCGCCAAGCCGGACGTCAAGGCGAGCGCTGCTGAGATCGGTGAGAAGCTTAACATCGAGAGCCGCTCCTTGGTCCTAGTCACCCGCAATAGGCCGCCGGGGGGCGAGGTGGCGGCGCCACAGGGGTGAGCATGCCCAATGAGCGCGAGACAGCCTGCCGGGAGTTCGGTGCAAGAGTTGGACCCTCAGGAGTTCACTACAGTGTTTGGGCGCCTGGAAAGCGGTGCGCCCGGGTCACGATTCACGGCACTCGGAACCAGCGTATTGTAAACCTGAAGCCCGAGCCGGAGGGTTTCTGGTCTGGATGCGACGAGAGCGGACGCGCGGGCGACACCTATTTGATCACGCTGGACGACGACCAGGCGTTGCCGGACATTGCATCTAGGTTCCAGCCGCACGGCGTCCATAGGCGCTCCGAGTGCATCGATCCCGCGGCCTTCGAGTGGCGGTGCGCCAACTGGCAGCGTCCGAAATGGACGGGGCAGAGCATTTACGAGATCCATGTCGGCGCCCTGACCCAAGAGGGAACGTTCCGTGCCGCCGCACAGAAGCTGAGCCAGATCCGCGACCTCAGGGTCGAGGCCGTGGAGCTGATGCCGCTCGCCGATTTCCACGGAGAGCGAAACTGGGGCTATGACGGCGTGTGCTTGTTCGCCCCCGCACGCTGCTACGGGCGGCCAGACGATCTTAGGGCGTTTGTCGACCAAGCCCACGTGTGCGGCCTGGCCGTTGTGCTTGATGTGGTCTACAACCATCTGGGTCCACAGGGAAACTACTTGGCGGGCTACAGCCCCGACTTCTTCCGCAGCGACCGGAGTACGCCGTGGGGACAGTCCTTCAATCTGGACGGGGAAAGCAACGGCCCGGTCCGCGAGTTTCTCCTCTCCAACGCGGCCCACTGGCTGGACGAGTACCGCTTCGACGGGCTTCGCCTGGACGCGACTCACGCGATCCCTGACAACTCCGACAGGCATCTTCTGGCCGAGATCGCGGAGCTGGCAGCCACCCGAGGTGCATTCATCATCGCGGAGGACGAGCGCAACCTTGTGGACGTGGTAAGGCCCGCGCGCGAGGGCGGCCTCGGCTTCGATGCGTTATGGGCTGATGATTTTCACCATCAGGTGCGGGTTGCGACGACCGGAACTCGCAGAAACTACTTTTCCGCGTATGACGGGACATCCCGCTCGCTCGCAACGACGATCGCGAATGGCTGGTTCTACAAAGGAGAGCCCTACCCTCCCTGGAACGGACGACCCCGGGGCACGGTGCCTCGGGATGTGAACCCGGCAGCCTTTATCCACTGCATCGAGAACCACGACCAGGTGGGCAACCGCCATCACGGGGAACGGCTCGAACACCTGGTGGCCCCGGAAGTTTTCCGGGCTGCCTCCATGCTTCTTTGCCTGGAACCGCACCCCATCATGGTCTTCATGGGCCAGGAGTGGGCGTCCAGCTCCCCTTTCCTCTTCTTCACCAACCACGGCGGCGAACTGGGAAGCAAGATTATCGAGGGTCGCATGAAGGAGTTTCCCGCCGATCACGACGGGGACCGCGCGGGAGATCCCTCCAATCCTGAGGACGAGGCTGCCTTCAATCGCTCAAAGCTCAACTGGGACGAGCGGAAGGATTCCGCGCATGCCCGCACGCTCGAGCTTTACTCGACCTGCCTG
>DASRSJ010000336.1:0-2590 GCA_035656555.1 Opitutaceae bacterium
ACGTGGAGCACGACCGCCTGGTCACGGTGGGGAAGGCCTACTCCGGGCTCACGGACGTCGAGATCGCGACCCTCACGCGGCACTTCGAGGAGAACACGATCGAGGAGAAGGGAAGGCGCCGGACCGTAGTTCCGAACGTGATCCTCGAGATCGCGTTCGATTCCCTGCAGCCGAGCGACCGGCATGAGAGCGGCTTCGCGCTGCGCTTCCCCAGGATCAACCGGATCCGCACCGACAAGACGGTGGCGGACATCGACACGCTCGAGACCTGCAGGCAGCTGTCGGGAAACAGGGCCTTCGCCGATGCCTCCTAGTTCCGCCGAGCCCCGGATGACCGAGGCGAAGCTCCTGGCCTCGCTGCATCCTGACCTCTCGGCGTGGGTGAAGCGGCGCTTCGGCCACCTGGCGGAGTCGCAGAGGCACGCCGTCCCCGAGATCATGGAGGGAAAGACGACGCTCGTCTCCTCCCCGACAGGCAGCGGCAAGACGTTGGCCGCCTTCCTGGGCGTGTTTGATTTCCTAGGCAAGGCCAAGGACGCCGGCCAGCTGCCGCCCGGGATCGTCGCCGTCTACGTCTCTCCGCTCCGGGCGCTCGCCTACGACCTCCAGAAGAACCTCCAGCAGCCGTTGGAGGAACTCGGGTGGGGTTGGCTTCGCGTCGGCTCGAGGACCGGGGACACGACGCCCAAGGAGAGGGCCGCGCAGAAGCGGAAGCCTCCGCACATCCTGGTCACGACGCCGGAGAGCCTGACATTGCTCCTCAGCCAGCCCTCGTGGATCGGGACCCTCAAGGAGACGCGCTTCCTGATCGCGGACGAGCTCCACGCCCTGGCCGAGAACAAGCGGGGCTCGCTCCTCATGGTCTCGGCCGAGAGGCTCCAGGAGATCTGCCCGCAGCCGCTTGTCCGGGTGGGTTTGTCCGCAACGGTGTCGCCGCTTGAGAAGATGGCCGAGTTCCTGGCAGGCCCGGGACGGGAATGCCGGATTGTCGATGTGGCCCAGAAGAAGTCGGCCAGGATCGAGGTCTTCTCGCCGCTAAAGGAGAACGCCTATCCGCCGGCGGGCTACACGGGCCGCCAGGTGCTGGGCGAGCTCGCGGATCTGTTGAGGGGCAAGAGGACGACGCTCATCTTCACGAACACGCGGAGCGGCGCGGAGACGATCGGCGTGCGGCTGAAGGAACTGCTGCCGGATCTCTCCAATCAAATCGAGGTGCACCATGCTTCGCTCGACCGCAGCGTGCGGCTCGAGGTCGAGGACCGCCTGAGAAAGGGGGAGCTGAGGGCGGTCGTGTGCTCGACCTCGCTCGAGATGGGAATCGACATCGGATCCATCGACTTGGTCGTCATGGTGTCGGCGCCGAAGGGCGTCTCGCGCGCGCTGCAGCGCCTCGGACGATCGGGTCACTCCATGGGAGCCACGAGCCACGGGCTCCTTGTGGCCTCGAACATCAACGACCTGGCGGAGTGCGCCGCGACGGCGCGGATGATGGGACTCAGGCAACTGGACGAGGTGAGGATCCACGACAACCCGCTCGATGTCCTGGCCCAGACGCTGGTGGGCCTGGCCGTTTATGAGAGCATGACGCCGGACGAGGCATGGGCGCTCGTGCGGCGCAGCTATCCCTACAGGGACCTGCCGCGCCCGCTGTTCGACCGGGTGCTCCGTTACCTCGAGGGAGGCGGCGTCTCGCTTGAGAAGGCTTACCGGGGGATGTTCGGCAAGGTGAGGATCGATGCGTCCGGGCACCTGGCACTCTACGCGCCCTCCGTCGCGCGCAGTCTCTACCAGAACATCGGCACCATCACCTCGGAGAGCATGGTGCTCGTGAAGAATGGCCGGAAGAACGTGGGGCAGATCGAGGAGTCGTTTATGCGCCGCATGAACCCCGGCGACGTCTTCGTCCTCAACGGGCGCCGCTTCAGGCTGGTTAAGACGCATCTTTTGACGGCAAAGGTCGTCCCGGCCGAGTCCTCGCTCCCGACCATCCCGCGCTGGTATGCGAACAAGATGCCGCTGGCCTCGGGTGTCGCAGCCGAGGTCGGGCGGATGAGGACGGCGCTCGCGGCAAACCTGGATCCCAAGTTCCTGATGGATGAGTACGCCCTGACGCGCGGCAACGCGGATGCGCTCGTCGCGCACTTCACGCTCCAGGCCGAGGTCTCGCGGATCCCGACCCAGGACTTTCTCCTGGTCGAGGTCTACCGGGAACCGGGCCTCCTGCATTACTTCTTCCACTCGCTGATCGGGCGGGCGGCCAACGACGCCCTGTCCCGCATCATCGCCGAGAGGATCAAGGACACGAAGGGCGGCAACGCGCTGACGACGATCGACGACTACGGCTTCCTTCTCACGCTTCGCTCGTTCCAGGAGATGGACGAAGCGGGCCTGCGCACGCTTTTTCGGAGGGAGGGGGCGGAGGAGTCCATGCGCTCGGCGCTCTCGGAGTCCTCGCTCGTCAAGTGGCAGTTCCGCGGGACCTCACAGACGGGCCTCATGGTCCCGCGCCGCGTCCACGGGGCGGACCGCGGGGCCCGCTCGCTGCAGTTCAGCTCCGAGATCATCTTCGACGTGCTTCTCAAGCATGAGC
>DASRSJ010000337.1:0-33211 GCA_035656555.1 Opitutaceae bacterium
AGAAGAACGCACCCAAGTTTGCCCCCGAATGGCTCCAGACCTTCAAGGTCTCCCGGCACCGCGAGGACGGCTCGATCAACTACATCCTCATAAACGACCTGAACAGCCTCGCCTGGTGCGCGAACATCGGTGCCATCGAGCTCCACCCCTTCCTGCACAAGGTCCCCAAGATCGACCAGCCGACCTACGTCGCCTTCGATCTGGATCCGGGAGAGGGATCGGATCTCTCGACGTGCGCCAAGGTCGCCCTCCTCGTGAAGGACCTCTTGGACCAGCTTGACCTGAAGGCATTCCCGAAGGTCTCCGGATCCAAGGGCCTCCAAGTCTACGTGCCGCTGAATACGAAGGTAACCTACGATGCCACGTCGGCCTTCTCGAAGGCCATGGCCGAGCTCTTAGAGCAGAAGCATCCCGATCTGGTCGTGAGCAAGATGGCGAAGATCAGGCGCAAGAACCGGGTGCTGATTGACTGGAGCCAGAATTCGCCGTCGAAGACGACGGTCTGCGTGTACGCCATGAGGGGAAAGAAGGAGGCGCCGTTCGTCTCCATGCCGGTGACCTGGGACGAGCTGGAGACCTGCGCCAAGAAGGCCAAGACCTCGTCCCTTGAGTTCAGCCCGGAGGACGCCCTCAAGCGGCTGCGAAAGCTGGGTGACCTCTTCAAGCCTGTCCTCACCCTGAAGCAGTCACTCCCGAGGGCCTTCGCAATGGCAAAGGCGCCCACGCCCGCGCCAAAGTCATTGAAACGCTACGGTGAGAAACGCGACTTCACTCTCACCAGGGAACCAGCCCCCGGCAAAACCTCTTCCAAGTCCAAGAGGAAAGAGGCGAGGTTTGTGATCCAGAAGCACGCCGCCTCGCACCTTCACTACGATTTCCGCCTGGAGATGGATGGCACGCTAAAGTCGTGGGCAGTACCGAAAGGCATTTCGACGGAGGTCAACGTCAAGCGGTCCGCCTTTGCAGTCGAGGACCACCCCATAAGCTACATGAAATTCGAGGGAACGATCCCCAAGGGCCAGTATGGCGGAGGCACGGTCATGGTTTGGGACATTGGTACCTACGACGTTCTGGGCGGCAGCTACGATGAGGGGAACCTGAAGCTGTACCTCCACGGCAAGAAGCTCGTGGGCGAGTGGCATATGTTCAAGATCCGCTCCGACAACGGAAAGGATGTCTGGCTCGTGGCCAAGTCCCACGAGGACGCAAAGCCGGTCAGCGAAAAACTAGACGACAGCTCTGTCCTGACTAGGCGCTCCATGGAGCGGATCGGCAAGGACAACGATGCCGTCTGGCAGAGTTCAGCGCATTGAGGCCGCCTTGCCCCTCTTTTGAATGGGCCCCGGTTCACGGCCGACATCCTTTGCCGCCTTGTCGCGGCGCAGGCCCAGAAACACCGGTTGCCGGAGAAGTCCGTCTCCCGTCCATTCCGCGAATTTGACCTGCGCCACGAAGGCAGGGCGTATCCAGGTCACTCGCCTCATCTCCGTCGGGCCCATGCCTGCCCCAAACCTCGACTTGCGGTTGGAGGGAAGGTCCGAGAAGGGGCATTTCTCCACCTTCTTCTTCAAAAATTGCGCATGGAGGTCCCCGAGCATCGCCCCGTCGAAGCCCGTCCCCACCTTTCCCGCGTACCTCAGCTTGCCCCCCTCGAAATACCCGACTAGGAGCGCGCCGAAATACTGCCGGCTGTTGCGGGGCTCGGTGAAGCCTCCCACCACAAATTCCTGCTCCGCCACGACCTTGCACTTAAGCCACGCCCCGCTTCGCCGGTCAGGCTCATAAATTGAGTCGGGCCTTTTCGCGATGATACCCTCGAGCCCGTTCTTGGCCGCCTCGGCGAACAACATGACGGGCTCCGTAAGGAACTCGCGCGAAAGCTGGACGTGGCGCCCTCCCCCTTTCACGAGGTGCTTCAGGAACCCGGTTCTCTGCTCGAGCGAGTCTGCCATGCGCGACACCCCGTCCAGTTGCATGAGGTCGAAGGCGTAATAGACGATCCTGGAATCGGGGTCGGCAGCCCCCCGGTTCTGGAGAAGCTGGAAACGGGAGCGGCCTTGGGTATCCAGGGCAACGATCTCTCCATCGATGACGGCGCTTGTGCAATGGAGCTTCTTAAGTTCGGCCACCACCTCGGGGAAATCGGCCGACAGCTCCTTCCTGTTTCTGGACCAGAGCTGCACGTTGCCTTTGTCGATGACCGCCACGGCGCGGTAGCCGTCGAACTTGATCTCGCAGTGCCATGTGCCGGTGGGGATCACCGTGCTTGCGAGGGCCTTCATCGGCGCCACGAATTCCGCTGGCGATCTCGCCTCGACGTGTCTTGCGGCGCGACTCATGCGGCTCTCCTTTTCTTCGCTGGGACCGGTGCCTTTCTGGGGCGGATCCATGGCCAGTCTGTCCGCGCCTCCTCTACGACCTCGGATTCCGCCGGCCCGTTCTCAGGCCGCTCCTCGAGTCCCAGCCTGTGGGAAAGGCTCATCGCATCAAAGGGCGCCCGGGTCTTTACGTCGTTGTCAAAGTAGACATAGACGTCTCGCTTGGCTGCACGCGTGGGCGCCTTGCCGATCCGCTTTGGGGTGCCCAGGCTTCGCCCCTTGGACCACGCCCGAATCCTTCCGGCCCAGTAATCCAAGGCTTTCGGGGTGTAGCCACTCACATAGAGCTTCGAGTCCCCATGAAGGCGCACGTAGATGAAGTCCGAGGTAACGTCCTCGAGCGCCGGCCACTTGCCGGCAGTGTCGGCGACCACCAGGGCGATGTCATGCTTGCGCAGCAGCTCGATGAATTCCGGCTTCTTGAAGGTCTCGTGTCTCACCTCGAGCGAATGCCGTAACGGGCGGTTCTTGTCCGTCTTCATCCAGGTGCCGAGCCTGACATGATCATCGTGGCGCCTTGCCAGGCGAACGGCGGCATCAGTCGTTCGGGGAAGCAACTTGAAGAAGGCCTCGAGGACGGCCTTGTCGTAGGGCAGGCTCGGCGGCAGCTGCCAGAGGAAGGGGCCCAGCTTCTCGTTCAGCCTGAGGACGCCCGAGGCGAAGAAGTTGGCCAGCGGCTTCTCGATGTTCCTCAGGCGCTTGATGTGCGTGATGAATCGCGGAGCCTTTACCGAAAAAACGAAGGAAGCCGGCGTCTCGCCGTACCATTTCGCGTAGCTCGTGGGCCGCTGGAGTGAGTAAAACGTTCCGTTGATCTCGATCGAGCTCACCTTGCCCGAGGCATAGCGCAGCTCGTCCTGCTGGCGAAGACCTTCGGGAAAGAACGTCTTTCGCCACGGCGGGTAGGTCCAGCCGGAGATCCCAATCCGTATCTCGGGCTTCTGCGCGGCTTCCGCCATACCACGAGAGACAGGGCTCCCCTGAAACGGTTCGCCCCCGTTGGCCCTGCAAAATGCGAATAGCCTAAAGGTTAGCCAAAAAAGGCGCACCGGTAAGGGTGCGCCTTTGAAAGATACCTGAAGGAACTTAGTAGCGGTAGTGGTCCGGCTTGTAGGGGCCGCCGACCGGGACGCCGAGGTACTTGGCCTGCCTGTCGGAGAGGACCGTCAGCTTGACGCCGATGCGCTCCAGATGGAGGCGGGCGACTTCCTCGTCCAGGTGCTTCGGGAGCCTCGTGACACCCGGCTTGTAGGTGTCCTTGTGCTCCCAGAGGTCGATCTGGGCGAGCGTCTGGTTCGTGAAGCTGTTCGACATGACGAACGAGGGGTGGCCGGTGGCGCAGCCCAGGTTCACGAGGCGGCCCTCGGCGAGGAGATAGATCGTCCTGCCGTTCGGGAAGGTGAACGCGTCGTACTGGGGCTTGATCGTGACGCGCTTTACGCCCGGGGCCTTGTACAGCTGGTCGACCTGGATCTCGTTGTCGAAGTGGCCGATGTTACAGACGATCGCCTGGTCCTTCATCCCCTGCATGTGAGCGAGGGTGAGGACGTCGCAGTTGCCCGTCGTCGTGACGTAGATGTCGGCCGACTCGAGCGCGCTCTCGACCGTGTTGACCTCGAAGCCCTCCATCGCGGCCTGCAGGGCGTTGATGGGGTCGACCTCGGTGACGATGACGCGAGCGCCGAATCCGCGGAGCGAGTGGGCGCTGCCCTTGCCGACATCGCCGTAGCCGCAGACGCAGGCGACCTTGCCGGCGATCATCGTATCCGTCGCCCTCTTCAGGCCGTCGGCGAGTGACTCGCGGCAGCCGTAGAGATTGTCGAACTTCGACTTCGTGACCGAGTCGTTGACGTTGATGGCCGGGACCAGAAGCTGGCCCTTCTCGTGGAGCTGGTAGAGGCGGTGGACGCCGGTCGTCGTCTCCTCGGAGACGCCGCGCCAATCCTTGACCATCTCGTGGAATATGAAGGGCGACTCCGCATGGATCTTCTTGAGCAGCGCCTTGATGACGCCCTCCTCGTGGGAGCCGGAAGCCGAGTTAATCCAGTCGCTGCCCTCCTCGAGCTCATAGCCCTTGTGCAGGAGAAGCGTCACGTCGCCGCCGTCATCGACGACGAGCTCCGGGCCCTTGCCGCCCGGATGGCTGAGCGCCTTCCAGGTGAGGTCCCAGTACTCCTCAAGCGTCTCGCCCTTCCAGGCAAACACCGGCACGCCGGTCGCGGCGATGGCCGAGGCGGCGTGGTCCTGCGTCGAGAAGATGTTGCACGAGGCCCAGCGCACGGAGGCGCCGAGCTCGGTCAGCGTCTCGATGAGGACGGCCGTCTGGATCGTCATGTGCAGGGAGCCCGTGATGCGCACGCCCTTCAGCGGCTTCTTCGGCCCGAACTTCTTCCTGATCGACATGAGGCCGGGCATCTCGTGCTCGGCGACGCCGATCTCCTTGCGACCCCATTCCGCGAGGGTGATGTCCTTGACGTGGAAGTCCTGTGCTTTGCTGGCGGGTGCTGCTGTGGGCATGTGTGTGGTGTTTTAAAGACGTTTACTTGGCGGCTGCGACGAGCTCGGCGGTCCTGTTGGTCTGCTCCCAGGGCAGGTCGGGCTTTCCGAAGTGGCCGTAGTTCGTGGTCGTGCGGTAGATGGGCCTCAAGAGGTCCAGTTGCTTCACGATGTTGGCGGGCTTGAAGCTGAAGACCTTCTGGACGGCCTTGGTGATGACTTCCTCCGGGACCTTGGCGGTTCCCATGGCGTCGACCCACACGCTGACGGGTTCCGGGTAGCCGATCGCGTAGGCGACCTGCAGCTCGCAGATGTCCGCGAGGCCAGAGGCCACGATGTTCTTGGCCACCCAGCGGCACATGTAGGCAGCCGAGCGGTCGACCTTGGACGGGTCCTTGCCTGAGAAGGCGCCGCCGCCGTGGCGGCCCCAGCCGCCGTAGGTGTCGACAATGATCTTCCTGCCCGTGAGGCCGGAGTCGCCCTCGGGACCGCCGACCACGAAACGGCCGGTCGGGTTGATGAGGAACTGCGTCTTCGCGTCCATCATGTTGGCCGGGATGACCTTCTTGATGACGTTCTCGATGAGGAATTCCTTGATGTCGGCGTGCTTCGCGCTGGCGGTGTGCTGCGTGGAGATGACTACGTTCTCGACCTTGATCGGGCGGTCGTTCTCGTAGCGGATCGAGACCTGGGACTTGGCGTCAGGCCTGAGCCAGCCGACGACGCCGCCCTTGCGCAGCTTGGTCAACTCGCGCCCCAGCCTGTGGGCGAACATGATCGCGGTCGGCATCATCTCGGGCGTCTCGTTGCACGCGTAGCCGAACATGAGGCCCTGGTCGCCGGCACCCTGCTCC
The DNA here is from genome assembly GCA_035656555.1 of Opitutaceae bacterium. Lineage (GTDB taxonomy): Bacteria > Verrucomicrobiota > Verrucomicrobiia > Opitutales > Opitutaceae > Palsa-1447. The sequence continues at coordinate 5,729 of DASRSJ010000337.1, forward strand.
GCCGTCTCCTTGCCGTCCACCGCGCGGGCGTCGACGCCCTGGGCAATGTCGACCGACTGGCGGGTGAGCAGATTATGTATGAAAACCTTGTCGCAGTGGAAGACGTCGTCGTCGTTCACGTAGCCGATGTCGCGGATCGCGTCGCGCACCACCGTCTCGTAGTTGATCTTGGCATTTGTCGTGATCTCGCCGGCGATCACGACCTGGTTCGATTTCACGAGGGTCTCGCAAGCCACGCGGCTTAGGGGATCCTGCGCCAGGCAAGCGTCGAGGACGCTGTCTGAGATGAGATCAGCTACTTTGTCCGGATGGCCTTCGCCAACGGACTCGGAGGAAAACACGAATGATTTAGACATGGGTTTTTTCGACTAGAAGGCGTCCAGCGAACCCCCTGAATCCGGGCTCCGCAAGCTCAATATCAACATATCTCGATTATGTGATGCGACGTTCTTGCGGTACTGCGTAATCCCCGTAAACGTATTTCTCTGGCCTGCAACGCTCCCGCGATGTCTCATGTCCCCCACGCTCATAATGGATGAACCCTTGATACCACCGTCCATCGACCTGAAGGGCCGACGGATACTGGCTGTTGATGACGACAGGATCAACCTGCGGATCATCGGCGGCATCCTGCGCCACGAGGGCTATGAAATAGCCGAAGCCTCGTCCGGCGAGCAGGCCCTGGAGGTCTATGCGACATTCCAGCCCAACCTGGTGCTCCTGGACGTCATGATGCCCGGGATCGATGGCTTTACGACCTGCAGGACGCTTAAGAAGACCCATGGGGACAAGTGCGCCCCGGTCATCTTCGTCACCGCCAAGAGCGAGGCGGACGACGTGGTCATGGGATTCGATGCCGGCGGCGTCGACTACCTGACCAAACCGTTCAGGCCCAAGGAGGTCGTTGCGCGCATCCGCACCCACCTGAGCAACCAGCAGCTGGTCGAGCAGCAGAAGCTCCTGGTCAGCCAGCTGAGCAAGGCGAACGCCGACAAGGACAGGTTCCTTGGCATGTGCGCCCACGACCTCAGGAACCCCCTTTCGTCCATCCGCGGCCTGGCCGAGCTCCTCGACGAGGACGCGGTGGGCCCGATGAGCGGCGAGCAGAAGGAGATCATCCAGACAATCCATGGCGCCAGCCAGTCCATGCTCCAGCTCGTCAACGAGCTCCTCGACGTTGCCACGATAGAGGGCGGCCACCTCAAGCTCGACAAGGCCCCGACCAGCGTGGCCGAGATCGTCGAGCGCTCCGTGCACCTCTCCAACATGGAGGCCGCCAAGAAGAACACGAAGATCGAGATGGTGAAGGCCAACGGGGACCCGATCGTCGACGTGGACCGCAACAAGATGCGCCAGGTGGTCGACAACATCATCAGCAACGCGGTCAAGTACTCGCCCAAGGGGTCGATCATTACGGTTGTGATCCACGCCAACGCCGACGTCGCGGGCTTCGCCGTGCGCGACAACGGTCCCGGCATCCCCGACAGCGAGAGGCATCTCCTCTTCAAGGACTACGGCACGCTATCCGCGAAACCGACAGGGGGAGAGAAGAGCACGGGGCTCGGCCTCGCCATCTGCCGCAAGATCGTCGAGGCCCACAACGGCACAATAGGCGTCGAGAACATCCCCGGCCGCGGCGCGGAGTTCATCGTGAGCCTCCCCCTGCACAAATGAACTTCAGCGGCAGCATCCTCCTCGTCGACGACGAGGCGCACATCCGGAAATTCATCTCCCTTCTGCTGCGCCATCTCGGCGTGAGCCGCATCATGGAGGCGCCGAACGGCAGCGAGGCACTCGAGGTCTACAAGAGGGAGTCGCCGGACCTGGTGATGCTGGACGTCAACATGCCGATCATGGACGGCATCGAGACCCTGCGGGCGCTTAAGGCTCTCAATCCCGACGCCGTCGTCGTCATGCTCACGTCGCTCGCGAACCGCCAGACGATCGACGAGGCCGTCGCGCTCGGTGCTGCGAACTACATCAGGAAGGACGCGCCCCCCGAAGAGATCGGACGCGCGCTCGCCGACACGATCGACAGCTGCTTCGAGTCGGAGGAACCCGCCGAGGAGGACCCCCCAGCATGATGGCCGACGAGGAATCCAGCTCCCCGCCGGCCGCCCCCTCCAAGGTCACCCTGACCGAGGTGAAGTACTCGCTCCCCGACCTCCTTGCCGAGATCGAGGCCGAGAAGGGCTCCGCGTCGTTCGCGATGGAGAAGCTCGACCAGGCCGAGATCGGCAAACTCTTCAAGACCAAGAAAGTCGTCCGTGTTAAGCCCAAGACTTGAGAATTTCTTCAACCGGCTCCGCGCGACTCCCAACTTCGGGAGCGAGGAGGAGCTGCGCGTACTGGGCGAGCGCCACGGCGACACCCCGGAGATCGTCCAGGCGGTGATCGAGTCCAAGATCGTCGGCAAGGACGACGCGTGCCGTTTCTGGGCCGACACGATGAACGTCGCCTACGTGGACCCGTTCGTCTCCGTCATCACCGACGAGGCCATCGAGAAGATCCCCCACGAGGTGGCGAAGAAGGTCCGCGGCGTCGGCCTCTACATCTTCAACGGCGTCCTGACGATCGCCATGGCGACGCCCGACGACGCCGAGACCGCGAAGCGCCTCGGCCTTATCGCAAGGATCCCTGTCAGCCCCGTCTTCGCGCTGCCGCGCGAGATCGAGGACGCGATCGCGATCCACTACTCCAACGAGGAAAGGCTTGAGGACAGCCTGGGCCAGCTCGAGCGCTCGAACCTCTTCGACGTTCCCGACCTGGCGTCCGACAAGCTGGCCCACCTGGCCGAGAACAACGCGCTCGTCCAGATCCTGGACGAGATCGTGTACTACGCAATGAGGGAGCGGGCGACCGACATCCACATTGAGGCGCAGGAGATCCACTCCAGGATCCGCTTCCGCGTCGACGGCAACCTCAGGGAGATCCTCACCTACTCCAGGAAGCTGCACAGGGCTCTCATCTCGCGCATCAAGATCCTCTGCAACCTGGACATCGCCGAGACCCGCATCCCGCAGGACGGGCGCTTCTCGCTGCCGATCGGAAACCAGACCGCCAACTTCCGCGTCTCCACGATCCCCTCGGCCTACGGCGAGAAGGTCGTCATCCGCATCCTCGCGATGTCGGGCAAGAAGTCGATGATCACGCTGGAGAAGATGATGATGTCGCGCACGATCCTGGAGCCCTTCAGGCGCCTGATCGAGAACCCGAACGGCATCATTTTCGTGACGGGGCCGACGGGCTCGGGCAAGACCACCACCCTCTACTCCGCGCTCCACGAGATCAACAAGCCGGAGCTCAACATCTCGACCATCGAGGACCCGATCGAGATCCAGCTCGAGGGCGTCACCCAGAGCCAGGTGAACCACACGATCGACCTGAAGTTCGCGAACCTGCTGCGCGCCCTGATGCGCCAGGACCCGGACGCGATCCTGATCGGCGAGATCCGCGACCTCGAGACGGCGAAGATCGCGACTGAGGCGGCCCTGACCGGCCACATCGTCTTCGCGACGCTGCACACCAACTCGGCCCCCCAGGCGATCACCCGCCTGATCGAGATCGGCGTCGAGCCCTACATGGTCGCGCCGTCCGTCATCGGGGTCCTGGCCCAGCGCCTGGCCGCCCGCATCTGCGAGAACTGCAAGGAGGCCTACACGCCGACTCGCGAGGTGCTCTCCAAGTACTTCAAGGCCGACGGCCTGACGGACGTGCAGTTCTACCGCGGCAAGGGCTGCCCCAAGTGCCGCAACACCGGCTACAAGGGCCGCGTCGCGATCCACGAGCTCGTCCTCATCACCGAGGAGATACGCGCCCTGATCTCCGAGGAGCGAAGCGTGCAGGAGATCACGAAGGCCGCGGCGAAGGTGGGCTACAGGCCCCTTCGCTACGACGGCCTCAAGAAGGTTCTCCTTGGCATGACCACCATTGCGGAGATCGAGCAGAACACGTCATTCGAGTGGGAGACCTGAGCGGGTCCCCCCAATACAACCCGACAACACACCAACACCGTGGCTGACCAACCTTCAATTGACATGGAAGCGATCAACAACCTTAAGGAGCTCAACCCCGGCGACGGCGGCGAGTTCCTGAAGGAAATCGTGAACATCTACCTTGAGGACACGCCGAAGAGAATCGTCGACCTGAAGACCTACCTGGCATCGGGGGACGTGAAGTCGTTCACGAGGGCCGCGCACACCATCAAGGGAAGCTCCGCGAACGTCGGCGCCCAGATACTCAAAAGCATCGGCGAGCGCATGGAGCTCATCTCAAGGACCGAGGGGATCCTCAGCATCGCCCCGATGATCGTCTCCGCCGAGGAGGAGTTCGCCAAGGTCGAGATCGAGCTCCGCCGGCTCGCTCCGTAGCCCTAGCGGTAGAGGGCGGTGCTGGGCACCGCGGCAAGGACGTTGTACTGCCTCATCGCCAGGCGCCACCACTCGGCGAGCGACTCCGAGGGAAGGCTCCAGAGCTCCCGGTGCAGGTGGATCATCGACTCGGGGTCCAGGAGGAGCGCCATCTTTTCCTTGGTCGTGAAGCGGTCGGGACCCTCGCGAAGCAGCCTGCCCTGCAGCTTGGCGAACCACTCCCGCGCGACCGCGCTCGTCCTGCGCTGGCGCAGGAGCGAGACATGCATGGCGTTGATATAGGGATCCAGGACCGCCTGCATGAGGCCATAATCGGCCCTCAGGGGCTCGAAGGGCGGCAGGTGGCGGTAGCACTCGGCCAGGTTCTGCTCCAACTGCTGGAGCTCGACGCAGGGTATCGTCTCCTCCGGCGTCACGAAGATGCCCATCTCGCGGGCCTTGCGGCCAAAGCTTGTCTTGCTGAGGAAGATCGAGATCGGGATCGAGAGGACTAGGCCGGCCAGGACGGGGCTTAGCCAGGCGAAGTAGGCTGGCACAAGGATGAGCGTCGAGACGCCCCAGCAGAGCCCGATAAGGGTCGGTGGCCCGTGGGTGATGATGGCCTCGCGCCAGTCAGTCCCGTCCTCGTCCGCCGCGCGCTTCTGCGCCACCCAGCCGACGCCCTGGCCAAGGAGCGTGAAGATGACGAACTTTGTGTTGAACATCATGTTGATCGGCGCAAGGAGCGTCGAGCCGATGGCCTCCAGGAGCGCGCTCAGCGTCACCCTCGCGCGCCCGCCGAAGCCGGCGGACTCGTCGCCCTTTCCAAGGAGCACGACGACGCTCACGAACTTGGGAAGGAACAGAAGGAGCATCGTCAGCGAGAAGAGGGTCAGCGCCTCGGGCACGGACACCATGTAGCCGAAGACGGAGGTCGTGTCCGCGCCGTAGCCTGCGTCGAAATGCCCCGTAGAGGCCTGGCTCACCATCTCGAGCGTCGAAAGGACGAGGAAGAGGAGCCACATCGGTGACGAGACGTAGGCCATGACGCCCAGAAGAAGGTGGAAGCGGTTGGCGGGCCTGAAGCCGCGAGCAGTCAAGAGCCACGCATGCTGCAGGTTGCCCTGGCACCAGCGCCGGTCGCGCTTCGCGCTCTCGATCAGCGTCGGAGGCCCCTCCTCGTAGCTGCCCTCGACATCGTGGGCGATCCAGACCGACCACCCTGCCTTCAGCATGAGCGCCGCCTCGACGAAGTCGTGCGAGAGGATGCGCCCGCCAAAGGGCTCGTTGCCCGGCAGCTCCGGCAGCGAGCAGTGGTCCATGAAGGGCTGGACGCGGATGATCGCGTTGTGGCCCCAGTAATTGCCCTCGTGCTGCTCCCAGTAGTTGAGACCCGCCAGGTAGATGGGGCTGTAGATCCGGTTGGCGAACGCCTGGAGGCGCGAATAGAGCGACTCGCCCCGCACGGTCCGCGGCGCCGTCTGGATGATGCCCGCGTTCGGGGTCGCCTCCATCATGGTGACAAGCCGCGCGAGCGCCTCGCCCGTCATGATCGAGTCGGCGTCCAGCACCACCATGTAGCGGTAGTTCTTTCCCCATCGCCTGAGGAAATCGGCCACGTTGCCGGCCTTCTTGTTGATGGCCTGGCGGCGCTTGCGATAGAAGATCTTCCCGAAGCCGCCTACCTGCTTGCAGAGTTCGGCCCACGCGACCTCCTCCCGGATCCACTGATTCGGCTGGTTCGAGTCGCTGAGGATGAAGAAGTCGAAGTTCTCCGCCCCCTCAATGGCCTGGACCGACTTGAAGACGACGCGCAGGCCCTCGAAGACCCGGCTCACGTCCTCGTTGTAGACCGGCATGATGATGGCGGTCGACGCGAGATTGTAGGGGCCGCCCGCGGGCGAGGTCTTGGATATCCGGCTGCTGTCGCCGCCCCGGTTCACCACATAGAAGCCCGCGATGGCGGTGCAGAAGCCGACCGCGATGTGCGCGAAGAGCGGCACGAAGAGGAGCAGCAGCAGGATCTCCAGGCCCGAAAGCCCCTCGGTGGCGCGCCAGTACATGTCCGCCACGAACCAGGTGGCCAGGCTCGTCAGGCCGAACACCGCCGAAAAAAAGAAGAACCTGCGCCTGCTCAGGCGCCCGGGGCTCATCTGGTGCGTGGGATAGACGGTCATCGGTCAGCGCGTCATGTAGAAGATGCCCGCGAGCACCGAGGTGAAGAGGATCCAGAGGAGTAGGACGCGCACGATGGGCCACTTCTCGATGCGCTCGAGAGTTTCGCCCGCGGCGTCCGTTATCGGGCCCAGGTCGATCGGGCGCGGCACCATGCTGGAGACCGCGAGGTCGGGGCCGGCCTCAAGGTGGCTGCTCCTCATCGCGCTCAGGAAGTCGGCGGGCACCCCCGACTCGTCAAGGAAGGCGTAAGGCCAGCGCTCGGGGCCGTCGCAGAGCAGAAGCGAGACCCGGCCGTCGATCGCGAGCCTGTCGCGGGGCTGGCCCTTCTCGTCGAGGACCTCGGAGAACCACGCGTCCATCAGCGCCTCGGTCTCCTCGGCCGCGACCGCGGTCGGGTCGAGCGCCGGGTGCGCCTCATGCCTTCTCGCAGCCCTCTCGAGGATCTTCTGGATCAGGCGGCTCTGGTGGAGGCGGTTGTGGATTCTGTGCGCGCGCAGGTAATCCTCGACGCGCACGTAGGCGGCGTTCCAGGAATCCATCGTGCCCGTCTTCGGGCGGAACGCCATCGGCATCCCGATGGCGGAGGCGCCCTCGTCGGGGGATTCTATCACGGCTGCCACAGGTAGCTCCACGTCTCGGTTAGGACGTGGGGCGGCTTGCGCAGGAAGCACCGCATCTCGACGGGCTTGCCGCTGCCGTCCGGCCTGATCGAGAACACCACGCGCCACGTGCCGTTGTAGGGGTTCTTCTGGATCGTCGTGTTCACCAGGGTGGCCCCGGCTCCCACAGTCACGACCGGCTCGATGAGCGGGTCCGGGCCCTCCTTGCCGAGGTAGGCGCCGTCAAAGTCCACGACGAAGCGCTCGAGGTCGCGCTCCTGGGTCGCTGTCTTGCCGATCCTTGTCGCCGAGACGAATCCCGCCGGCGGGTGGATCTGGTCCATGTACCAGTGAAGCTTGTAGGTGAGCTCTATCGGCTCGCCCGGCTGCGGCAGCGAGTCCGGCACCCAGAAGGCCGTGATGTTGTCAGCCGTCTCGTCCGGCGCGTGGAGCTCGACAAGGCGGACGGAGCCCTTGCCCCACTGCCCCACCGGCTCGACCCATGCGCTCGGGCGCAGGTGGTAGTAGGCCTCGAGGTCCTGGTAATTCTCGAAACGGCGCTCACGCTGCGTGAGGCCGTAGCCCTTCGGGTTCTCATCCGAAAAGGCGACAACGCGCGTGTTGTTCGGGTTGGTCAGCGGCCGCCAGATCCACTCGCCGCTTCCGTTGGAGAGCATGAGGCCGTCGGAATCGTGCACCTCGGGCCTGAAGTCGTCGTAGCTCGTGGTCGAGTTCTTGCCGTGCCAGAACATGCTGGTCATGGGCGCGAGGCCAAGGACCGCGGGGTTGTGGCGGCAGTAGATCACCTCGTGGACCTGGATAACCGTCTCGGCCCCGGGCGTGATCTGGAAGCGGAACGCCCCGGCGGCCGTCGGGCCGTCAAGGAGGGCATAGACGACCAGCGTCTTGGCGTCCGGCGTCGGGCGCTCGACCCAGAAGTCGCGGAAGACCGGGAACTCCTCGCCGCCTGGCTCGCCCGTGTTGATGGCCAGGCCGCGGGCCGAGAGGCCGTAGTAGGCGTGCTGGCAGAGGAAGCGGAAGTAGCTCACCCCGAGGAAGGCACCGAGCTCGTCGCCAGGCTTGTTGAGCGAGTAGAGGACCTGGAAACCGGCGAAGCCGAGTTTCTTCGTGACAGTCGGGACCTTGTTGTGGCCGTAGTCGTACAGGCTCGGCGAGAACGGGATCGACTCGACCTTCTTCCCCTCGACCTGGCTGATCTGCACGCTTCGGTCGAAGCTGAAGCCCGGGTGGAAGAACTGGAGCATGAACGGCAGGTGCTCGCGGCGCCACAGGGCCTCCTCGGGCTTGAAGCGGATGTCGCGGTACTGATCGTAGGTCAGCTTCAGGAGCGACTCGGGCACGTCCACCGGCCTCTGGGCGAAGGGCTTCGACGCCAGCATCTTCGCGTTGTAGCGCAGCGTCTCGAAATCGAAGACTTCTTCTGCGCCGCGGCCGCGGAGGCCGAAGGCGGTCATTAGCACGATCGCGAGGAGGAGGCGTTGTGTCGTTCTCATGTCAGGAAAAATGCACGCTGCTTGTCGGAGACCGGGAGCTTGGCGCGCTCCATGACCTTGAGCAAATCCTCCCAGATGAGCCGCTTGGTGCGGTTCGTCGGGTTGCGCAGGATGTAGCTGGGATGGTAGGTCACCATGAGAGGGGTGCCCCCAAAGTCATGCCAGCGACCCCGCACCTCGCCAAGCGCGCTGAAGGATTTTGAGCCGAGCATGGCCTTTGCGGCGGAGGCACCAAGCGCCACAAGCAATTGTGGCTTAACGATTTCTATCTGCGCCTTTAGGTATGGAAGACAATGGGACATCTCGGCGTCCGTCGGGGGCCGATTCCCCGTCTGTTCGCCGGCATCGGCTGACCCCAAATCGGGCCTCCAGTTCATGATGTTGCCGATGAAGACGTCGGATCGGGAAAGGCCCATGCCGCCGATCATCTTGGTGAGGAGCTGGCCGGCAGGACCGACGAACGGCTCGCCCTGGATCTCCTCCTCAGCGCCCGGCGCCTCGCCGACGAACATGATCGAGGCGTCGAGGCTGCCGATGCCGGTGACGATCTTCTTGCCGGGCCTCAACTTCGAGCGGCAGACCTTGTCCTCGCGGACGAGCTCGTTGAGCGCCGCCCATTTCACGGCCTTGTCGCCTTCCGGAAGGTGCACGACCGGGGGCGGGACGGCGGGTGCCGCGGGCTCGGCGGCCTTGGCCGCCGCCCTGGGCGCGGGACGCGCAGGCTCGGGGGCTTTGGCGCCCGCCGGGGCCTGGGGAGCCGCAGCTGCGGGACGCGGGGACGCCGGCCGGCCCGCCAGCGACTTCCTGAGCGCCGCGATTCCCTCGTCGGAGACGGTGACCGTCCCCTGCCCCGACGCCTTCAGGCGCCTGAGCTCCTCGGTGATGGCATGGATCGCGAGACGCATGGTGCCTAGGAGGCCCGGATGCCGCGGGCCTCGAGCATCTTGTCCACGTACTTGCCGAGCATGTCGAATTCCAGGTTAACGAGGTCTCCGGCCTTGCGGCCTTTCAGGTTCGTGACCGCGAGCGTGTGCGGGATGATCCAGACCGCGAAGCAGTCACCCTCGACCTCCGCCACCGTGAGGGACATCCCGTCCACCGCGATGCTGCCCTTGACGATAAGGAATTTCCCGCAGCCCTTTGGACCGCGGATCCTCAGATAGTGGTCGGACCCGCGGGCTTCAAAGACCTCGACTGTGCCTGGCCCATCGATGTGCCCCGTCACGAAGTGGCCGCCCAGGCGGCCGTCGGTTCGCATGCTGCGCTCCAGGTTCACGGGCGTGCCCGAGCTGATCGAGTGGAGGTTCGTGAGGCGCCTCGTCTCCTCCAGGACATCGAAAGACAGGCTGCGGTCATCGAAGGAGACCGCGGTAAGGCAGCAGCCGTTGATGGCGATGCTCTCGCCGGGCGTGATCCCACCGAGGACGGCCTTAGCCGCCACCCGCAGTCGCCACGACGAGTCGGCCTTCAGGAAGGACTCCACCTCGCCCGTTTCCTCGACGATGCCGGTGAACATGCTTTGTGGCCTCAGTGAAGCTTGATGCGCAGGACGGCCGTATCGCTGCCGCGGCTAACGAGGAACACGGTCTCGGAGCGCATCATGTCCTTCTCGATGCCGCTGAGCTTTTGCACGGCGGCCGCAAAGTCCCCCACCTCCGAGCCGTCGATCTCCTTTATCCAGTCGTCGGGCCTGAGCCCCGCGATGTCGGCCGGGCTGTTGGGCTTTACGAGATGCGCCACGACGCCGCCCGTGTGGCCTACCTTCGCGTGGCGGGCGATCGCGTCGCCGTACACGAACTCCCGTGCCGTGAAGCCGATCTTCTCAAAATACATGCGGTCCGCCTCGCGGACCAGGCGCGGCTCGTCGTCGAGCCTCGCCGTCACTTCCACGCGCTCCGAGCCGCGCAGGATAGAGAGCACCATGGCGTCGCCCGGCGCGCGCGCCGCTATCAGGCGCTCGACGTAGTCGATCACGACGCGGTCCGGCTTGAAGCGCGGCAGCGGCTTCCCATCGACGCCGAGAATGATGTCGTGGGCCTTGAGCCCCGCCTTCTCGGCTGGGCTTCCCTCCAGGACCTCGCTCACGACGGCTCCGGACTGGGACTGGAGCTTGAGGAAGGTGGCGACCTCGCGGTCCATGGGCTCGAGGCCGTAGGCCCCCAGCCAGGCGAGAGGGCGGCCGAAGGCGTTGGAGGGGATGCGCCCCACATACGGGATCACCTCGCCGGCGGCCAGGAAGGCGCTGCTCTCCTCCAGGTTGACCAGCATGATCGGGGAGCCATCGCGCTCGGCGCCGGAGAACTCGAGGAATGTCTGGCCGAAGGAGCTGGCGCCCAGGCCCATGAACTCGCCCTCGCGGTTGAAGACGGGAAGCCCGGGACCCGCGACCTCCTGCTGGGCGATGGCGGTCCTCTGGGGCAGCGACTGGATGAGGGCGATGTGGCTCTGCAGGATGTAGGGCGTGAAGTCCTCGTCCTTGTTGCGCAGGCCGATGCCCCAGACCTCGTCGGCCAGCTGCGGCTCGCGGGAGGTCTTGGCGAAGGCGGTGATCGGGACCAGGCGGTCGCGCACAGCGGCGCCGGCCCGCAGGAAATGCCAGCCCGTGTAGGCGTCGCGGCCGAGGTACTCGGCGGGAGTGCCCTCGGGGTCGCCGGGAAGGTAGACCTTGAAGTCCTTAAGCTGCTTCGGCGCGATGCGCAGGTCGATCGCGGCCGAGGGAAGGATGATCGTGCCGTTGGTGTCGACCACCGTGCCGTACGAGACCGTCGGGCGGCGCTCGAGCTCGGTCTGCGTCACGTACTCGATGGCGACCGTGCTCTTCACCCGCTCGGCCCAGAGTGCCGGCAGGTCGGCGGCGCGCGCGGCGCCGGCCGAGAGGAGTGCGCAGAGGAGGAAAGCTTGGATCTTCACGGCTTCAGGACGACGAGGGAAACACGGCGCTCGCGCTGCACCTCGAAGAGGGTCGGCGCGGGCTTGGCGGCGTACTGGGCGTCCATGGACTTCATGACGTCGATTGAACCCACGGGGTTCTGGTTTATCTTCGTGATAATGTCGCCCCGCGCCATCCCGGCGACCTCGGCGGGGAAGCCCCGCTGCACGCCGATCACGAGGACGCCTGTGTCGTCCTGGAGCTGGTTCTCGCGGGCGAAGGCGAGCGAGACCTTGCGAACCGCGATGCCCCAGGTGTCGGAGACCCACTCCTCACCGATGCGGCTCTCAAGCTTCGCGGTCACCAGCGTCGATGAGATCTGCCTTGTGCCGCGCTTGTAGTCGAGGACCAGGGAGGAGCCGACCGGCTGGCTCGCGATCATGTTCTGGATCGGGGGCAGCTGCTCGGGGAAGCGCCCGTCGACCTTCTTGCCGTCGATGGCGAGGATGATGTCGCCGGCCTGGAGCCCCGCGACCGAGGCCGGTGACCCGGCCTCGACGCTGTCGACCAGGACGCCGTTGTTGCTCGCGACGTCGTAGAAGCCCTCGAGGTCTTGGAGGGCCTTCGGCACGATGCCGATGTAGCTGCGGGTGATGGAGCCGTCCTGAACCAGGCTCGCGACGACGCGCTTCGCGATCACGGAGGGGATGGCGAAGCCGAGGTTGTTGGCGCCCAGGTAGGCACGGGAGGTGATGCCGATGATGCGGCCGTCCTCGGTCACGAGCGGCCCGCCCGAGTTGCCGGGGTTGATCGCGGCGTCGGTTTGCAGCCAGGTGTTGAAGTTGCCGGTCTCATAGCCGTCCACGCCCTCGGTGTCCTCGAAATACCTGTTGTTGTTGGAAATGATGCCCCGGGTGACAGTGCGGGTAAGCCCGTGGGGGGTGCCGACGGCGTAGACCGTCTCGCCCACGTAGAGCTTCTCGCTGTCGCCGAAATCGGCGTGCTTGAAGGCGAGGCCCCGTTTCTTCGCGTCCGTCAGGTCGAGCCTGAGGAGAGAAAGATCCGTCCAGTGGTCCCAGCCGACCAGCTTGGCGCTCACCCGCTCCAGGTTCGAGAGGGTCACGTTGATCTCCACGGCCTTCGGGCCGGCCACGTGGGCGTTCGTAAGAATGAGGCCGTCCTGGGAGAGGATGACGCCCGAGCCGATGCTGGAGTCTATGCGGCGGGCCCCGTCCTCGAAATTGAACTCCTGGACATCGATCCTCACCACGGAATCTAAGAGCCTCTCAAATCCCCCACTCATGGAGGCCGTTGCCCTGGAGGCAAATGCGCCGCCAAAAAGCAGCGTGGCGGCCAAGATTGACCGGAAAGGTGATTGGTTCAATATAGCGGGTTTCACACGATGGTTACCGGATCAAAAGACTATGAGTTTCAAGAAATTGAGCCCCGCTGGCAATCTTTCTGGGAACGCGAGCGGCCCAACAAGGCGGGGACCCACCCTGATCGTCCCAAGTTCTATATCTTGGACATGTTTCCATACCCGTCGGGCGCGGGCCTGCACATAGGCCACCCCGAGGGCTACACGGCGACCGACATCCTCTCCCGCTATAAGAGGGCCAAGGGATTCGACGTCCTTCACCCAATGGGGTGGGACGCCTTCGGCCTCCCCGCCGAGCAGCATGCGGTGAAGACCGGGACCCATCCCTCGACCAACACCCAGAACAACATAGCGAACTTCCGCCGCCAGATTAAGGCGCTTGGCTTCTCCTATGACTGGGACCGGGAGGTCGATACGACCGACCCGAAATACTTCCGCTGGACGCAGTGGATTTTCCTGCAGCTCTTTAAGAAGGGCCTGGCCTATGTCGACGAGCGCCCTGTCTGGTGGTGCCCCGAGCTGCGCACGGTGCTGGCCAACGAGGAGATCGTGGACGGCAAGAGCGAGGTCGGCGGCTTCCCGGTCGAGCGGCGCAACCTGCGCCAGTGGGTCCTAAGGATCACCGCGTACGCGGACAGGCTTCTGTCGGGCCTGGACGGCGTGGACTGGCCCGACTCGACGAAGCGCATGCAGGCGGCCTGGATTGGCCGCAGCGAGGGCGCAGAGATCACCTTCGGCCTCGAGAAACCCTCCGCCGGCGGGCTGAAGATTTTCACAACCAGGCCCGACACGCTCTTCGGCTGCACCTACATGGTGCTGGCGCCGGAGCACGCGCTGGTCGACGTGCTGACGAGCCCGGGCCAGAAGGCGGCCGTCGAGGAGTACAGGAAGAAGGCCGCCTCAAAGAGCGATCTCGAGCGCACGGACCTGGCCAAGGACAAGTCCGGCGTCTTCACGGGCTCCTTCGCCATCAACCCGGTCAATGGCGCGCGCGTGCCGATCTGGGTCGCCGACTATGTCCTGACTGGCTACGGCACGGGCGCCATCATGGCCGTCCCGGCCCACGATGAGCGCGACTACGAGTTCGCGATGCGCTACCAGCTGCCGGTCGTGCCCGTGATCGAGCAGGGCCACTCCGGAAACGGCCACGAGCCGAAGCTGCCCTACACGGGCGACGGCAACCTGGTGCACTCCGACGGCTACAGCGGCATGGAGTGGCGCGAGGCGAAGAAGAAGATCACCGATGACCTCTCGAAGAAGGGGACCGCAAGGCCCTTCGTTAACTACAAGCTGAGGGACTGGCTCTTTTCCCGGCAGCGCTACTGGGGCGAGCCGATACCGATCGTCTGGGTCAGCGAGGACGACTACAAGAAGGCGGCTCCCGCGGTGGCCGCCCTCCTGCCGAAGGACCCCGTGTCCTATGAGGAGAACGGCGTCCTGCGCTTCGCGCTGCCGCTCCCGGACTCCGCGCTGCCGCTCATCCTCCCCGAGGTGGAATCCTACCTGCCGAGCGGCACGGGCGAGAGCGCGCTCGCCAACGTCACTGCCTGGGTGGACATCTGGCACCATGTCGAGACCGGCAAGGCCGTGCCGGCCGCCGAGCCCCACCCCGCCGGCGACGGCTGGGTGCGCGCCAGGCGCGAGACCAACACGATGCCGCAGTGGGCGGGATCGTGCTGGTACTACCTGCGCTTCGCCGATCCGAGGAACGACAAGGTCTTCGCCTCGCCCGAGTCCCTGGCGCGCTGGGGCAGCCCCGACCTCTATGTCGGCGGCGCCGAGCACGCGGTGCTGCACCTCCTCTACGCCCGCTTCTGGCACAAGGTCCTCTTCGACATCGGCGCCGTCCCGAACGACGAGCCGTTCAAGAGGCTCTTCCACCAGGGCATCATCCTGGGCGAGGACGGCGAGAAGATGTCCAAGAGCCGCGGCAACGTGGTGAGCCCGGACACCGTGATCGCGAGCCACGGCGCGGACAGCCTGCGCCTGTATCTCATGTTCCTGGGGCCGCTCGAGGCCATGAAGCCCTGGAGCATGAAGGGCATCGAGGGCGTCCACCGCTTCCTGCAGAAGGTCTGGCACGACTGCATCGGCGAGGACGGAAAGAGGAGCGCCCGCATCACGGACGACGCCAAGGACTCCGGGGAGCTCCAGAAGCTGCTGCACGAGACGATCCGCAAGGTCGGCGACGACATCGAGGGCATGCGCTTCAACACCGCGATCTCGCAGATGATGATCCTGGAGAATGCGCTCCACAAGGAGGCGGCCGTTAGCCTGTCCTCCACGCTGTCCTTCATCCAGATCCTTGCACCCTTCGCGCCGCACTTCGCAGAGGAGGTCTGGTCGCGCCTCGGGGCGCCGGGAACCGTGGCCGGGACGCCGTGGCCCGCGTTTGACGCCGCCAAGATCTCCTCGGCCGAGGTCCGTCTCGTCTTCCAGGTGAACGGCAAGACGCGCGGCGACCAGCTGGTCCCCGTCGGCCTCACCCAGGAGCAGGCGCTCGCGGTGGCCCAGGCGAGCGACAAGGTCGCCCCCTTCATCGCCGGCAAGGAGATCAAGAAGGTGATCTACGTGCCCGGAAGGATCCTGAACCTCGTCGTCGCCTAGCGTGCCGAAGGCGAAGGAGACCCTCCGGCCGCGCCTGCGCTTCCCCGAGGAGAGCTCGATCGCCTTCGGGCCGGGCAAGGCCGAGCTCCTGGGCCACATCATAGAGACCGGCTCGATCGCGAAGTCGGCCGCGCGGATGAGCATGTCCTACAACAGGGCGTGGGGCCTTGTGCGCGACATGAACGCCCTCTTCAAGAAGCCGCTGGTCACCCGCGAGCGCGGAGGATCCAAGGGCGGTGGCTCGGAGGTGACAGAGGCAGGCAGGGACGTCCTTCGCCGTTACCTGAGGATGGAGAGCGACTGCCTGCGGGCCACCCGTGCCGACTGGAGAGCGATCCGCTCGCTCCTGCGCGCCTGATCCGATGGGGCCGTTCTACTTGACAGAGTAGAACGATCGGTCCGAGCGTCGGGACGCCCATGATGCACTTACGCTTTACCCTGTCGCGGCTCGCGAGGGCCGCATTCCTCGCGGCGTTCGTGGCCCTGTCGGCCAACCTGGGCTCCGCGGCCGAGCCGGTCCTTAAGGTCACGAGCCTCGAAGGCTCAATCAGCTTCACCCAGGCGGAGTTCAGGCTCCTGCCCCATGTGACGATCAAGGCCTTCAACGCCCACGAGAAGTCGGAGCACGAGTACTCTGGGGTTCCGGTGCACGACCTGCTGGCCAAGGCAGGCGCGCCGCTTGGCGAGCGCCTGAGGGGCCCCGCGCTTCGCCTCGCCGTCATCGCCAAGGCGCTGGACGGCTACGCCACCCTCTACTCCCTGGCCGAGTTCGACGAGTCCTTCAGCGACCGCGTGATCCTCCTTGTCGACAGCGAGGACGGAAAGCCGCTCGGCGAGGGCGCGGGCCCGTTCCGGATCGTGGCTCCCGGCGACAAGAGGCCTGCGCGCTGGGCGCGGATGGTGAAATCCCTCGAGATCGTCCAGTTTTCCGAGGCCCCCGCTTCAAAATAAAACTCAAATCCGCCTTCCTTCTCGCCGCTGCGGTGATCCTCCTTAGCCCGCCTGGGGCTGCCGCCGCCCAGCCCCTCTCCGTCGCCGGCGCCGCCAACCTGAGCTTCGCCCTCAAGGCCCTGGACGAGGAATTCGCCCGGGAGCAGCCGGACGTCACGGTCACGGCGGCGACGGGCGCCTCGGGGGACCTGGTGGCGCAGATCGAGCACGGGGCGCCGTACGACGTCTTCCTCTCCGCCGACCTGCACTTTGCCCAGGTCCTGACCAAGGCCGGGGCGGCCGATCCAAAGAGCCTCACGGTCTTCGCCGTCGGCCGCCTGGTCCTCTGGACCACGAAGGCCGGGGTCGCGGTCGACAACGTGGCGGCGACCGTGCGCGACCCGAAGGTCATGAAGCTCGCGATCGCCAACACCGACACGGCCCCCTACGGCCGCGCCGCAAAGCAGGCGATGGAGAAGCTCGGCGCCTGGACGGACGCGCAGCCGAAGCTCGTGGTGGGCGAAAGCATCTCGCAGACGACCCAGTTCATCGAGACTGGAAACGCCGACGCGGGCTTCACCGCCCTCTCAGTCGTCCTCTCACCCAAGCTGAAGGGCAAGGGTCGCTGGAGCGAGGTGTCCTCCGCCCTCTATTACCCCCTGGAACAGGGGGCGGTCGTGACCTCCCACGGAGCCCAGAACCCCGCCGCGGAGCGCTACATCGCGTTCCTCCACGGCGACGCCGCGAAGAAGATCCTCCAGGATTTTGGATACAAGATTCCCGGCGCCTGAGGCCCCCTTTCCGCACCGCCCGGATCGGGCAAAATGCAGGGCGGTAATTACGCATCAAAATCGTCGGTTTCCCTCTGCCAGAGCCATACCTACGCAATTATACCATCTTGCCTGAGCAGAGCGCGCGCGGTACTTTAATGGGGTGATGAAACAACGCCCAATTCTGCGATTCCTCCTGGCCTCCCTTTGTGTGGCCGCGGTGGCCCACGCGCAGTCCACAAAGAAGAAGCCGACGAGCAAATTGTACGTCGCCGACTTGGTGGGCGACGCGCAGATCGACAGGGGGACCGAGATCGACGACCTGACCAAGAAGTCGGTCTTCAGCGCCGAAGGCGCCTCCCTTGAGACCAAGGCCGTGTCGAACACGACCGTCGTCCTCTCCAACGGCACGGGCGTCTACGTCGACGTCAACACCCGGATGCAGATCAAGGCCTTCGAGCAGGAGGCCTTCCGCCCGAACCGCTCCGACCTGGAGGACGAGCCCTCGGTCTCGCGCACGAAGCTCTATCTCGACCACGGAGTCATCGGTGTCTCAACCAGCAAGATGGTCGCCGGCAGCACGATGCTCTACGAGACCTCGCTTGCCACCGCGTCGATCCGCGGGCGCCAGGCCGTCATCGTCGCGGAGGACAACCTTACCGTGATCTCGATGGTCCAGGGCGAGGCCACCGTCCAGGCGGGCCCGCTTGACCGCCCGCGCCTGGTGAAGAACCACCAGCAGATCATCATCCACCCGGGCAACCCCGGCGAGGCCAACATCGTCGAGATCCAGGACATCCCCGACGGCGAGGACGAGGACTCGATGCAGTGGCTCGAGTACCGGGTCGTCACCGCCGACTCCGCGCGCAAGCTCGTGTACTTCGAGGTGCAGGCCCGCAAGGGCGACGGCAATGACGGCAGCATCGGCACCTTCGACGGAGCTTCGAACGACAGCGACGGCGCCAACGGCGGCTCCGGTTCAGGCAACAACCAAATCGTGGCTGTTCCAGTCGCGCCGGCGAATCCGCCGATCGATACGAACGTGAGCCCAGCCAATCTAAAGAGCCATTAGAACGGCTGCACTCACCTGCACGAGGTTCATGAAATTTCAGCTCCGACTCCTCACGGCGGCGGCCGTGGTAGCGGTTGCCGTCTCTGCGCCCAGGGCTCTGGCGCTCGTTTCCCTGGAGGACGGCAGGGACCACGTGTACGTGGACGGCACTGTTGAGATGGGCTACGACTCGAACCTTTTCGCGAACTCCCAGAACTCCGGAACCATGACCTACGAGGGAACGCTGAGCACGGAGTTCGCGCGCCGAGCCGGCTGGATCGGCGTCAACGCAACGGCCTCCCTGAACTGGGCGCGCTACGGCAACTTCCGAAGCCAGGACTATGTGGACCCGAAGCTGAGCGCGGAGCTTACGAAGCAGACGGGGCGCACGACCGGTTCCCTCACCGTCTCCGCCGCGAAGCAGGACCACACGGACCTCACGATCAACACGAGGGACACGTCCTGGGACTACGACGCCGGTCTCAACGTCCAGTACCCCGTCATCGAGCGCTACTCCATCACGGGCTCGTTCGACTTCAACAAGGTCGACTACACGGACGCGGAAATCTTCACGAATCAGACGGTGTACGCGGGCAACCTGTACCTTTACTACATCCTGAACGATCAGCGGGACCTCTTCATCGACGCCCGCGACCGCTACACATCGGAGGAAAACAACACCCACGACATCGACAAGGCGATCTCTGCCGGCGTCAGCGGCCGGGTCTACGGTCCGTTCAACGGTTCCGTGCAGGTGGGCTACCAGACGAGAAACTCCTTCGGGGGCATCGATAACGGGGCCACCTACCAGGACGTGACCGCGAGCGGCACCACGACCTGGAACATCAACCGCAGGATCACGCTGACGGGAGACCTCTCGCGCGACTACTCCACGACCGCGCTCGCGCAGTCCCTCGAGTCCACGAGGGCCGGCCTAACGGCGCAGGATTCCTTCACGGCGAGGGCCAGCGGCACACTTTCGGGCTCGATCGGCGAGAACCGCTTCATTGGCGTCGAGGGCGAGCTCGAGCCCGAGGGCAAACACCGCGAGGACGAGTTCGTGAGCGCCACGGCCAGCTACTTCTACACCTTCAACCAGCACCTGAAGGTGTCCATCAACTACACCTACTACCGCAGCTTCTCGAACGTCGGATTCGCCGAGTTCGGCCGCAATCAGGTCTTCTTTACTGCGTCATCGCACTGGTAAGCCCCCCACCACTTGAAAACACTGATCAAGAGCCTCCTCCTCGCAGCAGCCGCCGTCCTGGCGACGGGCGTCGCGCTCGCCGCGGGCCCCAAAGGCGTCTCCTCGAAGACGCTGACCTACAACATCCGCACGACCGACAAGCTGCGCATCTCGGTTTTCCAGGAGGACGACCTATCGACCATCTGCCGCGTCGACGCAAAGGGCACGGTAAACCTACCGCTCGTAGGCGAGATCAAGGTGAACGGCGACAGCCTGAGCGAGGCCGAGCGCACGATAGAGGCCGCCTACAAGGACGGCCGCTACCTGCGAAACCCCGAGGTGACGATCTCCGTCGAGGAGTACGCGCCGCGCGAGGTCTCGATCCAGGGCCAGGTGAAAAATGCCGGCCGTTATGCTCTCCCGGTCGAGTCCTCCATGAGCGTCCTGGACCTTGTCACCAAGGCCGGCGGCTTCACGGACACGGCGCAGGGCACCGCGGTGAAGATCACGAGGATCCTGCCCGACGGCACGACCAAGGTCATATCCCTCGACGTCGAGAGCCTCATCAAGGGCAAGAGCGACGCGAAGACCAACGAGGAAAACAACGCCCTTCTCCTGCAGCCGGACGACATCGTGTACGTTCCGGAGCGGATCATCTGATCTAGCACACTCCCAGCAAAATGCCCGACAATCACAAAGCTCCGAAGCCCATTTACAGCTCCGACACTGATGTCGCCGTGGAGCGCCGCACGCTTCGTGACTACTACGTCATCCTCCGGGAGCATGTCTGGCTCTCGCTGCCGCTGGCCATCATCGCGGCCGTCGGCTTCTTCTACGTTCAGGCCCGCAAGCCGAAGGTCTACGAGGCCACCGCCACGCTCCAGTTTGAGAAGCCCGAGACGGTCGTGACGAGCCAGGGCGTCGTCGACCCCTCCGTTCGCTCGGACACCGACCTTAACACCTACATCCACGACATCGACAGCAACCGCCTTAGGACCGCCGTCGTGCAGTCCTTCACGCCTGACGAGAAGCGGATCCTGCAGCGCGCCTCCCTCGCCAAGCTCCCCCCCGGCTCAACTCCGCCCCCGGCGGAGGCCCTCCTCGGCGCGATCGACGCGGAGCCCCTCAGGAACAGCTACCTGATCGCCATAACTGTCAGGAACGAAGACCCGGAAGCGGCCCAACTCGTGGCGAACCGCTATGTCGAGAAGTTCATGGACTACCTCTTTGAGAGCGTGGGCGGCAAGAACGAGGAGGCCGTCACCTACCTCAGAGGCCGGGCCGAGCAGCTCCGCAAGGACGCCGATGATTCCGAGAAGCAGCTGCAGGACTACATGCGCCAGCACAACCTCGTGTCGCTGGACAAGAGCCTGGACATCATCACTGACAACCTGAAGAGCGTTAACACCGCCCTGACGACCGCGCGCCTGGAACTCCTGAGCACCGAGGAGCTGGTCCAGGAGGTCCACGACTTCAGGAGGGACGGAAAGAACCTGCTCGAGATCTCCTACATCGCGAACCACGGCGCCGTGCCGGCCCTCAAGACGCAGCTCAACGAGGCGGAGCAGACACAGGCCCTCCTCATGGAGCGCTACCTGGAGAAGCACCCGAAGGTCATCGACAACGCGAACAAGATCGCGGTCACGAAGGCCCAGCTCGACAAGGCCGTCGACCTCGCGATCGCCGACCTGGGCACCCGCCTCGCCGCGGCCAAGGACAGCGTCAAGGACCTCGACAAGGAATACTCCGACCAGGAGGCCAAGGAGCTCGGGCTTAAGGCCCTCAGCGTCGACTTTAACTCTCTCCAGAGCCGCGCGACGGTGGCGAAGAATTACTACATGGAGATCCTCGACCGCCTGAACCAGACGACGACCTTCAAGAACCTGGACAAGATCTCACTGCACCCCCTCGACAAGGCCCAGATGCCCGGCGCGCCCGTCTCGCCGAACATCTCGGGAATCATGAGGACAAGCATCGGCATCGGCTTCGTGGTGTTCCTTGCGATCGCCATCGGCTTCCGCTTCCTGGACGACCGCGTGAAAAGCGCGTGGGACGTCGAGTCATTCATCGGCGTCAACCTGCTGGGCATCATCCCCCAGCTGCCCACCCTGCGCGAGGACGAGAAGATCGGCATGGCCGAGTCGCCCGCCGGTAACGAGACGGGCAATGAGGCCTTCCTCGGGCTCTACAGCGCCGCGAAGATCCAGTCGAAGCTCGACTTTCCGAAGTCGATCCTCGTCACGAGCACGATCCCCGGAGAGGGAAAGACGCTCATCTCGTGCAACCTTGCCTCGTGCTTCGCGCGCCACGGCAAGAAGACGCTCATCATGGACTGCGACCTTCGCCGCCCGATGCTGCACCGCCACTTCCGCCAGCAGAACGTCACGGGCATCATCGCCTGGTTCGAGGCGGGCGCCCACCTGGACGGCGACATCCTCACGAACGCCGACCTCGGCATCATCAAGATCAGCGAGAACCTCTGGCTCCTCACCTCGGGCGGACGCTCCAAGAGCCCGACCGAGATCCTCGAGAACCCGGTCTTCCCGCAGCTCCTCGAGCGCATGAAGAAGCAGTTCGACCTCGTCGTCGTCGACTCGCCCCCGATGGGCGCCGTCACCGACGCAATGCTGATCGCCGAGCGCACAGACGAGGTCATCTACGTCTGCCGCTTCAACCGCGCCTTCAGGAAGCACATCAAGCTCTACATCAAGGCCCTCAGGGAGGGTAAGAACGAGATCCTTGGCATCGTGCTGAACGGGCTCTCCCCGCGCAGGATCGAGTACTACTCGAACTACCGGTACTACAGGAGCTACAAGAAGTACTACGGGGCGCAGACCTGAAGCCCGCCCCGCCGTTTGTGCCGTCGCCCCTCTCAGCGTACCTTCCGGAGAACTTCGAGCCGACGAGGCCGGTTGCGCTCATCGCCGGCCAGGGGATCTATCCCCAGCTCGTGGCGGCCGGCGCCCGCGCCGCGGGCGTCCCGTTGCGGCTGATCGCCTTCGAGGGCGAGACCGCCCCCGAGCTCGTCGACTCCTTCCCCGAATCCGACCGCCACACGGTCCACGTGGGCCAGGTCGGCAAGACTCTCAAACTCCTGCAGAAGTTCGAGGCCGGCTACGCCATCATGGCGGGCCAGGTGACGCCCCGCAGGCTCTTCGACGGCCTCCGGCCCGACCTGAAGGCCGCCCAGATCCTCCTCTCCCTCAAACGCCGCAACGCCGAGACCATCTTCGGGGCGATCTCCAAGGAGATCGAGGCCCTGGGAGTGCGCATGCTGGACGCGAGGGCCTTCCTGGACATCCACCTCGCCTCCTCCGGGGTCATGACGGGTGGCAAGTTCCCGATCGACCAGGAATACCTGGAGCACGGAATACACATTGCACGCGAGTGCGCCCGCCTCGACATCGGCCAGGGCTGCGTCGTTCGAAAGGGCACCGTCCTCGCGGTCGAGGCCTTCGAGGGCACGGACGAGATGCTGACGCGCGCCGGCGGCCTGAAGGCCGACGAGTCCCTCTTCGTGAAGACCGTGAAGGCCCGCCAGGACTGGCGCTTCGATGTCCCCTGTTTCGGGCTGCGCACCCTGGAGACCATGCACGCCGCCGGCCTCAAGGCCGCGGCGCTCGAGACCGGTGGCGTCATCCTCCTCGACAAGACGGCTGTCATCGAGAAGGCCAGAAGCTGGAAAATTAGCCTGCTTGGCTTCTAGGGGGCCGCTTGCCCTTTGGCCGGGGCAGGCTTAATTTATTGGAGTACCTATGCAAAACGACGTGGTAGCGGCGACGGTCAAGGGGGTTGTTCCGACGCCCAACGGCTGCGCCGTGTTCCTCGGCAACGACGACAAGACATTCGTCATCTATGTCGACAACTTCGTCGGCAACGCGATCCAGATGACCCTGGACGGCGTCAAGCGCGACAGGCCCCTCACCCACGAGTTGATCGGCAGCATCCTGGTCGGCCTAGGCACGCGCCTTGAGCGGATCGTGATCAACGACGAGCGGGAGAAGACGTTCTTCGCCCGTATACTCCTCTCGATGGAGAACGAGCTCGGCACCAAGATCGTCGAGATCGACGCCCGGCCCAGCGACTCGATCGTCCTTTCGCTCCAGATGAAGCGCCCGATCTACGTGGCCCGCGCGGTGTTTGACGCCGTCGAGGACCGCACGGACGTCCTGGAGCAGTGGAAGAAGCAGCAGGAAGAGGGCGGCTCCGAGGAGGCTTGAGCGCCCGCCCACAGCTTCCCGCGCAGATCCTGGACGGACAGCCCTTAACGGCGCTGGCGCCCATGCAGGACGTCACGGACCTGGCGTTCATGCGGGTCATCGCGTTCTACGGGGCACCGGATTACTTCTTCACGGAGTTCATGAGGGTCCACGCGCAGTCGCGGCCCGAGAAGCACATCCTGAGGAGCATCGACGAGAACACGACGGGGCGCCCCGTGTTCGCCCAGTTCATCGGCGAGGACATCCCGCACATGCTGAGGACCGCCGACGCCCTGGCCTCCCACCCCATCGCCGGCATCGACCTCAACCTCGGCTGCCCGGCGCCCAAGGTGTACAAAAAGAACGTCGGCGGCGGGCTCCTTCGAGACCCCGACAAGATCGCCGCCATCCTCTCCGCCATGAGGGCGGCCATCCCCGGACTCTTCACGGTAAAGATGAGGATCGGGTTCGAGGACGTGTCCAACTTCGAGCGGATCCTCGACATCGTGAACGAGAACCAGGTCGACCTGCTGACCGTCCACGGGCGCACCGTGCGCGAGATGTACCGCAGCGAGGTGCACTACGACATGATCGCCCGCGCCGTGTCGCGCTCCAGGTGCCCCGTCCTCGCGAACGGCAACGTGACATCAGCCGTGCGCGCAGGGGAAATTCTCAAGGAGACAGGCGGCAGGGGCGTCATGATCGGCCGCCACGCGATCCGCAACCCGTGGATTTTCAAGCAGTGCCGGGAGCATTGGGCCGGCCAGGCGGCCTCGCGGATCACGCTCGCCGATGTGCGCGAGTACGTGGCCCGCCTTTATGCGGAGACCCGGCAGGAAGACATCCCCGAAAGGGCCCACGTGAACAAGATGAAGAAGTACCTGAACTTCGTCGGCCAGGGCGTCGACGCCCAGGGCCTCTTCCTGCACGACATGCGCCGGGCCGAGTCCGAGGCGTCGCTCTTCGAGATCTGCGACCGCCACCTCCTGGCCGGAGGCGATTTTTCCCCGGAACCCTACCCCGGTGTCATCGCAAGGCCGAACTGCGAGACCCCGACGCAGGATGCCGACGGCTGCTCTCTTGAGAGCGTGACGGCCTAGGCCTACTCGAGGCCGAGCGTCTTCCTGCCGGCCTCGGAGATCATTCGCGGGTTCCAGATCGGATCCCAGACAATGTGCACCTTGGCGCGCTCGACCGTTGGCAAGGCCGCGATCTTCTTTCGGGCGTCCTCGGCGATGACCGGGCCCATGCCGCAGCCCGGGGCCGTCAGCGTCATCTTCACGTCGACCGCGTGCTCGCCGGCCGGCGTCTTCTCGATCGAGAGGTCATAGACCAAGCCCAGATCGACGATGTTGACCGGGATCTCCGGGTCGAAGCAGGTCTTCATCGCGTCCCAGACAGCCTTCTCGCTGAACTCCCCCGCCGTCGACTCCTCCGTGGGGTTGAGAGCGAGGCCCTCGATCGAGGCGGCGTTCTCGCTGCCGATCCTGAAGAGGCCCTGGTCGGTGCGGACGGTGATGTTGCCGCCAAGAGTCTGCATGACTTCCACCATCTGGCCCTCGGGCAGGATGACGGCGTCACCGGCGGGAATGAGCGTTGCAGGCGTGTCCTTAGAGATGCGGTTGGCCATGAAAGGATCTGTTAGCGGATCTCGAGGTCGACCGGTATGCGGGCGTAGAGCCCCTGGGGGTCGTTGAGCGCCTTGAGCATCTTGAGCTCGTTCATGATGCGCCCCTCAAGCTCGCCGATGAGCCCGGTGGTCTCCATGTGGAGGGAGCCCGGCGCAATCTTGCCGAGGGCCTCCGCGATCGCCTCCTTCAGGTCGCGTGACTTGGGATACTCCGTCACCTTGAAGTGCTCGGCCATTCCCGCCTTCTTGCCCGCGTAGCGGATGGCGTCGGAGAGGCCGCCGATCTCGTCGACCAGGCCAATCTTAAGGCCCTCCGTACCGGACCAGACGCGGCCCTGGGCGATCTCGGCCACCCTCTCGACCTTGAGATTGCGTCCGACCGCGACCTTCGCGAGGAACTGCTGGTAGGTCCAGTCCACGTTCTTCTGGAAGACGGCCAGCTCCTCGTCGGTGCGGGGGCGGGAGATCGTGAGGAGCCCGTCGGCAAACTTGCCGGTCTTCACGCTGTCAAAGGTTACGCCGTGATCGTTCGCGAGCTTCTGGATGTTCGGCAGGATGCCGAAGACTCCTATCGAGCCCGTGATGGTCGTCGGCTCGGCGAAGATACGGTCGCTCTCGGCCGAGATCCAGTAGCCGCCCGAGGCGGCGTAGGAGCCCATGGAGACGATGACCGGCTTCGATTTGCGCGCCAGGCGCACCTCGCGCTGGATGGTCTCCGAGGCCGTGACGCTGCCACCCGGGCTGTTTACCCGAAGGACGATCGCCTTCACGTTTGAGTCCTCGCGCAGCTTGCGCAGCTCGCGGGCGAATTTCGCCCCGCCGATCTCGGTCTGGTCGCCCTCGCCCTCCACGATCTCGCCCTCGGCGTAGACGATGGCGACTTCGTCCGAGCCGAGGCCCGGGGGACGGGGGATGGCGGTCTTGGCGTAGTAGCCGAGGTCCGTCTGCTTGAATGAGTCGGTCTTGGAGGTGACACCGGTCTCCTTCTTGAGCTGATCGATGATCGTGTCGCGGTAGGAGACCTGGTCGACCAGGCCGCTCTTGAGGGCCGCGCTGGCGTTGATCAGGCCCTCGGTGTCGACGGTGGTCTGGATCAGGCCGGGCTTCATCGACCTCGCCTTGGAGATGTCGGTGACGATGTTGCCCCAGATGTCGTCCAGGAGCTTCTGGATCTGCTCCCTGTTTTCGGGACTCATGTCCTTGCGGGTGTAGGACTCGACGTAGGACTTGTACTTGCCCGCGCGGGTTACCTGGATGCCGATGCCGTACTTCTCGAACAGGCCGCCGACGAACCACGGCTCGCTCGCCAAGCCGGGCATGATGATCTGGCCGAAGGGATCGAGCGCGATCTCGCTGGCCGCGGACGCAAGGTAGTAGTCCTTGGTGGTCGCGTAGTCGATGTAGGCGACGATCGGCTTACCCTTGGCCCTGAAATCCGCCAGGGCCGCACGAACCTCCTTAAGTGCGGCGAAGCCCGTGCCGTATCCATTGGGGGAGAGATTCCCGAGAAGCAGTATTCCCCTGATCTTGCTGTCCGTTCCGGCATACCGGATGGCGCGGGTCAGGGCGCGAAGCTGTATCGTGTCGGAGTGCCCCTGGGTCAGGTCGCCCAGGTCGAAGGCCGGGGGGGCATCCGTGATGTTGCTCGCCAGGTCGAACACGAGGTAAGAGCCGTCCTCCACCACCGGTGCCTTATTTCCCTTATTCAGGGCCACGATTGCGCCGATAAAGCCGATGAACAGTAGCACTGCGCCAACGCTGAACGCCACGAGGGCCACAAAGGCGCCCAGCATCGAGGTAATGAAGTTCTTCATGGAGTATGGCAACTTACCCCATTTGCACCCTTCCACCAGTAGAAACCGACGTCTCGAAGAAGTGACATAGGAACGGGTTGCATCCACCTAGCCAAAGGGCCAATCTACACCTCCCATGAACGAGCAGAAGGAACTCCTCACCACCAACCAGAAGGCTCTCACGATCAACCTCGACGTGCCCAAGTACGGGACGTTTGCGGAGATCGGCGCCGGCCAGGAGGTGGCGCGCGAATTCTTCCAGGCCGGGGGCGCCTCAGGGACGATCGCGAAGTCGATCTCGGCCTATGACATGGTCTTCAGCGACGCAATCTACGGCAAGGCGCCGAGGTACGTCTCCCGGGAGCGCCTGAAGCTCATGCTGGACCACGAGTACCAGCTCCTCGTCGACCGCCTGGGAGCCACCCGGGGC
>DASRSJ010000338.1:0-15301 GCA_035656555.1 Opitutaceae bacterium
CTACATCTTCCCGTCTTAGAAACCTCCAATCCAAAAACAGACAATACCATGTCCGCTCCTACCGCTCCCACCTCCGACATCAACGAGACCACCGATACGACGCTCCAGGAGCTCCGCGCCCTGATCCGCGAAGCCGAGGAAGCCCTCGGTTCCTCCGGCGATGACGACCAGATCGACGAGCTTCGCGAACGTCTGCGCGACGCAGTCGCCCAAGGCCAATCCATGCTCAGCAACCTCTCCGACAGCGTCCGGAACCAGGCCAAGCGCGCTGACAGCGCCATTCGCGAGAATCCTTACCAGACGATCGGGATCGCGGCGGGTGTCGGCCTTATCGCGGGATACCTCCTCTCGCGCCGCGGCGGCAGCAAGGAATAGCTCGCGGGTTCCAGCCCATGATCTCCTTCGGCTCAAATTCCGCCCCGCTGGCCTCGCCCGGCTCCACGCCACGCGTGGTGGTCGAGGCGCTAATGCACAGGGGCGAGCTCGCTTCCGTCGAGTTGAAGGAGGCGCGCCAGCACGGCTCGAGGACTGCCATCCTCGCCGGGGTCTCAGGCGTCCTCCTTCTGCTCGGCGGCTTCAGCGCGACCTTCGCGGTCGCGGCCGCCGTCTGGGATAGCAGCCACCGGGGACTCATCCTCGGCCTGCTCACGTTGGGCTACCTTGTAGGCGCCGGTGTGCTCGCCCTCGTCGCCGCGCGCCGCATGCGCGACTGGAAGCCCTTTACGGAAAGCGCCCGCCAGTTCCGCGACGACTGCGCCTGCATCCACGAAATCATCAATTCCTACGAGCGATGAGCGACTACCGCGAGCCCACCCTAGCTGAGCAGCGCGAGCGCCTCGCACTTACCTGCCAGCTCGACCGGCTCAATCTGCGCCTAGCGCTGCGCCCCACCCCTGTCGAGAGACTGGCGATGGGCGTCATGGAGAAGCTGGCTCCGCTGGCTCCCCACCTGCCGGGCCGGCTAGGCAAATGGACACGCGGGCTGATGCGTGGAACCGAATTGTTCAAGACTGTCTATAACGCTATGTCCGGCTGACGGACGTATCCGCCCTTTCACGACCGCAACCGCAACCCCAACCAGATAATCCCATGTTACGCTGGATCCTTGTATTCCTAGTATTCGCGATTCTTGCGGGCGCCCTCGGCTTTACCGGCATTGCCGGAACGTCGATCGGCATCGCTCAGACGCTGTTTTACATATTCCTGATCCTGTTCGTGGTCTCGCTCATCGTGCACCTCGTGCGCGGCGGCGGTCCCCGTACGGATTTGTGAAGCCCTGACAAAAACGGGCCGCCCCAAAAGGCGGCCCGTTTTTTTTGAGCCTATGCGCCGAGGCCGGCGGCTCGAACGTGGCTTCCCCGCGGCGAGGTCAGCCGCTTTCCAACCCAGATGAACGCGCGCTCCAGGAACACGTGAGCCCCCGAGGCGAGCGCCAGCGAGAGCAGGATCAGCGAGAGAAACCCCGGCAGGCCGTCCACCTTCACACCAAAGAAGAGACTCGCGAGGAAGCGTAGCAGCCTCTCGGAGATACCCTGGTGCACAAGGTACAGGGTATAGGAAATGGTGCCGAGCCAGAGGAACGCGGCAAAGATCCCCTTTGAGCGTCGTGGCGGTTTGGCGCCGGGGAGCGTCAGTTCGATCAGAAGCGACCCGGCCACGAGGCATAGTGCGCCGAGACCCTTGTCGAGGAGTCCATTTCCCGGTCGCACCGGCGAAAGGTAACAGAAGGCGAACACTCCAATCATCATGGTTCCGAAGGCTCGCGCGGCATTTCGCGCTCCTGAGTGCAGCCACGCATCCTTGGCCCGATAGGCCGATGCGAGGAGCATCCCGGCGATGAAATCGAGCATGATCGGGTTTCCCGCCAAGCCGATCACCTCGGCCGGAGCAAAGTCGACCCTCCTGGACGGTAAAAACACGGCATTCGGACGAAACGAGATCGGTCCTCCCAAGGCCCATTGGAGTCCAATCACGCATCCCAAGATCGCGAGCGCGCATAAGACAACCCGTCTTCGGTGGGTGAACACGAGCGCGGCTGCAAACAGACCATAGAAAAGGAGTTCGTAGGAGAGCGTCCACTCCTGCGGCACGACAGGATAGCCGAACTTGGGCGGATCGATGTCCTCGCTCGGCAGGAAGCACAGCGACTTAAAGAGGAGGCCGAGCGGGGGTCGCGTGAAGATGATCGCGAAATAGACCAGCGTCGCAACCTGCGCGATCGGCACGACCCTGAAGAATCGGCGGATCAGGAAATCCAAGGGCCTCGCGTGCTCGGGGCGCGCAGTTGAATGGACGATGATGAACCCCGAGATGATGAAGAAAATATCCACACCCATGTAGCCGCCCCCGAACAAGCTGTACCCTATGTCGGAGCCAGGGACGACGGGCTTCAGGTAGCGCGAGTAGTGGAATAGCATCACAAGCACGGCCGCCACCCCCCTGAGAACCTGGATAGAATAGACCGTTCCCGCCTGAGGCTGCGGTGCCGCTGTCGCTGTAAGCTCTTTGTTCAAGGGAAGGATCGTGCTCGAAGAGGGGGCCTCAGGAATTCCCCACCGAACCGACGGGCGCACAAGGAGAAAGTTCGGGCCCGAAGCCCGCACTGGAGGGCTCCGGCGTGTCCTACTGGCTGAATGTCCCCGTGTCGGGCGTGTCGGTGCAGGAACGCGTCACCAGGCCATCCACGTTCTTTAGCGCGAATCCCTGGCCTTTCTGGGCATCCCTTGCGGGTGCCTTCAGCCGCTCAAATTCCGCCCCATGCACGTCCTCCAGATAGACGTCCGGCCGGCTGTCGGCGGCGCGATATGAAAGCGACACATTGCGCACCGTCAGACCCGCTGCGTGCCTCGCGAACAGTCCCCAGGAGGTGGTGGGACCAAAATTGCCCGGCTCCGGGTACTTGCGCTCAAGTTCGGGCACCACGGGCAGGCCGTCGACCTCTCCGGCGAACTGGATGCGGATATTGTCGAGGACCACGTCCTCGATCGGATGGCCCGGGACGCCGGAGACCAGTATGCCCTGCCCTCCCTCCACGTCCTCAGCCACTACATTGCTGATCAGCACGCGGTGCAGCTTGCCGACCGGAGTGCCCTCGGGCCCGCGCATGCGCTCGCCGAGCCGCAGGAAGATCGGAGTCGTGTAGATGTTGCGCATCGCGATGTTGGAGATCGTCACGTCCTCGATGAGGGCGCCGTCGACCGACTCGAGCGCAAGCCCCCTGCAGCATTGGAAAACGCAGTTGGTGATCGTGATCGCCTGGAACCCGCCGTTCGACTCCGTGCCGAATTTGATCCTGCCGGTCGGCTGGGGGTTCTTCGGGTCGTCGTGCCTTCGGGTGCCGTCCAGGAGCGTGCCCTCGTCGTAGCCGCTGACGAGGCAGTTGGAGATCGTCACGTTGTCGGTCGAGCGGAACTGGCCGAGCCCGAACGAGCTCTTCAGGCAGATGCCGTCGTCCCAGGGGGAGTTCACCGAGCAGTTGGACACGCGCACATTGTGGCAGCAGTCGATGTCCACTCCGTCCCGCTGGGTGTCGATCGTGACGGCGTCCATCGTGAAATTGTCGACTCCGGTCGCAAGTATCCCAAACCAGCCGCCATGCTGTATCGTGATGTCCCGCAGGAGCACGTTGCGGCAATTCTTGAGGGCGATGGCCTTGTTCCCGACATACTGGGGCTGGACTTCCTTGTCCCAGCCGCGCGTGAGCCCCTTGCCGTAGATCCGGCCGGTTCCCGTGATCGAGACGTTCACCAGGTCCTCGCCCCAGATCAGGCTGTCATGCCAATGGGAGTGGCCCGGGTCTTGATAGTGGAGCTTGTCGCCCCAGTCGTTGCCCTCGGGCTTGTCGTAGGCGCTCCCGTCGGAAGAGGCCACGATCACCGAACCCGGCGCCAGATGCAGCTCGACGTAGCTCCTGAGGTGGATGGATCCGGAAAGGTACGAGCCTGGGCCGAACTCCACGGTGCCGCCGCCCGCCGCATGCGCCGCGTCGATGGCGGCGTTGATCGCGGAAGCGTCGTTCGCCAACCCGTCGCCCTTGGCCCCGTAGGTGCGCACGTCGAAGGTCGCTGCGGGCGCCACGGCCCACGCGAGAGAAAAGATTGCGAGGCAGGCGGCGGCTGTCCTTGGGGATGAGGGCATCGGGGGGGGGCCCGGCGGCGGCGTTCATTCGCTGCTGCGGGGCCGCCAATCTACAGGAACGGGTCCTGCCCGTGTCAACCGGTCAGCGCGCTGTCCCGAAGCGATTCGTGAACGGGTAATAGATGAAGAGGGGCCGCCCGATGACATCCTTCTCGGGCACGAAGCCCCAGTAACGGCTGTCCATGCTGTTGTGGGAGTTGTCCCCCAGCGCAAGGTACGACCTTTCCGGCACGGTCACGGTCTCGTCCGGGAAGAGAATCGTGTAGCGCGAATCCTCGCGCGTGGCATTCACATAGCCCGTGTAGAGACCCGTCTTGTTGAAATTCCACTCGAACGTCCTGGATCCGGTGATCGGGGCGCCGTTCCTGTAGATCATGGGATCCCGGATCTCGATCTTGTCGCCGGGAGCGCCGATCAGGCGCTTGATGAAGTACTGGTCGCCGTACATGCGCACGATCTCGGGAATGTGATCCGTGCGGAACACGAAGCCCTGCCCCACCGTCGGCTTGATGAAGTTGAAGCTCATGCGGTCCACGAAGAGCTGGTCCCCGGTCAGGATGTCGAAGCGCACGATCGGATCGCCCTTCTTGACCTTGCGTCCCATCGGGACCCGCAGCGTGCGGTAGTAGCTGGACTCGGAGGTGTCCTTCTTCTGGCTCGTCTCCTCGACCTGGCCCGCATCCGCGGCCTTGCGAATCTGCGCAACCATGGCGTCGTTGCTCGGGAAGTAGCTCTTGACGAAAGCCTCGTCAAAGCCGCTGAAGTCCTCGGGCACTGTCATTGAGGACGGCACGCCGTCGACGTAGAACGTGTACTCCTTGACCTTCGTCGGCAGGACAAGCCATGAGCGGCCCGGCTTCACCGTGTAGGCCACGATCGGGGTGTTGCCGACCATGAAGAAGGGAACCGCGAACTCGCCGTCCTTGGGGGCCGTGATCGTGTGCCTCTGGGCGCCGATCGTGAGGAAGCGAAGCGCGCTCGCCACCGGGTTCGGGGCGGGGTCGCCCGGCTTGAACGTCTCGGCCGTCATGCCGTAGTACGTCGGCCACATCGAGTTCGTAGGGATCTTGAAGGGCTGGACGAAGTAGGTGCGGATTCCGAGGATCACGATCGCCGCCACGAGGAAGAACTCGACGTTCTCACCGAGGGAGGTCTTCGGGTAGACCGCGCCGCCGGTCCTTGCGAGGATGCCCTCGAGCGACTCGATCCCGAGCTTGAGCCTCGCCGCGTCCGCCTTGTCGGCCAGGAGCTTCCTAAGATCGTTCGTCTTCTGCACCAGCTCGTCGGACTCCAGCTCCGTCAGGCGGTCCCGGCGGTAGTTCCAGACCCTCGATGCCACCTCGAGCCAGTTAGATGCGTTCTCGCGCATCTTCTTCTCCTGAGACTCGAATAGGCCGAACATATTGGGGTGACGCTCTACTGGTCCTAGTTGTTCCGCAGGACCTTTATGAAAGTGTCGGGCGGGATGGAGACCTTTCCGATCAATTTCATCTTCGCCTTTCCTTCCTTCTGCTTATCAAGCAACTTGCGCTTTCTGGAGATGTCGCCGCCGTAGCACTTGGCCGTCACGTCCTTCCTCATCTCGCGCACGCTCTCCCTGGCGATGATCTTTCCGCCGATCGCCGCCTGCAGCGCGATCCTGAACATCTGGGGGGGGATGATCTCGGAGAGCTTCTTGCAGAGGTCGCGGCCGCGGGACTCTGACTTGTCGCGGTGCACGATGCTCGCGAAGGCGTCGACCGGGTCGCCGTTGACCAGGATCTCCATCTTCACGAGGTCGGACTCCCGGTACTCGCCGAGCTCGTAGTCCATCGAGCCGTAGCCGTGCGTCACGCCCTTGAGCCGGTCGTTGAAGTCGACCAGGATCTCGTTGAGCGGCAGGATGCAGTCGAGCATGACGCGGGTGGAGTCGAGCGTGTGCGTGTCCTCGACGACGCCGCGCTTCTCCATGATGAGGGCCAGCATGTCGCCCATCGAGTCGTTCGGGATGTGGATCGAGGCCTTGAGCGTCGGCTCCATGATCATGAGCATCGCCCCCGGATCCGGCAGGTTCACGGGATTGTCGACCTCGATCGTCTCGCCGTTCTGCATCACGACCTTGTAGATCACGCTCGGGTACGTGGAGATGATCTCGACGTCGTGCTCCCTGCGGATGCGCTCCTGGATGATCTCCATGTGCAGGAGCCCGAGGAAGCCGCAGCGGAATCCGAAGCCGAGCGCAACGGAGCTCTCCTGCGCATAGACGAAGGCCGAGTCGTTGAGCCTCAGGCGGCCGAGGGCGGCCTTCAGCTTCTCATAGTCGTTGCTGTCGATCGGGTAGAGCCCGCAGAAGACCATCGGCCTCACCTGCTTGTAGCCGGGCAGCATGTCCGTCGCAGGCTTCGAGGCCAGGGTGATCGTGTCGCCGGTCTTGATCTCGCTCGTGTCCTTGATGCTGGAGACCACATAGCCCACGTCGCCCTGCGAGAGGCTGTCCCTCTTCTCCATCTTCGGCGTGAAGACGCCGACCTCCTTGATGTCGGCCTTCTGGCCCGTGCTCATGAGCATCATCATGTCCCCGGCCTTGATGGTTCCGGAAAACACGCGCGCGTAGGCGATGACGCCCCTGTAGGAGTCGTAGATCGAGTCGAAGACGAGGGTCCTTGACTGGGGATAGTCGGTCCAGCGCGGCGGAGGGACCCGCGCCACGACCGCCTCGAGGATGTCGGTTATGCCTATGCCGGACTTGCCGCTCGCGAGGATGGCCTCCTCCGCGGGGATCGTCAGGATGTCCTCCATCTGCTTCAGGCAGAGGTCGAGGTTCGCGCTCGGCAGGTCGATCTTGTTGATGACCGGAATGATCTTCAGCTTCTGCGCGAAGGCCAGGTGGGCGTTGGCCACCGTCTGGGCCTCGACGCCTTGCGACGCATCTATCAGGAGCAGCGCGCCCTCGCAGGCCGCGAGAGAGCGCGAGACCTCGTAGGCGAAGTCCACGTGGCCCGGCGTGTCCATCAGGTTCAGCTTGTAGGTCTTCCCGTCCTTCGCCGTGTAGCTCATCGTCACGGGGTGCGACTTGATCGTGATGCCGCGCTCCCGCTCGAGGTCCATCGAGTCGAGGTGCTGCGCGGTCAGGACGCGGTCGGAGACGGTGTTAGTCGTCTGCAGCAGGCGGTCGGAGAGCGTCGTCTTGCCGTGGTCGACGTGCGCTATGATGCAGAAATTGCGTGTGAGGGGTGCGTCCATCTTTGGTCTGCCGCCTTATGCCGCCAGCTCCGCGTACTCGGAGAGGCTCTTGACCTTCCAGGCCTTGTCGGTGCGCCGCGCGAGGCCCGCGAGGACGCCGCCCGGCCCGAGCTCGAGGAAATCCGCGGCGCCGGCCGCGGCGGCCGAGCGCATGCAATCCTCCCAAAGGACCGACGAGACCACCTGGCGAACGAGAGCGTGCTTGATCGCCGCGGGCTCTGAGATCTCCAAGCCGGTCGTGTTCGTGAAGACCCGCATCGCCGGGGCCGAGAACGGGATCGGCGCCAGGTAAGCCTCGAAGGCGGCCCTTGCCGGCTCCATGAGCCTGCTGTGGTAGGCGCCAGCGACATTGAGGGGGATCACTTTCTTCATGCCGCGGTCCTTCGCGGCCGCGACCGCCTCCGCGACCTTGGCCTTCTCCCCGGAAACGATGATCTGGCCGGGGGCGTTGAAGTTCGCCGCCTCGATCCCGAAGTCGGCGCAGAGCGACGAGACCGCCTCGCGCGTCTCACCGATCACGGCGGCCATGGAGCCCGCACTCTGCTCGCAGGCCTGCTGCATCAGCCTCCCGCGCTCGGCCACGATCTTAAGTCCCGTCGCAAAGTCAAAGACGCCCGCAGCGGCATATGCCGTCACCTCGCCCAAGCTTAGCCCGAGAGCGAAATCCGCCTGCGGCATGACGCCCTTTTCCTTCAGCGCCGCCACGAGGGCCAGACCATGAACGAAGAGGGCCGGCTGGCAGACCTTGGTCTGGGTCAGCTCCGCCTCGGGACCCTCAAAGCTCACTTTTCCAAGGTCCCAGCCGAGCACGCCCGAAGCCTCCTCATACAGGGCCTTTGCGCCTGCGGACGCCTCATAGAGGGACTTGCCCATGCCCACCTTTTGGGCGCCCTGACCTGCGAATAGAAGTGCCGATGCCATAGGAGAACCTGATAGGCAATCCCCCCAAGCCGCCGGTTCCAAGCCAAATCACTTTTGCCCGGACCAAGGGGTCCCATCCACCCTCAGAAGCGCTTCATCTGCTTGAAGTACTTGTCGTCGCCGTCGGGCTGCGCGAAGTCGGGAACGAAGGCGTGGGAGACGTCGGCGGGCCTCGCATCGATCTCCGGGGCGCTCGGGCCGCGGAGCACCTCCATGGGCTCGGCCCCGATCGCCGGCAGCTCTGGGGCCGTGAAGCCTTTCACCTGGGCCACCTGCACGGTATCGATCTCGGCAAGGTACGGGTTCGGGCCGGCCTTAAGATCCGGCGGCGGCAGACCGTCCAGGCCCGGCGAAAGCGTGTCGGAAGCCGGGCCCGAGGGGCCAAGGTCCAGGTTCTGGAGGGAGTCCACCTTGGCCTTTGGCGCATCCGTGCCGGCGATCTCTCCCTTTGAGAC
This sequence comes from Opitutaceae bacterium, assembly GCA_035656555.1. Taxonomy (GTDB): domain Bacteria; phylum Verrucomicrobiota; class Verrucomicrobiia; order Opitutales; family Opitutaceae; genus Palsa-1447. Next base: position 8,736 of record DASRSJ010000338.1, read on the forward strand.
CGGCAGCAGGACCTCCTGGTCCTTCGCCGAGATCCAGCCCGCCATGAAGGAGTCCAGGGGATTGAAGACCGGGGCCTTCGCCGGCTCCGACTCATGGGTCTTCTCGCGGCTCTGGTCCATCAGGACGAACTCATTCTCAGTCCGGTTGGACGCGTGCTCGTCGCCGCGGACCGCGTCGGAGTCGGTCTTCAGGAGGTCCCCCTTGTCCTTGGACTTCGCGCGCTCGGGGTCGGTCTTGTCCATGGCGTCGATCAGCCAGTTGCCCGTCCCCTCCTTCTTCTTCTTGAGGCCGTTGGGACCGAGCTGGTCGTCCGGGTTCAGAAGCGAGGAGAGTGTGGGCAGGGTCGCGCCCGGAACGGACCCCACGTCCTTCATGTCGAGGCCGGGCAGCGCTTGGGAAAGGTCGGACTGGGCCTGCGGCGCCTTGATGGTGGCCAGGTCTGACTTGGCCGCCGATATCGAGTCCTGCGGCGCCGCAGCCGGTTCGGCCGCGCGGGCCGCGGCCATCGCCGCCACGAAGAGGAGTGGGCCCGCCAGGCGCATCTCGGGAAGCCGGGACCCTAGCTCTTGATGAAGATGCCCTTCAGGTTCATCTCCAGCTGCTGCGGGTTCGGAGAGAAGCGGACGCCGTCCGCCTTGCTGATCTTGCCCGCCTTGATGAGGCGGTAGAGGTCCTTATTGAAAGAGAAGCTGGCTCCGTCGAGGCCGCCCTCGAGCAGGTTGTTGATCTTGTCGAACTGGCCCTCGAGGATGAGGTTTCGGATCGTCGCGTCGGTGTTGAGCACCTCGTTCGCCGGGACGCGGCCGCCGCCCTCGAGGCTCGGGATGAGCTTCTGGCAGATGAAGCCCCGGATGGAGCCGGCGATCTGGCGCCTGGCCTGGGCCATCTGCTCGGGCGGGAAGAACTCGAAGAGTCGGGTCAGCGACTGCGCGACCGTGGCCGCGTGCATCGTGGAGAAGACAAGGTGGCCCGTTTCGGCCGCGGAGATCGCGGTCTCGAACGTCTCCCTGTCTCGCATTTCACCGATCAGGATGATGTCGGGGTTCTGGCGGAGCACCGACTTGATCGCCAACTCGAAGGTCGGCACGTCCAGGCCGATCTCGCGCTGCTGGAACACGCTCTTGTCGTCCTGGAAGGTGTACTCGATAGGATCCTCGATCGTCACGATGTGCTTGTCCATGTTCTGGTTTATCCAGTTGAGCATGGCAGCCATCGTGGAGCTCTTGCCGGAGCCGGTGGCCCCGCAGATGAGGAGAATGCCGTCCTTCGCGTTGGCGAGCTTGAGGAGCGGGTCCATCTGAAGCCCCAGGTCGTCGAAGTTCGGGACCCGGCTCTTGATATGGCGAAAAACGATGCTGACAAGGCCCCGCTGGTGGAACGCGTTCACGCGGAAGCGGCCCACGCCCTCGAAGGCATACGCAAAGTCGATCTGGCCGATGTCATCCCAGCGCTTCCTGAAGATCTCCGGAACGTGCTCGTCCACGAAGGCCTGGGCCTCGGGGCTTGAGATCGGGTCCATGTCAACCGGCTTGAGGCGGTTCGAGATGCGAACGTACCCCGGCTTGTTGGACTTAATGACGATGTCGCTGGCTCCGCTTTCGACGGCCAGTTTCAGGAGGTCGTTGAATATCTCTGTGTGGGGGGTGACTTCCATTTGCAGATTAGCGTTGCTCTGGATTTTGTAGCTTGGCCTCCTTCACGCGGCAAGGCATCTTTGCCCCTCCCGGAGAACACACACCATGAAGCCACGCCCCCTTACCGGCGCGATCACCGCCCTCGCAACGCCCTTCATTGGGAAGGATGTTTCATTTGGTGATCTCAAAAAGCTGGTGGAGCACCAGATCCGCGGCGGCATTGACGGCGTCGTGCCCGTTGGCACCACCGGCGAGTCCCCGACCCTGACGGGCGAGGAACACATGGACGTCATCCGGGCGACCGTGGAGTTCGCGCGCGGCAGGACGGCCGTGATCGCGGGCACCGGGTCCAACTCGACGGCCGAGGCCCTCGAGTACTCCAAGGCCGCGGACCAGGCGGGCGCCGACGCGCTCCTGATCGTCACCCCCTACTACAACAAGCCGAGCCAGGAGGGCCTCTACCGCCACTACTGCGCAATCGCCGACGAGACTGAGCTTCCGATCGTCCTCTACTCGATCCCGTCCCGCTGCTCGGTCGAGATCGGCGTCCCGCTGCTTGAACGCCTGCGCTCGAAGTACAAGCACGTGGCCTGGATCAAGGAGGCCGGCGGCTCCGTCGACCGCGTGGACCAGATCAAGCGGGCGCTCGGCAAGGACATGACCGTCCTCTCCGGCGACGACTCCCTCACCCTGGCCTTCATGGCCTCCGGCGCCGAGGGCGTCATCAGCGTGGCGTCGAACCTGATCCCAAAGGACATCGTGAAGCTCGTGCGCCTCGCGCAGGCGAACGACTTCGCGGCCGCGACCAAGGTCCACCAGAGGCTCTACCCGCTCTTCAAGGCGCTCTTCATCGAGCCCAACCCCGTGCCCCTGAAGGCGGCACTGGCGAAGGCCGGGATCATCGCGAGCGAGTCCGTGCGCCTTCCCCTCTGCCCGATGGAAAGCGCCAGCCGCTCCGTCCTGAACAAGGCCCTGAAGAGCGCCGGGGTCTAGAGCGCCATGGCCCTGAAGATCCTGCTCAACGGTTCCCGCGGCCGCATGGGCGCCGCCATCGCGGCCGCCGCGAAGCGCGAGGGAGTCGAGATCGCCGCCGCCACCGACCAGGGCGACGATGTCTCGGCCTCGATCGGCTCCGTCGACGTCGTCGTCGACTTCAGCTCGCCCCTGGCCACCCGAGGGCTGATCGCGGCCGCGGTCGCCGCGGGCAAGCCGCTCGTCATCGGCACGACCGGCCACGCGCCGGAACTCAAGGCCGAGCTCCTGCCGATCGCCGCCAAGGTCCCGTGCATCTGGGCCGGCAACTTCTCCGTCGGGGTCAACCTCCTCTTCGCCCTCACGCGCCGCGCCTCGCGGCTCCTCGGGGAGGACTACGACACCGAGGTCGTGGAGATGCACCACCGCCTGAAGAAGGATGCCCCGAGCGGCACGGCCGAGCGCCTGCTTGAGATCATCCTTGAGGAGAGGAAGCTCGACCGCTCCGCGCTGCGCTTCGGCCGCCAGGGCCTGCCCGGCGAGCGGACGAAGTCCGAGGTTGGCGTCCACGCGATCCGCGGCGGCGACGTCATCGGAGACCACACCGTCATCTTCGCGGCGGCCGGCGAGCGCATCGAGTTGACGCACAAGGCGAGCGACCGCGCGGTGTTCTCAAACGGCGCCCTCCTGGCCGCCAAGTGGCTGGTCGGCAGGAAGAGCGGCCTCTACGAGATGCAGGACGTCCTCGGCCTCGCCTGAGCTAGCGATGATCATCTCGATCGAGGGCATCCTGACCGAGGCGGGTTTGGTCAAGGCCGTGGTCGAGGTCGGCGGCTTCGGCTACGAGGTCAACGTGCCGGTGACGACCGCCGAGCGCCTTCCCAGGGTGGGCTCGAAGGTGAAGCTGCACACGCTCGTCATCTACCGCGAGGACGCGCAGACGCTCTACGGCTTCGCGACCGCGGAGGACCGCGACTTCTTCCGCCTGATGATCGAGAACGTGACCGGCATCGGCCCCAAGGGCGCCCTCTCTATCATGAGCCGCCTCTCGCTGCCGCTCCTGCAGGGAGCGATACGCGCGGGCGACATCTCCACCCTCTCGAAGGCCCCGGGCATCGGCAAGAAGACCGCGGAGAGGCTGGTCGTCGAACTCAAGGGCCGCGTGGGCGCCGCCGAGGGCGCAGTCGGGGCCATCGTCTCCTCAGGCGGCACCGAGGCCAGCCCGCACTCCGACGCCGTCGCGGCACTCGTGGCCCTGGGCTACAAGGTGGGCGACGCGGACGAGGCGGTTCGCCGTGCGTCCCTGACCCTCGGCTCGTCCGCGACGACCGAGAGCCTGATCAAGAAGGCCCTGGGCTAGGCCCGGGCGAAATCCAATTACCGCTGGAAGCGGAAGGCCGTCATCTCTGCCGGCTCCTGGCTGTCGCGCTCGGCCTGGGCATCGGCGATCGCCGCGGCCTTGATGTCCGTCTTCGGCGTCAGGAACTCCTGGTTCGAGGCGGTGAAGACCGGGGGCATCTGCACGTTGCCGATCCAGTCCAGCTGGTCGACCTTCGCGGCTCCGTCGAAGCGGGTCGTCGCGACCGCGGTATCCACCGGCATGCGGGAGACCACGAAGACGGGCTTCATCGCGTCCGCGTCCGTGGCGGGCGCCACCTTGGCGGCGTTGGAGACATTGGCGGCGACGGCCGCGTAGGCCTGGGCCGTGCGCTGCTCGTGCAGCTTGAAGGTGATGATGCCGACCGCGCAGGCGATCGCCGCGGCTAGGCCAAGAGCCGCCGGTCCGAAGCTCCAGGACGGGCTTGAGGGGAAGTGGGCGATGTTCGCTGCGGGGGCCGAGGCCCCGATCTCCTCCTCGGAGAGCATGGTGCAGGCCTTCTGCATGCGGCAGTACTGGTCGTAGACCTCGCGGCGCTTGGGGTTCGCAACGACCTCGGACTCAAGCCTGAGGGCGTCCGCCGCGCTTATCTCGCGGTCGACATAGAGGTTCAGCAGTTCGATGAATTCCCGGTCTTTCATTTGAAGTCCTCGCCGAGTTTAGAACGAAGGCTTTCCCTCGCCCTGGCAATCCGGCTTTTTACGGTCCCAACGGAGATGCCGAGAATACCGGCGATCTCTTCGTAGGATTGGTTTTTTACGTTCCGCAGGATGAGTATCTCGCGGTGCTTGGCGCCGAGGCGCTCCATGCCGCTGCCGATGCGCGAGATGAACTCACGGGTGACCGTGATGTCGTCGGGCGTCTCGACCTCGGCCGGGATCATCTCGGCAAGGGTGGTGTCGTTGTCAGGCCCCATGGGGGCGTCAAAGGATACGGACTTGTCCCGCTTGCGCCGCCACCAGTACCAGTAGCGGTTGCGGGCCAGGTTGGTCGCGATCTGGTAGAGCCAGGTCGAGAAGGCGGACTCGCCGCGGAAGTTCGCAAGGCCCCTGTGGGCCCGGATGAAGGCGTCCTGGGTGACCTCCTCGGCGTCCTGGGAGTTGCGCAGCAGCTGGTTCACCATCGAGAAGATGCGGTCCCAGTAGCGGGATACCATCTCGTCGAACGCGGCGGCGTCGCCGCTTTTGAAGCGGTCTACGAGTACACGGTCCAGGGCCACTTCATGTGCTTTGGTCGACATACGGTCTTCCACACTCTGACGGGCGAAATTTTCGATTGTTCCCAAAGCTTTGGATGAGTGGATCTCTGCAATAAATGCGAGGGCGGACCGGGGTCAACGCGTACGACCGCTCCCCGGCGAAAATCCCCTATTCTTTGGCCCCGGATACGAGCGGATGTTCCATTCCTTGATGGATATAGGCGTATGTACTCACTCCGCCTCATTGCCCTTGCGAATTGATCCGTTGAGCCCTTAAACGCATATATTAGGCAACAACACACCCCATGTTCCCCAAAGTAGACTTTGACAGTGTCCAAGACGTCTCGGAATTCGTAAGATCCAAGTACCTAGGGCTTTATCCCGGTGCTGACGACGCGTGGCTGAAGAAGGTGTTCATCGACGTCGAAGCCCTGTTTACCGGCAAAACGCCGTCTTTTGCCGCGATCGACCTAAAATACCACAACCTGCGCCACACCCTGATGGCGACGGTGTGCATGTCGCTCCTCCTGGAAGGCCACATCGGCTCCGAGGGTGGCGGCGACCTGAGGTCCAGGGACTTCGAGCTGGCGATCGCGGCCGTGCTCCTCCACGACTCCGGCTACCTCAAGCTCAAGAACGACGTGAACGGCACGGGGGCCAAGTACACCTACTGCCACATCCTGAGGAGCTGCGCCTTCGCGGCCTCCTACCTGCCCGAGGTCGGCGTCACGGACGTCGAGGTCGATAGCGTGATCGCCGCCATCAACTGCACGGGACCCAATTCCGACATCACCCGCCTGCGCTTCAAGGATTCGGTCAGCAAGGTGGTCGGCTGCGCCTTGGCGACCGCGGACTACCTGGGCCAGCTCTCCGACCCGGACTACCCAGGCAAGCTCGGTTACCTCTACGCGGAGTTCCACGAGTCCGACGAGTTCGCCAACATCCCTCTCGCCAGGAGGGCCTTCAAGTCCGAGGCCGAGCTCATCAGCAGGACGCCGGGCTTCTGGCTGCGCTTTGTGAAGCCGAAGCTTGAGCACGACTTCCAGTCGAGCTTCAAGCTCCTCGAGAGACCCCTCGGATCCGGCAGCAACGCCTACATGGACGCGGTTGACCGCAACTTCGCGATCATTGACGGGCGGACCTCCGCCTCCGGCTGAGCCGCGTTCCGCACGGTCCATTTGGTCTTGCGGGGTCCGAAGGGTAGCCGGTACAACCTACCCCAAGCGCGCCCTTGCGGGCGCACCGATTTCCCTGCCGGGTGTCTGCGCAAGTCGCCCCTCAGGAACACTTTTTCGGGCTGGTAGCTCAATGGTTAGAGCAGTTGCCTTTTAAGCAATTGGTTCCGGGTTCGAGTCCCGGCCGGCCCACCATCTTCAAAGGCCG
>DASRSJ010000339.1:0-11080 GCA_035656555.1 Opitutaceae bacterium
TGTTCGCGGACTTCGGCGCCAAGCTGCCGGTCCCGACGCAGATGCTGATCGATCTCTCGAACTTCATGAAGCACTGGTTCTGGGCGGTCGGCGGCGGCGCCTACATCGTCTACTTCGTGATGGGCAAGTTCGTCGCCACCCCGAAGGGCAGGCGCCTGAAGGACAAGGCCCTCGTCCGCGCCCCGATCTTCGGCAACCTGATCCACAAGATCGCCCTCTCGCGCTTCTGCCGCACGTACGCGACCCTCATCCGCTCCGGAGTGCCGATCCTTCGCACGCTCGAGATCGTCGCCTCGGCGAGCGGCAAGGTCCAGGTCGAGGACGCGTGCGTCGAGATCTCAAAGCACGTCAGCCAGGGCGGCCAGGTCTCAGAGATCCTGGCGTCCAACGAGTTCTTCCCGCCGATGATGAAGCACATGGTGAAGGCCGGCGAGGCCACGGGTAACGTCGACGGCATGATGAACAAGATCGCCGACTTCTACGACGTCGAGTGCGACGCGACGGTGAGCGCCCTCACGTCGCTGATCGAGCCCCTCCTTATCGTGTTCCTCGGCATCATCGTTGGTGGCATCGTCATGGCGATGTTCCTGCCCATCTTCCAGCTGGGTGCGGTCGCGGGCGGAATGGGCTGATCAGAGGCCCGCAGCGACGCCCGCCGCCTTCCCGGCAGCGGGCGCTGTTGACTCGGCCGCTTTCCCCTCGGAGCTTACCCCTTCCCCGAACCCGACATGCCCTCCGTCCTCATTGTCGACGACCTGATCTCGATCCACGAGATGCTGGATGCGGTCATCCAGCCGACGGGGTTCTCCACGGCGTTCGCGACGGACGGGGAGAAGGCGCTCACACGCTACAAGGCAGAGAAGTTCGACATGGTCCTGGCGGACATCGACATGAAGCCGATGGACGGGATCACGCTGCTTAAGCAGCTCAAGCAGTACGACCCGAACTCCGTCACGATCATCATGACGGCCTACGCGAGCACCGAGAGCGCCGTGCAGGCCCTCAAGTTCGGTGCCTTTGACTACCTCCAGAAGCCGTTCCGGGTCGACGAGCTGATCGCCACGCTGCGGCGCGGCGTCGAGTTCAAGGACCTCCAGGCGCAGCGCTCCTCCGTACCGCTTGGCACCGGCATCAAGCTCGAGGAGATCGAGAACCGGCTGGTCGGCAAGAGCGACAAGATGAGGAAACTGGTCCAGCAGGTGAAGAAGCTGGCCTCGGTCAGGACGCCCGTGCTGCTGATCGGCGAGAACGGGACCGGCAAGTCCTCGATCGCCGAGATTCTCCACGCCGTCACCGGCGCGGACCAGGAGAAGTTCGTGCGCATCGACTGCTCGCTCAGCTCCGAGCAGGGCTTCAGGGACGGGCTCCTCGGCCAGAACGGCGAGGGCGGCCCCTGGGTCCAGAATGCCAAGGGCGGGACACTCTATCTCCAGCACCTGCAGTGCCTGGCGCTCCCCGTCCAGAAGGAGCTCGTCAGCGTCCTCAGGAACACCGCCCACGGCCTGCGGCTGATCTGCACGACGACCGAGGACCTCGAGAAGATGTCCGACGAGGGCCGCTTCAACGACGAGCTCTTCTACCGGGTGGCCTCGCTGCCGCTTCACATGCCCCCGCTGCGGGAGCGCAAGGAGGACATCCCCCTGCTCGTGAAGCACTTCTGCACGAGGGCATCCAATCCGCACGTCGACACGAACCTGATTGAGTTCACCGACGACGCGATGGCGGTCCTGACAGCCTACCACTGGCCGGGCAACCTCTCGGAGCTCTCTCAGCTAGTGTCCAAGATCGCCTCGACGACCGAGACGCGGGTCATGACCTCCGAGCAGCTGCCACTGCGCCTGAGGGACCTGAAAAGCTGGCCCTCGCTGGCCGAATTCACGGCCGGCCAGGAGAAGCAGTACATGGACCGCGTGCTCCACGCTTGCCAGGGCGACAAGGCCGTCGCGGCCAAGGTGCTCGGGGTGGACGTGGCGAAGCTCGGATAGCCCCAATTTCCCTTGCGGCTGATTTGGGCGGGCGCAACTGTCGGAGGAATCCACGCGCCCAGCCAATGCCCAAACGCCAAGACCTAGAGTCCATACTCATCATAGGCGCCGGGCCGATCGTAATCGGCCAGGCTTGCGAGTTCGATTACTCGGGGACCCAGGCGTGCAAGGCGCTTCGCGAGGAGGGCTACCGGGTGATCCTGGTCAACTCCAACCCGGCGACCATCATGACGGACCCGGAGTTTGCCGATGTGACTTACATCGAGCCACTTACGGTCGACATTCTCGAGAAGATAATCGCCAAGGAGAGGCCCTCGGCGCTGCTGCCGACCCTGGGCGGCCAGACAGCGCTCAACCTGTCGATGGACCTCAACAAGCTGGGCGTCCTGGCCAAGTACAACGTCGAGATGATCGGCGCCAAGCCGGACGCCATCAACAAGGGCGAGGACCGCGAGCTCTTCAAGCAGGCCATGATCAAGATCGGCCTCGACGTCGCGAAGTCGCGCACGGTCAAGAGCTCCGAGGAGGCGAGGGCGGCGGCCGACGAGATCGGCGCCTTCCCGCTCATCATCCGCCCAAGCTTCACGCTCGGCGGCCAGGGCGGCGGCATCGCCTACAACCGCGAGGAATTCGAGCGCATCGTGGCCAACGGCCTGGACATCTCCCCGGTTAAGGAGGTCCTGGTCGAGGAGTGCCTCCTCGGCTGGAAGGAGTTCGAGATGGAGGTCATGCGCGACCACAAGGACCAGTGCGTGGTCATCTGCTCGATCGAGAACTTCGATCCGATGGGGGTGCATACCGGCGACTCGATCACGGTGGCGCCCGCCATGACGCTCACGGACAAGGAATACCAGGCCATGCGCGACGCCTCCTTCGCGGTGATCCGCGAGATCGGCGTCGAGACCGGCGGCTCGAACATCCAGTTCTCGGTGGATCCGCAGACCGGCAGGATGATCGTGATCGAGATGAACCCCCGCGTCTCCAGGTCCTCGGCGCTGGCCTCCAAGGCCACCGGCTTTCCGATCGCGAAGATCGCGGCCAAGCTCGCCGTCGGCTATTCGCTGGACGAGCTGCGCAACGACATCACGCGCCTCACGCCCGCCAGCTTCGAGCCCACGATCGACTACGTGGTGACGAAGATCCCGAGGTTCACCTTCGAGAAGTTCCCGGACGCGGACCCAACGCTGACGTCGTCCATGAAGTCCGTCGGCGAGGCCATGGCGATCGGCCGCACCTTCAAGGAGTCCCTCCAGAAGGCGCTGCGCTCGCTCGAGGTCGGGGCCAGGGGCTTCGGCGGCGGCGGCAAGCTTTCCGGCGCCGAGAGGCCCGACGACGCCACCATCAAGACGAAGCTCGGGACCCCGAACGCGGAGCGCATCTTCTACATCCGCTACGCCTTCAAGGCCGGCTACACGGTGGAGCAAATCTTCGACCTGACGAAGATCGACCCCTGGTTCCTGCATCACCTTAAGGAGATCCACGAGATGGAGGACGAGCTCGGTTCGAAGTCCCTGGCTTCGATCGACACGGCGCTCCTGCGCCGCGCGAAGGAGTTCGGCTTCTCCGACGCCCAGATCGCGCACATCCTCAAGAGCGACCTGAACACCGTGCGCTCTGACCGCAAGAAGCGCGGCATCAACACCACCTTCAGGCTCGTCGACACCTGCGCGGCCGAGTTCGAGGCCTTCACACCCTACTACTACTCAAGCTACGGCGAGGAGAATGAGGTGATGCCCTCCGACAAGAGGAAGATCATGATCCTTGGCGGCGGCCCGAACCGCATCGGCCAGGGCATCGAGTTCGACTACTGCTGCGTCCACGCGAGCTTCGCGCTGCGCGAGATCGGGTTTGAGACCGTGATGGTGAACTCGAACCCCGAGACTGTCTCGACCGACTACGACACGAGCGACCGCCTTTACTTCGAGCCCTTGACCCTGGAGGACGTTCTCGAGGTCTACCAGCAGGAGAAGTGCGAGGGCGTGATCGTCCAGTTCGGCGGGCAGACCCCGCTCAACCTGGCGACGGCGCTCAAGGCCAACGGCGTCAATATCATCGGCACCTCGCCCGAGTCGATCGAGGTGGCCGAGGACAGGAAGCTCTTCGCGGCGGTGCTGACGAAGCTGAAGCTGCGCCAGCCGGCCAACAAGACGGCCCTGAACGAGGCCGAGGCGGAGACCTTCGCCAAGGAGGTCGGCTACCCGGTCCTCCTGCGCCCCTCGTTCGTCCTCGGCGGACGCGGCATGTTCGTCGTCTACAGCGAGGACGAACTTCGCGCAGTCGTGCAGCAGGTGTTCGAAGTCATGCCGGGCAAGCCCGTCCTGATCGACAAGTTCCTCGAGGACGCGATCGAACTCGACGTCGACTGCATCAGCGACGGCGAGACGAGCGTCGTCGGCGGCATGCTCGAGCACGTCGAGTTCGCGGGCGTGCACTCGGGCGACGCGGCCATGGTGATGCCGCCCCACACGCTCTCAGCGGAGATGCTCGATACGGTCCGCAAGGCCACCCACGAGCTCGCCAAGGAACTCAAGGTCATCGGCCTCATGAACGTCCAGTATGCGATCAAGGCCAACGAGCTCTATATCCTCGAGGTCAACCCAAGGGCGTCCAGGACGGTGCCCTTCGTCGCCAAGGCGATCGGCATCCCGCTCGCCAAGCTGGCCGCGAAGGTCATGGCCGGCAAGAAGCTGAAGGACCTCGGCTTCACCGGGGAGCTGGTCCCCAAGCACTGGTGCGTCAAGGAGGCGGTCTTCCCCTTCGTTCGCTTCCCCGGAGCGACGATCGCGCTCGGGCCCGAGATGCGCTCGACCGGAGAGGTGATGGGCCTCGACGAGGACCTCGGCATCGCCTTCGCGAAGGCGCAGGCCGCGGCCAAGCCCGGCCTTCCCACCTCCGGCAACGTCTTCCTGAGCGTCAAGGACGCCGACAAGACGACGGCGCTGGCCATCGGCAAGGGGCTCGAGGAAATGGGATTCACGATCTACTCCACCAGCGGCACGGCTAAGACGCTCATCGAAGGCGGCGTCGCGGTGAAGCGCCTCGCCAAGATCAGCGAGGGTCGTCCGAACGCGGTGGACATGATCAAGAACGGCCAGATGCAGCTTGTCATCAACACGCCGGGCGGCCTGATCCCGAGGCGCGACGAGAACACGATCCGCGCCGCGGTCTACGCCCACAATGTCTGCATCATGACGACCGTCATGGCGGCGAAGGCGGCGGTGGACGGGATCCGGGCCCTGAAGACGAAGCCGGTGGGCGTTAAGCCCATCCAGGCCTACAAGGGCAACGTCAGGCCCGCCTGAGGGGCGCCTTTTCGGGAGTTTACAGGGGCCCGGCCTTTTGCTTGTGTCGGCCCTCCCACAGGAAAGAACCCTCAGCCCATGACCACGCCCACAACCCCTTCAGACGCCCAGCCAGACGCCCCAGCCCCCTCCTCCGAGGAGAACCTGAAGCAGGCCTGGAGCCGCTACGGCAGCCTGGTCTACATCTTCCTCGCGGTGGTAGCGGCCGGCATCCTGGCCAAGGGCGGATGGGATTATCTCAATGCCCAGAAGGAACTTGGGATCAAGAGGGACTTCGCGGAATGCACGACGCCGGACTCCTACAGGACCTTTATCGGCAACCACCCGGGCCACGTGCTGACGGGTGTCGCCGAGCTGATCATCGCCAATGACGCCTACACGGGCGGCAAGTTCACGGACGCCGTGGCCGGCTACACCTCGGCCATTGCCGACCTGCCCGCCGGAGTCGCCCAGTCGAACGCCAAGATGGGACTGGCGATGTCGCTCGCGCAGTCCGGCAAGGGCTCCGAGGCCCAGACCAACCTTCGCCTTCTCCTGAACGATCCGTCGCAGCTGAAGACCACCCGTTGCGAGGCCGGCTACCACCTTGCGGAACTCGCTTTGGCCGACGGCCGCGGCGAGGAGATCCAGAAGCTCGCCGAGCAGGAGATGCAGATCGACCCGTCGAGCCCGTTTGCCGAGCGCACGTACGCCCTTCGTCCCCCGGCCGCGAGCTCGCTCACGGTCCCCGGCGCCGCGACGCTCAGCGTCCCGTCGAAGCCCTGATTTCCCTTACGGGAGCCGGGTTCCGTTGGGGCTCGGTATCGTGCTGAAGGTCTGGATGACCGGGACCGCGGCCTCGTAGCTCGCGTCGCCGCGCTGGTCCGCCTCCACGACCACTGTCCCGCTCTGGAGAGTCAGTGTGCTGGACGTGAGGACCGCGGATCCAGACAGCAGCCTGTACTCGATCGGAAGCCCCGAGGTCGACGTGGCGTTCAGCGGCAGCGACTGTCCCGCCATGACCGCGGACTGGAAGGGGAAATTGATCGACTGCGCGTGCTTGCCGACGGAGAGGCGCACGCTGGCGCTGGTCACGGACCCCAGGTCGTTCGAGACCACGACATCGTAGGAGCCCGCGTCCTGGGGCGAGAGGGTGGCGATGACGAGCCTGGGGCCCGTCGCACCCGAGACGGGCATGCCGTCGCGGCGCCACTGGTAGGAGGGCTGCGGCTCGCCCTTGGCGGCCGCGCTTAGGACCGCCTGCTCGCCCATGCCAGCGCTGACCGGCGAGGGCTGTATCTCGATCGCGGGGGCGAAGGGCCTGGCGCGCACGATCAGCAGGCGCTCGGCAGGCACGGCGGGCAGGAAGGTCGCGTTGCCCTTCTGCGTCGCCCTGAGGATGACGAGACCGGGGACGCCGGTCAGGCGCAGCTTCTTGCCGTCCATGACGGCGGGCCCGTCGATCACCTCGAACGTGACGGGCAGCCCGGAGGTGGCCCTTCCGGGAAGCTCGGATGGCGCGTCGGTCACGACACGCGGCTGCAGCTCTGCCATCTGGATCTCCTGCTTCCTGCGGGCGTCCTCCTGCGAGGAGGCGCGCGAGGGAAGCAGGACGAAGGCGGCCAGTGCCGCCAGGCCTGTCGCCAGGCGCGGTATCCGGGCGTTCATGGTTCGGGGGTGGGTGGTTTTTCCTACACGTTCACGTGCACCACCTTCGCCGGCGGGAAGCCGTTGAAGTAGGTGGCTGAGGCATGGCTGTAGGCTCCGATCATCTCGCTGTAGACAAGATCGTCGCGATCCAGTTCGGGAAGGTTCTCGGCCATCGACACGACATCCAGGGCGTCGCAGGTCGGCCCGTACACCGCGCTGATCTTCGTCGCCCCCTTCTTGAAGGACTTAACCGGGTACTTGCAGTGGTCGAAGATGACGCCGGAGTACGAGTGGTACACGCCGTCGTTGATGTAGTAGCTCGGCTTGCCGTCGCGGACGGCCTTGCCGATCACCTTGGAAACCGTGTAGCCGGCGTTCGCGACCAGGAAGCGGCCGGGCTCGGCCAGGATCTGGATGTCCTTCGGGAAGAGGCGCTCGAGCTCGTTGTTGATCACCTTCGCCAGCTCGCGGAACGGCTTCACCGTGTCGTCGTAGCGGGCGGGGAAGCCGCCGCCGATGTCGACCAGGTTCATCTTGTGGTAGCCGCGGTCCCTGGCCTCCTTGAAGATTCCCGAGCACAGCGACAGCGCCTGGACGTAGTTGTCGAAGTTCGTGGTCTGGCTGCCGACGTGGAAGCTCAGTCCCTCGCAGGTGAGGCCGAGCTTGTCGGCCATGAGGATCAGGTCCACGGCCTCGCCGGGTGCGGCGCCGAACTTGGAGGAGAGCTCCACCATTGCGCCCGTGTTGGCAACCTTGAGCCGGAGCGCAACGCCGGCCTGCGGCGCGTACTTCTTGATCTTCAGCAGCTCCTCCGCGTTGTCGAACGTGACAAGGGGCTTGTACTTGTTCAGCTCCGAGAGCGTCTCGACCGGCTTGTTCGGGTTGGCGTAGATGATCTTGTCCCAGATCCACTCCTGGCGCTTCTTCGCCGGCATCCCCTTGATGTTGGCGTAGACGATGTTGAACTCAGGCATCGAGGCCACGTCGAAGCTCGAGCCCTCCTTGTAGAAGGTGCGCACGATCTCGGGGAGGGCGTTCGCCTTCACGGCGAAGTAGACCTGCACCCGCGGCAGGTATTTCCTGAACTCCCGGTAGTTCCCCCTCAGCGCGTCGTGGTCGACGATGAAGAGGGGGGTGCCGTGCTTCCTGCCGAGCTCCTGGAGCTTCTTCTTCGTGATCATCGGTGCGGGTTGGGCGTCGTGCTCAGTCCCCGTCCTTGATCAGGAAGTTCTTGAACTGCCACGGGTCCTTCTTGTCGAAGTCGGGCTTGTTGAAGCCGCTGAACGCGTTCTCGTAGTCCTTCATCGGCGTCCAGTCTGAGCGGGTCGAGATGAACTTGCCAAGGTAGGGCTTCGAGACGCCGAGGACGTACGTATGCGGGAGCTCGTCCGGGACCTTAACCCCCTCCTGCGGGTTCTCGATCATCCACATCGTCGCGGCGACGACGGAGATCGCCACCTGCATGGTCGTCGCGTTCTGGTGCGGCACCAGGCGGCGGGACTCCTCGATCGTGAGGTCCGAGCCGCACCACCAAGAGTTGAACGGGTGGCCCATGATGAGGGCGCCCAGGATGTCGGCGCCCTTGGTGATCTCGTCATTCATGATGCGAAGCTTCGGCTGGAGCTTGTAGTTGTAGCCGCGCAGCTCGTTGAGCGAGACGATCGCCTCGTCGCACGGGCAGTAGGCGTAGTGCATCGTCGGCCTGTAGACGGCCTTCTTGCCCTCCCAGACGGTCAGCTTGTCGGAGATCGTGAAGGCCTCGCCGTGGCGCACGACCATGCCGTTGATCGTGTAGTTCGGCACCCAGGAGCGCACCCAGGTGTTCATTCCCATGCGGGCGATGCAGATCTGATTCTTCGGGCCCTCCTTGTGCTGGAAGGCGTACTTCGGCAGCTCCTTCTCGTGGGTGCCCCAGCCGAGCTCAGCCGTGGTCGTGCCCTCCTCGCGGAAGCCCTCGATGCTCCAGGTGTTCACGAACTCGTCGATCTGCTTCGGGACGTCCGTGATCTGGGTGTCGCGCTCGCTGCAATGGATCACCTTGACCCCCAGCGCGCGCGCCAGGTGGTTGAACTTGCCCTCGGAGGCCAGGCCCGTGACGAGCTCGGCCTTCTTGCCCTTGAGCTTCTTCTCGGAGACCGCGGCCTTCGCGATGTCGATCAGGCCCTGCTTGACGAAGTGAGAGATGAGGCCGGGGTTGGCGCCGTGCTCGATGACCGCCGTCGGGCCCTTCTCCTTCCACTTCGCCGTCATGCGGCGCAGGTTCATGTGGCGCCAGTAGAGCGTCCTCTCGGTCGGGTGCTTCTTGCCGCCCGCGTACGGGTCCCACACCTCGACCGAGGTGTTGATGTAGCGGATGCCCTTGTCATGGCACCACTGCAGGATCTCGCACGCGTCGATGTTCCACGCCAGGTCGATCAGGATGTCGCCCTCGGAGAGATGCTTGCCGAGGAGGCTGTGCATGTTCTCCTCCGTCACCCTCTCGCGGAAGTAATTCACGCCCTTCTTGGTCCACTGGGCCAGCTTCTCCTCCTTGGCCTCGAAATCGATCACGGTGACATTCTTCGGCGCCACCTTGATGTGCTTGAAGAGGATGGGGAGGGTGCATTCCGCGACGGCTCCGTAGCCGACGAAGACAATCTTTTTGCTGAATTCGATCATGATACGCTGGTGTGGTTTTTGTATTAGGTAAGTACGATTTCCTTGGGAAACAGAAGCCCATGAAGGTT
Organism: Opitutaceae bacterium; assembly: GCA_035656555.1. GTDB lineage: Bacteria > Verrucomicrobiota > Verrucomicrobiia > Opitutales > Opitutaceae > Palsa-1447. The sequence continues at coordinate 9,643 of DASRSJ010000339.1, forward strand.
ACGTTTTCGGGCGGATGCAAGAAAGAGCGCGCGCCACTGGGCGCTCGCCATGCCACGGCCCGAGGCCTAGACCGGATTCCATGAACCGCCGCACCTTTGTTTCCTCACTCGCGGTCACGGGGGCCGCTCTCGCCTCGGGCACCCGCCTCTTCGGCGCCGACACCAAGTCCAGGCCGCGCGTGGGCGTCGTCGGCTGTGGCTGGTTCGGCGGCGTGAACCTCGAGTCCTTCGCGCGTGCCGCCGGAGTCGACTTCGTCTCCGTGTGCGACGTGAACCAGCACTTTCTGAAGAAGACCCTGGCGACCATCGCGAAGTACCAGTCCGCGGTGCCGGTGAGCTACCTCGACTACCGCACCATGCTGGCGGCGACGCACCACGACATCGTGATCGTCGCGACACCCGACCATTGGCACGCGCTGCCGGCGATCGCGGCCATGCAGGCCGGCGCGGACGTCTACCTTGAGAAGCCGATCGGCGTCGACGTCATCGAGGGCGAGGCGATGCTGGCCGCGGCCCGCAAGTACGGGTGCGTCGTCCAGGTGAACACCCAGCGCCGGAGCAATCCCGCCTACTCCGACGCCCGCGACAAGTACATCACCTCGGGCCGCCTGGGAAAGATCGCCGCGGTGGAGACCTACAGCTACATCCACGACCGCCCGAAGGGACTCATACCCGACGCGCCCGTTCCCGCCCACCTGGACTACGAGTTCTGGACCGGGCCGGCCCCGATGTCGCCCTTCAAGGCGATGAAGGAGGACAAGGACTGGCGTCCCTGGATGGCCTATGGCAACGGGTCGATCGGCAACCTCGGCGTCCACATGGTCGACCAGGTGCGGTGGCTCCTCGGCCTCGGCTGGCCCGATTCCATCTCCTCGACCGGTGGCATCCTGGTCGACACCGGCTCGTCGGCCGACATCTCCGACACGATGCGGGCCGAGTTCAGGTACCCGGGCCTCGACCTGAGCTGGGAGTACCGCGCCTGGGGCGGCTCGCCGATCCCGACGCGCCACTGGAGCGACCAGTGGGGCGCGCGATTCATCGGCGACAAGGGGACACTCAACCTCACGATGCTCGAGGTCGCCTTCACCACCGCCGACGGCGGCCCGCGCGAGGGCATCCACATGCTTTCAACGACGGGAAACCTGGAGAACGTCGACCTCTCGCGGGAGCACAAACCCTACGACGGCATTCAGGACCGGCACATCATGGACTTCATGCATGCGCGCGAGACCCGGGGAAGGCCGATTGCCGATATCGAGGAGGGCCATATCTCCACCGCGTGCTGTGTCCTGGCAAACATCGCCCTGCAGCTCGGCCGTCCCATCAAATATGACCCCAAAACCCGGACGGTTCCGGGCGACGCCGAAGCCACGGCCCTTCTTGCAAGGCCGTACAGGGCACCTTGGGTGCATCCGGATCCGGCGAAAGTCTAGAAGGT
>DASRSJ010000340.1:0-23485 GCA_035656555.1 Opitutaceae bacterium
TCCGCTCGGCAGGCCGCCCGGGTTGGCGGTCGTCATCGTCAGCTTGATCTCGTCTTGGTTCGGGTTGGTGCCCGAAACCGGGGCGGGAATGGTCGCTCCCAGATTGTCGGTGGCGACGGCCTTTATCAGGTGGGTCGCACCGGCTGCGCCGGCGGGCGAATATGAGACGCTGAAGGGATAGTTCGTGGAGGTCCCAATGAGCGTGCCCGAAGTCCCGTTCCAGTCGGTGTAGAAGGAGATCTGCTTCACGAAGCCGTCATCCGCGGTGGACGTGGCCTGGACGATCACGGCCGATCCGACAGGCACCAAGGTGCCGACGCCGGTGAGGTTTGCGCCACCTGCAGTGGGGCTGACGATCACGGTTCCCGCCGCGAAATAGCGGATCGGGACTGAAGTCGCGTTGTTGCCATTGCCGTCCGTCGTGGAGGCCACAAGGCTGTAGACGCCCGGAAGGGCCGGGGTCCAATAGACGCCAACGGGCTGGCCATCGGCCACCGCGTCTGACGAGTGTCCGATCGCAAGACCGTTCACCGTGTAGTTGAAAATGAAGCCCGACGCGGGATCCGTGCCGACCGCGACCGCATAGATGATAATCGTGTCGCCAGCCGGACCGAAGCCTTCGTTCTGGTTTGGAGCGATCCAAGGCTTTGTAATGGTAAGGCCAACCAAGCCGCTGGCTTGCGTGGGCGTCGTGGCGCCAGTTCCCGGACCGCCTCCGACAAAACTCAGCGCAGGAGGGGTCACGTAGTCCATACCAGGGGTATCGATGGTCACGCTAATCACCGCGTTGCCGCTGCCGTCAAGATTGGCTGTGCCAGACGCTCCGCTGCCGCCGCCGCCCTTGAAAACGACCGTGGGGGCGTTGCCGCCGTATCCGGAGCCGCCAGTCGTCATCTCGACGAAGCCCACAGTGTTGTTCGTGACGTCTACTTCATTGACCGTAGCAACGAGGAGTGGCGTCGAATTCTGGGCCCTCGCGGACGTACCGCCGAGCCCGCAGGCCAGCGCTATCAGGATAAAGATTTTTTTATTCATGGTGTCACCTGGATTGGGACAATTTCGACGCGAGTCGGGTTAATCCATGCCCTTGAGTTTCTTCGGCGCGGGGGACTCGTCGATGAACGGATCGGATCCGTCGCGGTAGCCCGGCAGGTCGCTGCGCTTCATGTGGAAGGCGCGGACCTCCTCGGAGTTGAAGATCTGCTCAACGGGCGCGCCCTCGGCGCTGATCGTCTTCGCCGTGATGAAGATCACGAGGTTGTCGACCGTGTTGTTCTTCGAGTCCTGCTTGAACAGGTAGCCGATGATCGGGATGTCGCCGAGGATCGGGATCTTGTTCGTGCCGGTGTTGAAGTTCGTGCTGATAAGGCCGCCGATGCCCATCGTGTAGCCGTCCTTGAGGGAGACCTGCGTGATGGCCTTGCGCGTGCCGATGATCGGGATCGAGGCGCCGGAGGCGCCGCCGAAGCTCGTCGTGCCCTGGTTCTGGCTGACCTCGGGTGCGAGCGTGAGCTTGATGAAGCCGCGCGCGTTAACCTGGGGCGTGACCTTCAGGATGATGCCGATGTCCTTGTAGTTGAAACCGGCGACCTCGAACGTGCCCGTCTGCTGGTTGAACTGGTAGTTCGGGATCGGGTACTGCTGGCCGACGTTGATCGATGCCTCGGAGTTGTTGAGCGTGACGATCGTCGGGTTGGAGACGATCTTGGCGCTGTTGAGCTGCTGCAGGGCCGAGAGGACGAGGCGGAACTGGTCGGCCGAGAAGACCGCCGAGATGGCGTTGCTGGCCGCGCCCGATGTCGCGATCGAGGTGGCGGCGTTCGTGGCCTGGCTGATCGTGTTCGTGAGCGCGTTGCCGTTGTTGCCGGAGATTCCGCTGGAGGTCGTCGTCGTGCCGTTGTTGGTCGTGACGCCGGCCGCCGTCGTCGTCGTGTTGTTCGCGTTCGAGCCGGAGGTCAGCGTCGTCGCGCCGTTCGTCGTCGTGTTGCCCGACGTGCCACCGTTGGCGGTGTTGCTGCCCGTGGTGCCCGTGCCGTAGGTGTTCGAATACGTGTAGAGTCCGCCCGCGCCGGGCGTCGCGGTGACGTTGTAGCCGGAGAGCGAGCTCCAGTTGACGCCGATGTTCTTGATGTCGTTGTTCGCGATCTCGACGAACTTGGACTCGATCATGACCTGGTCCGTCGGGCGGTCGAGCTGCTCGATCACGGGGCGGATGCGCTTCATGCGCGAGGGGCGCTCGGTGATGACGAGGCTGTTCGTGCGCGCGTCGATCACGATCTTGCCGCCCGCGGCGGACTCAACAAGCGTCGCCAGCGTCGGCTGGATGTCGGCGGCCTTGGCGTAGTTGATGACGAAGATTTCGGTGGAGACCGGCTCCTGGTTCACGCTCTCGTTGCTGACAACCTTGATGATGTTGCCGTCCTCGATGAAGGTGTAGCCGACGGGCGTGAGGACGACCTGGAGAATCTGGTGCCAGGTCACGTCGTGGAGTTTGACGGTGGTTTTGCCCTGGAGCGTGTCCGGGATGACCATGTTCAGGTCGAAGAGCTCGGCCACGTCGCGCAGGATGCTGCGGATCTCCTCGTCGGCGAAGTCGACGGTGAGGGTGTCCTTGCCGGGGGCGCTCTTGACGCCGGCGGCGTTGGTGTCCTTGACCGAGAAGTCGGCGTCGGCGGCGGGCGCCGTGGTCGTCGTCGTCGTGGTGGTGGTCGCGGCGGGCGCCGGCTTTGCCTGTGCGTACGCGCAGATCGGCAGGGCCAGCAAGGTCAGAGTCGCTGTCAGAAGTTGGAGTCGGTTTCTCATGGGGACTTCGCTGGTTGAGCTGATTGTGTAGGCCTGGTGATTTCTTCGTTCCTGTATCGCAGTGTAAAGTTTGTGCCGTCGATGCCGGTCAGCTCAAGATCGTAGTCTTGGGACTTATACGTAACAGTGAAGTGGGAGCCCGTTTTCACGAATTTACTACCAAACATGAGGTAGGGCCTGCCACCGACGTAGATCGTGCCGGACGGCCTGACCTTCGCGACGATCTCCACAAGGAGGTCGTGGTCGGAGAGCTGGAGCGACTGCGGGCTGTTCGGATTCGCGAGCCTGGCGGCGGCGGCGGCCGCGGCGGCCTCCTCGGCGTCGGAGAGGTCGAAATTCGGCGGCGAGAACGGGACGTTCAGCGTCTTCGGCAGGACCGGCGGCTTCACCTGGCGCGCCTCAACGACGGCCTTGTCGACGGCGAGCTTGCGCTTGTCAGGCGTCGAGACCTCGGAGTCGACGCGCGCGAAGGCTGACGGCGCGGCGGCTGCCAGCACGGCGCAGAGGATGAAGAGTCGGCTTAGGATCGAGCGGCTCATTCCAGTGCGAGGAGGTCGAAGGTGACCGAGATCGTGACGGGGCCGCCGCGGATGACGGAGACGGGCTTCATGGTCAGCGTGTTGACGCGGCAAAAGTGCTCTCCGTCCTCAAGCTTGCGCAGGAGATCGAGGACCTGCGTGTAGTCCCCCTGCGCCCCGAGGTTGAAGTTCACGAGCGTGAAGTTCGTCTTCGCGGCGTTCTTGGCCGGCGGCACCCAGGCGTTCTGGCGCGGGTCCGTCAGCTTCGTGCCCGTCTCGCTCTCGAGGCGGTAGAAGTACTGGAGGTTCTCGGCCAGCTGCCCGACGCGGATCATGCGGTCGGCGATGACGGAGTTGGCGCTGACGAGGGCGGCGTGCTGCTCCTTGAGCTGCGCGGAGTCCTCGATGTTGGCGGCGAGGAGCTCGCCCTGCTGCGCTTTGTCGGCGAGGATCTTCTCGGCGTCGGGAAGCTGGTCGCTCCTGGCGTAGAGCGCGACGCCGATCAGGATGCTCGCGATGACGCACGAGACCGAGATGACGTTCTTCTTGAGGAAGAGCATGAGTTCTTCGTTCGTCATGGCTACTTCTTCGCCCCCTTCTTATACATGCAGAAGATCTCCATCACCATGCGCCCGCTCGACTGGTTCTTCACGAGCGTGAGGAGGTCGACCTCGTGGAACATGGGCCCGAGCACCTTGTCGGTGCGCAGCTGCTTGAGATAGTTGGAGGCGTCGGTCGTCGCCGGGTCGGGCGCGCCTTTGATGGTCGCCCGGATGTTGAAGCCGTTCTCCCTGAAATCGAGGTTGTCGAAGGCGATCTTCTTCGGGGTGATGAGTCCGAGGCGAAGGACGATGCTCGAGAGCTTGGGCTTGGAGGCGACGAAGTCGGCCACCTCGGTCGTCTTCGCCTCCTCGCTCTGGAAGTCGGCGTAGAGGGCCTTGGCCTCGTCGCTCTGCTTCGTGTCGCGGTCGATCTGCTTCTGCCAGTCCCCAATCTGCTTGTTGACCTCGTGGAGCTTCCACTCCTGCACACCGAGGAGGAGCAGCAGGACGAAGGCGAGCAGCATGGCCGCGCCGTTCACGAAGAACGCCGTCCTGACAACCTTCGTGTCAGGCAGGGTCTCGACAATTCGCAGGTTCGGGTGCCACGGGGGCACCATCACCGCGGCGGCGTCACTTTTTTTCTTCAGTGGCAGCGCCATTTTGCGAGTTGTAGTGGACCATCAGGCTCATGAGGCCGAACCAACGCGGGTCCGACGCCGTCTTGGCGAAGGCATCCGGCACCTCGACATTGCGGTACTTGAGCCACGGGACCGGATCGAACTTGAAGGTGGAGATGCCGAGCGAGGAGGCCAGGGCGCCCTCGAGCCACGCGAGCTTCGGGGAGAGCTGCACGCACACCACCTGGCCGACGGACTGGCCGGTCTGGACCTCGTAGAAGCCGATGGAGGACTGCAGCTCCTTCAGGAGGCGCTTGATCAGCAGCGGGCCCATGCCGGTAAAGTCGAAGGTGTTGGAGCGGAAGAGCTTCCTCGCGGACTCCTCGTCCTTGAGGCCAAGCTCCTTCTGGACGACGGGCACCATGGCCTCGAGGCCCTGGGGGATGGGGCGCGAGGCCTCGACCCCCGCCGCCGATACTATGAAGCTGTGGGTGGTGTCGTTACCGATGTCCAGCACCAGGGTCGGGCTCTTGGACTTCTCATAGTTGAGGAAGTCGACCAGGGCGCCGAGCGTGGCGATGGTGCCGAGCTCCAGGCGCTCCGGGAAGATGCCGGTGTTCAGCAGGTTCTCCTGCGTGCTGTTGATCTCCTCGTTGGAGGCGCCGCAGAAGATGACTTCCTTCTGGGAGGCCTTCGCGAGGTCGTAGTCGGCCCCGTCCGTGGCGTTGATCATGGCCACCGTGAACTTGTCCTGCTCGATGCGCAGCTGGGTGGTGAAGATGTCGGCCATGTAGCCGGGCTCCTTCATCTTCTTCAGCTCCAGGGTGTGCTTTCGCACCAGCCTTTTTGGGGGGTAGACGCCCACGACTGCGTGGAGGTAGCCGCTCGGGGGCCTCTTGGGCTGCAACACCTTAAGTGCTTCGGAGATACCAGATTGGTCCCCAATGGCGCATTCCCGCAGCTCCTCAATCTCCATCGGCGTAGACAACGAGGTCGTCCGGGCGAATAGCACCGAACTCTCGTTCATCTCGACGAAATATCCCTTTGTCTTCTTGGAGAAAAGCATGGGGCGTGGTTGTGAAGGTGGAATCCCGGGAGGTCCTTACCCCAAATCAAGGGGGCTGAAACCCGCAGAATGGACGCTGATCACAGCGTATAAGCGGAAGATTTACAAGGCGAAACCGCCATTAATGGCCTGCCACTAAGTATTTACCCTTATTTCAAATAAAAAACCCGCCGTGATATGCGGCGGGTTGGGCTTACTTCTGCCACGTGCGCTTCTTGTGGCGATTCGACTTCAAGCGCTTCCTGCGCTTGTGTTTGTTCATCTTGAGGCGGCGCTTCTTCTTGAGATTTCCCATGGGTGTAAGTCGGAAGAACGTGCAATTTCGCACTCGGGGTGTCGAGAGCAAACTTCCCCGTCCCGGCGGGGCCTACGGGGACGCCGGAATCTCCCCTAGGAGCCCCGCCTCGGTCGAGTAGACCCAGAGGCGGACGGAGCACCCCTCGAAAAACCCGGACGCGCAGGCGCCGTAAGCCCTGAGCTGGCTCTGATAGTCAAGGGCCAGCCTGGCCAGGAGCGCCGGGTCGGCTTCCGAGAGGCGCCGGCGGTTGGTCTTCCAGTCCACGATCCAGACCTCCCGGGCCGCGCTGTCATGGAGGACCAGGTCGATGACGCCGTCGATCCACTGGCCCGGCGGCAGCGGCGCAAAGATTCCGGCCTCGGCCATCCGCGACCACCTGGGGTCCTTCAGCTGCAGGAACACCTGACTTGAAATCAGGCGCGCCCAGTCCTCGGCGCCGCGCTTGGCGAAGCCCTGCTGGGAGGCCCTGGCGAGCGAGGCCTCCCCGTGGGCCTTGAGGGCCGCGGGATCGCCGGCCCAGGGCAGGAATTCGAGGGTCTCGTGCCACCAGATGCCGTATTCCAGCGGGTCGGCCGAGTCCCGGAGCGGCACCGGCAGCTCGGTTGAGGCCTCGTGGAGCGCCGCGCGTGCGGCGTCGGGAGACTTGGCGAGCTCGTGGGGGAGGACGCGCCTCGGGAAAGGGGCCGGCGGGACGGCCGGCGTCGGCGGAACAGGTTCGGCTGCGGCTTCGACGTCGGCCGGGGCCGGTCCTGGGGGGACACGCGCCAAGTCAGCAATGAGCGGGTCCAGCTGGTTCGGATCCAGGCCCCAGAGTTCGGCAAAGCTGTTCTTCTCGGGCGCCTCGTCCGCCCACGGGACGACGAGGGCCGTCCTCGATCGGGTCAGGGTCACATAGAGAAGGCGGGCGTCGGTCCTTAGCCTCGCCCTCCTCAGGGACTCGTTCGTGTCGCCCCCCACCCCGTCATTGTCGAAGACGACGCGGGACACGCCCGGCGCCACGGCGACCAGCCGCATGCCGGCCGGCGCTTTGACCTTAATCTCCCGCCACAGCCCCATGGGGATCACGACCGGCCACTCCAGCCCTTTGGAGGAATGGCACGTGATCAGATTGACCGAGTCCGGCGACGGACGCCCCGCCGCCCTGAAGGCGCCGACCGAGGCCAGAAGGTCCCTGAGCCACTCGCGGGGGCCTCCGCCCTGGGCTCCGATCTCGGCAGCCCTCGCCAGCAGCCGCGACAGCTCGTCTTCGAGGCCACCCTCCGGATCCAGAAGAGCGGCCTTCTCGGAGAGGCGGCAGGCCGAGACGATGTCGCTCGCGTAGGAGAGGAGTTCCTCGCCGTCGAGATCCACGCGCTCGACGAAGGACCGCATGAGGCGAAGGGCGTCCGCCACCGGGGCCGGCTGGTCGTCCGGCTCGTCCCAGCGAAACCCAAGGGGGCCGCGCACCGAGGAGGCGATGACGGCGTCGCTGACCGCGAACACCTCCCGGAGGATGCCCACCCACTCGAACGTGTTGTCCGGGTCGCAGGCGACCGCCAAAAGCCCGCAGAGCCACGCGTAGGCCGGGTTGTCGCCGTTGCGGTTTCGGCGGATCTGGAGCGCGGTCTTCAGGCCCTCCTCCTCCATGGCCTCCCGCACGATCATGAGCCATTCCGTCCGCGGGGCCAGGATGCAGATGTCGCCGAGGCACGAGGCGCCCACGGCGCCGGGTCCGGAGCCAACGAGGAGGCGCGCGACCTGGCGCGCCTCGCCCGCGAGCTTCTTGTCCGCCACGTCCTTCCTGCCCGTGACGACCGTGGGCTCGATCGGAAGGCGCAGCGCCGCGCCCTCGGGATTGACGGGGCCCGTGACCAGCGGCTCGTAGCCGACCTGCAGGAAGGGGGCGGGCGCTCCGTCCGCCGGCGGCAGCCCGAGATTGAAGAAACGCTCCGGGCCGAAGGCCTCGGGGAGCGTCTCGTTGAGGAGGCGGACGACGCGCCCCGGCGATCGGAAGGTGACGTCGAACGTCAGCTTCTCGCCCCCGTCTCCGCGCTCGAACGCCTCGACGTGCCTGCGGAAGTTCGCGATGTCAGCCCGCTCCGAGTAGATCCCCTGCTGCGGGTCGCCCACCATGCAGAAGTGGCCCGGCCGCGGCGCCGCGCCGCCGCCATGCGGCCACGTTCCCCTCGGGGATCCCGGCTCGCGGGTAATCTCGACCAGCACGGCGAACTGCTCCCGGTCCGTGTCCTGCGCCTCGTCCAGGATCACCCTCCAGCCCTCTGCGCGGATGTGCTCCAGGAGCACGGGGCTGCCGAGGACGGAGAGGGCGGTCTCGATCTGGTCGGCGTAGGTCTGGATCCCGCGCTCCTTGCGCCAGTCGCGGTAGCGCAGCGAGAGTTCGGCCGCCAGGGCGCCCCCGGCCGCCGCCATCCAAGCCTTGAGCGGCGCATAGAGGCGCCTGTAGAGGTCGACGATGCCCGAGGCTTTGCCTTCGGGGTCCGCGAACGGGAGGCGGCCCGAACCGGTAGCGAACTGCGCCGTCCATGCGGCCGCAGCGTCCTTGTTTCGCTGCAGGGCCTCGGCCGCCGGGCCGCGCCGCAGGGACGTGGCGCCCAGGATGTCGTCCAGCGCCGCCTGCGCCGGCGGCGGCGGCATCCCAGCCGGGGGGACCGCTGCGAGGCGGGTCGCCGTCGCGTGGTCCAGGCCCTTCGCCAGCTCGAACATGTCGTCGAGCGTCGCGTGCCTCAGGAACGCGCCGACCCGCGCCTTGCCGAGGGAGGCGAAGGTCATCGTGTCGCCCTCCAGGAACTCCTGCCAGGTCGAGTCGTCGTCCCCGTCGATGACCGTAGGGTTAAGATGGATACCGAGCGTGGATCCGTGCCTGCGGGCGAGAAGCAGGCAGAAGCTGTGGATCGTCCCGAAGAAGACGCGGTCCATCGCAGCCAGGGCCCCCGCCCCTCCCGCGGCCCCGCCGGCCATGCGCCTGAGGAGCTCCGCCCTGGCGCTCTGCTCTATCTGCGCGGCCGCCTTCTTCGTGTAGGTGACGACGGTCGTGCGCTTGAGCACCTTCGCCCCGTCCGGCGAGAGCGCGACCGCGGCCAGGCGCTTGGAGATCGCGGTCGTCTTGCCGGAGCCCGCGTTCGCGACGACGGCCAGGTTGACGCCCCACTCGCCGGTGAAGCGGTCCCTCGCCGCCTGGTCCCTCGGCTGGCTACTCATCGTCGTCCCCCAGGTCCTGCGGCTCGTCCGCGCCGAACGTCGCCGCGAACTTCGATCGCAGGACGCCCTCCGGGATCGCCGCGCAGGCGAGCGGCCACTCGAAGCCGTGGGAATAGTCCGTCCGGTCGACCGTCAGCGCTCCGTAGATCCCCGTGGCGACGTGGTCGCCGATGACGACCAGCTTCGCGCACGCGGCCTCCATGGCGTCCATGGGGAGGTTCTTCGGCCGATCCTCCGGCTTGAGCATCCAGACGCTGCCCGTGGCTCCGAGCGAGCGAGCGGCCTCGAGGTAGACGCCGAGCTGCAGCGACGCCCCGCGCGACGCCATGCTCTTCGCGGACAGCGCGGAGTCTCCTCCCGTCTTGTAGTCGACGACCTCCATCCGGGCCCCCGACCAGCGGGGCAGCGTGCTGAGGACGAGGTCCATCTTGCCGATGACGCCGATCCTGCGCCCCTTGCCGACCGGCACCGTCGCGCCCTCGGGCAGCCTGACCTCCGCTGCGCCGAGCGGCATGGTGGGAAGCGCGAATATCCAGCCGAGGAGGCGCGCCGCGGCGCGCTCGACGTCCATGTGGAACGACTCCCAGTAGCGGTCTTTCGGCCGGCGCTCGCGCTGGTGGGCGAGCTCCAACGCCATCCGCTCCGCGACCTGCTCCCGAGCCGGCATGGGTGAGAATGCGCCGTCCGCTGAGGCGCCGCCCACGGCCACCGCGAGGGCCCGGTGGACCGCGACGCCGACCGCCTTCCCCCTCGCCCTCGCGAACGGCTGCCAGCCGACGCGGCGCACGCCGAGCACCGAGGCGAACCACAGCGATGCCGGGTCCTCGATGCCGGACTGTATCTGGCTCGCGGAGAGCCGGGTCGGCGCGAACGCGCCGGAGGGGTCGGAGAGGAAGAACTCGTCGAAGGGCGCCGAGGGGTCGCGGCGCCGCCTCCATATCTCGTGCCACGCGCTGACGGCCGCGTCGGGTACCGGGACCTCGCCCGCGGCGGAGAACGAGGGCACGCCCCCGAAGGCGCCCGAGCCGCCCTTCTCCGTCAGGAGCCCCTTGCTCCAGAGGACGCGCTCGAGCCACGGGTTCGGCACGAGCTTGAGCTCGGGATCCTCCTCGTCGGACAGGGATGCGCTGAAGACGACGCGCCCGCGCGTGTCCCGCGCAATGGAGCAATAGAGAGCGCGCTCAAGGGAGGAGCGCTCGTCGCCGGTCGGCAGCCGAAGCGCCACGATCCTGTCCTTTGAGCCGAGCTCGGTCCTCGTCTCGTCGCTCAGCCAGCAGCTGGACTCGCGCCTGACGGGCCACACGCCGAGGTTGGACTCCGCAAAGATGCAGTCGGACCAGGCGAGGCCCGAGGCGCGCCTCGGTGTCGTGATTGTCACTCGCGTGAACTGGCCCTTCGCCGCCGACAGTGCGGACGGCCCCTGCTCGGGAAGGAAGGATCGGATCGCCTCCAGGAGGGCCTTGGCGGACATCGGTTCGGGCGAGCGCCTCGCGAACTCGCGCAGGGCGGGCCAGCCCGGGGGCTCGTCCAGGCCGAGCTTCGAGCGCACCGCGTCAAAGCGGCCCAGGGCGTCCTCGGGCGTCAGCCTTTCGGGCCAGCCGGGCAGCAGCAGCCGCGCGACGCGCGCCACCTCTCGGCGCTTCTCGTCCTTCGACGCCTCCAGGAGGCCGACATGCTCCTCCAGCGAGTGCGACTGCACTTCGTCGAAGAGCCACTCGCACACGCTTCGCGCCTCGCCGAGCTTCAGGTTCGCGCGGCTCTGCTCGTGAAGGAGAGGCCAGAGGAGGAGGAGCTCCTCCATGCGGCAGCCCCGACCGTAGAAGTCGGCGATCGCCCTCTGCATGCGGATCTCGGCGGTCGGCGTCCCCGGCACGCCGACCAGGTCCGTGAACTCGATCGACCTTCGAGCGAGGAGCCGCACGAGCCGCGAATGGGCGGGGCCGGCCCCGTTGAAGACGACGGCGACGCGGGTCGAACCCGCGGCAAGGAGCCGCGCGATCTCGAGGGCGACGCACTCCGTCTCGTCGGCCTTGGTGGCGCCAAGGAGGACATCGGCCTTTTCGCCCGAGCCGCCCTCCCCGCCCCAAAGCTCGGCGACGCCCAGACAGGAGGCGTGGGGCTCCCCGGCGTCGGGGCCCTGCTTCTCGGCGCCGAGCGCCTTCTCCCACTGGGAAACCCAGGTCTCGCCCGCCTCGGAGCGGCCCTCGAACTCGGGAACCGACACGGCGACCTTCACCGACGCGCAGCGCCGGGCCACGGCGACCAGGCCGAAGAAGTCGGGCCAGCCCTCTGCGCCCCCGGCGAGGATGAGGAGCCTGTCGGCGATCGGCGCCTCGGCGTCAGGCGCGGTTGTCGCCTCAAGGCGGTCCTGGGCGGGGCCGAGCACGTAGTCGTGGGCCTTCACCCAATCCTCGAGTTCGCCAAACACGGCCGAAAGCTCGGGCCTGGAGAAGACAGACGCATTGAATCCCGCGCGCAGCAGCTCCTCAAAGTCCGCATGCGCGGCCTCAAGGTCGCTCTCCAGGCTCATCCATGTCCCGCGGGCCGGGTCATCCGGCGCCAGGAGAGCCAGCCTCGACTCGATTCGGTCGCGCAGGACGAGGAGCTGGAGATTCTTGCCGATTCCGGGAAGCGAGCCGCGCTTCTTGCGCGCCAGGGACGGAGTCAGGAACTCGACGCCCAGCAACGCGACCTTCTCCTCGACGCATCGCTGCTTCAGCGACTGCGCGTGGCCGCGGGTCGGCACGACCACGAGCGACCTGCAGAGCGTGTTTTTCCCGGCCTCAAGCCAGGGGCGCACGATCCCGCGCCATTCGCCTTCGGCGAAGCGCGATAGAACTAGTTCTGCGCCAGGATGTGTCTTCAACTTGGGACGGCACGCAGCCATCCCAAAATTGAGGTCACTTCGCGAGCACGTACTTCGACGCGTGCGACTTCGCGCGCGCGACGGCGTTCTTGTGAACGACGCCGGACTTCACGGCCCGGTCCATGGCGGACAGGTAGGCCTGGCCGGTGGCCTTGGAGGAGGCGGCGTCGTTCTTCTTCACGGCGGCGTCAAACGCCTTGTGAAGGGTCTTCAGGCGGGTCTTGGTGGCCTTGTTGCGAAGGGTCAGGCGCACGGCCTTGCGGGCAGCCTTGATAGCGGATTTGGTATTGGCCATGGTCTTGTGAAATTCGGAGCCGTCCAATGACTCAAACCGGGGGGGCCGAGTCAACAGCATTGTGGAAACGGTAGTGGGTCAGTTTGAAGCCGGATTCGCGAATGGTGGCAACGGCCCCAGACGAGGAGAAGAACTCAGGCGATCGCACCTAGCGGCTTCGGCTCCGTCTTCGGGCCGAGCGCAGTATGGGTCGCGCCGGGCATGTGACCCCGCGGCCGGGCCGGTGGACAGGTGGCTGCACCCGATCGGAATGACTCCTGAGCAGGCTCAAAACCTATCCGGCCGCCTCGATCCCCAGTTCCCGCCAAAACGCGACCCAGCGGGGGTCGCCGTAGATCTTCCGTAAGAAAAAGGAGCGGGAATTCAGTATGAGGCCTGGATCGCGCTGTTGGCGCGCCTTTTCCATCCATTGGAAGGCGAGGTCTGATTCTCCCCTGAACGCGTGGGCCTCGGCGATCTGCATGGCGCCCGCGGCACCAAAGCGCTTGGTCAGTTCATCCAGGGCGTTGTCGGACTCCGCCGTCTGGCCCAGGCCGTGGCAAACAATGCTGCGCATCCACAACTCGGGCCAGCGCGCGGGCGACGGCCACAGCGCCTGTTCGGCCTCCGCATACCGGCCTTCCATCGCCAAAATATAAGTTACAGCCACAGCGGCCATGATTGCGGTCGGGTTCAAGTCCTGGAAGCGAGCAGCTTCCATTCGGGCCTCGTCAAAAAGGCCGCAATCGGCGAGGGCCCAGGACAGCACAAAATGCGGCCGGGCATTGATCGGATCCCTCGCGACGATCCGGCGGCCCAGCTGCACCGCCTCGGGCGCCGTTCGGGCCATCCACATCAGCTGGCTGGAGAGTTGCAGCACTGCCGGATCGTTCGGCGCGATCTGCTCGGCCCGCCGCAAAGTCGCGAACGCCGCCTTCGGGTCGAAGTCGAACACGAGCTGGATGGCGCCCCGGACGGCCAAGCCTGCGCCGAGGTCGGGCTCCAGGCTAAGTCCCCGCTCCACGGCCCGGCGGGCGTCGGCCAGCGCGGTCTCAAATTCCTCCCGGGTCAGGGAGCCGAGGTAGCTGCAGCGCCAAACTTGGACGTTGGCAAAGTATATCCAGGCCAGGGCGAATTCCGGATCAAGTTCCGTCGCCCGGCGCAGGTGAATGGCCGCCTGGGTGACTGACGCCTCCGACGACTGCTCATAGAGGTGCTTGCCCAGCAGGTAGCTCTCGTAGGCCTCGGGCTCGCGGGTGCCCCCGCGGTTGGCCTGCTGGACCAGGGCCACCTCATCGCCCGCCAACTGTCCCCGGAGTTCGCTGACAATCGCCAGGGCCAGCTCCTCCTGGAGGGCAAACGCGTCCTTGATCTCGCGGGTGTAGTTGCGGGACCACTTCACGACGCCTGTGGCCACGGTCGTGAGGCGCGCGGCGACTTTCACCCGGTTGCCCAATTTCTGGACGCCACCCTCCACCAGGTGGGCGACATCGAGCTGGGCGCCGATCTCCCGGACCGGGGCGTGCTTCCCCTTGAAGGAGAAGGCGGAGGTCCGAGCCGCGACCCGCAAGCCGGGGATGTTCTGGAGCACCGTGAGGAGCTCGTCGCTGACGCCCTCGGAAAAGTACTCGTTCTCCTGGTCATTGCTGAGGTTGGCGAAGGCCAGGACGGCGACCGAACGCTCGCTCGCCGTCGTTGCCGCGGCGACCCGGGTCTCCGGTTGCACCGGCCTCGGCGCGGGGCTGGCGGCGCCTAGGAGCTGGGCGATGCGCGGGGCAAAGTCGAACGGGACCTGTCCTTCGGGCAGCCGCGTCCACTGGCGCTCGCGGAAGCGGTCGGGAACCAGGGCATTGGCGTCCGGCGTCTCGTCGACAACCACCGGCACGATGAACACCTTGCTATGGGCCATCAGGTAGCTGCGCTGCTCGGCCAAGTGCCATTCCAGCCGGAAATAGCCCTCTGCCCGGGCTTGGGTGTGGACCGAGATCACCGGCATGAACAGCGCGCACTCCTTGATTTGCCGGCGGATCCGCTGGTCCCAGGCGTCCCCGCCCCGGAGCTCGCTTTGGTCGAACCATACGACGAGTCCAGCTCGGCCAAGGGCCTCGGCGATCCGGCGGGCCGCGGCGGCGTCCTCCGACGCGTAGCTCAGGAAGATGGGCGGTGATAGAGCGTTGGCGGTCGGGAGATCCGGCATGGACTTCGAAAAGAGTGATCGTAGGGCTAGCACCGATCGAGCCAAAATGCCCGCAAGCTCCGTCTCGGGGGCAGGCCTCGGGATCCGGACCTGACTTCCCACCGGTTGGAAGGCTACACCCTGAAATTCTCCCGCCGGCCCCGGACTGCTTGCGGACACGGCTTCGCAGGCCGCCAGTTGAGCCCTGGCCGGCTCCCCCGACGAGCAGATCGAACATTCAAACAGACCCACAACTGTGGAAACGGCGGCGGGACCCCTGAGGCGACCGGCGGGCGAACCAATCCCCTTGCCTGCCGGAGGCGGCCCGCAATCATTTCCAAGTGGCCAATCCGGCAAGCAGCAACCGGGAGGATTCCCCCTTCCGCCAAGGAGTGATCGCGCCTTGGCCGCGGGCGACCGCCCTCACGCTGGCGGCCGTTGTCGTGGCCTTCGGCCTCCTGGTGAAGCTCTACACGGGCCACGTCTGGGAGGACTTCCTGATCACCTTCCGCTTCAGTGAGAACCTCGTGAAGGGGAACGGCCTCGTGTACGAGCCGGGCGAGCGGGTGTTCGGCTTCACGTCGCCGCTAGACGGGGTGCTGCCGGCGCTTTTCAAGGCCATCCTCGGCGGCCCGGAGTATTTCCGAGCCCTGTGGGCCTTCGCCCTCACCTCGCTCTGCGTCATGGGACTGGGAATCGTGGCCTATGCCAGGATGCTCGGCGGCACGCCGCCCAAGCGGGCGCGCGCCGAGGTTTTCATCCTGACCGTCGGCCTCATCCTCAACGTGAAGGTCGTCATGAATGCCATCAACGGCCAGGAGGCGGGCCTTTGGGCCGGCTTCCTCCTGATGGCCTTTGCCGCGCTGCTGCGGCCCGACTCCGGCTGGAAGGCGCTCGGGCTGGCCGCCGGGGGGCTTCTCTGGACGCGTCCCGACAGTCCCATCCAGATTGCGCTCCTGGCCTTCGGCGCCCTTCTCTTCTGGGGCGAGTCCCGCCGCGACCTCTTGGCAAGGATGGCCAAGGCGGCGGCCCTCGCCGCCGCGATCTACCTGCCGTGGTTTGCCTGGACGACCTGGTACTACGGCTCTCCGATGCCGCACACGATCACCGCCAAGATCAACATGTTCGGCGGCATTCCCGGGCTGATGCCGAAGCTGGTTTTCTTCATCCACGTTCTTCCCGAGGCCGTGGGCGATGCCTTCCAGCCGATCTATAGCGGCTCCGGGGGCTGGCCGGACTGGGTGGCGCTCTTCGGGCACATCCTGGGGGTCCTGTGCTCCCTTTACTGGCTGCTTCCCATACGCGACCGCCTCGCCCGGATCGCCTCCTTCTTCTATTTTGGATCGGCGCTCTACCTGGGATGCGTCGGCGTCTCGGGCCTCATTTTCCCCTGGTACTACATTCCCTGCTGCGTCTCGGGTTCGATCGTCGTCTCGCGCGTGGTCGCGGCCCAGCTCGACTCAGCCCGGTGGCGGCCCGCGGCGCTCGCCGTCCTGGCGACGATCACGGTGTGCCTCGGCTACCAGATGCTGTTCTCCTGTTTCCAGCTGAAGCTGCGCCAGACGATGGTCGAGAACGGCACCCGGCGCCATGTCGGCCTGTGGCTGCATGACCACATGCAAAAGGGGCAGACCGTCTTCCTCGAGCCGATCGGGTACATCGGCTACTACAGTGCCGCCCACATCCTCGACTACCCCGGGCTCGTGTCCCCTTCGGTGGTGGAGGCGCGCAGGCGCAGCGGCCAGGGTTTCTACGGTTGCATCGATATACTGAAGCCGGACTGGCTTGTCGTGCGCCCGGGCGACCTCGACGCCATCCGACAGGTGCCCGCGGTCCGCTCGAGCTACGCCGTGGCCTGGGAATATGACACCGGCCCCTACTGGGAAAAATTCGCGGGCTTGCCGGGCACGGGCTTCCTGACTGCGGACAGCCGCCTGATCGTGCTGCGCCGCCTGCGCAAAGAGCCCCAGGCCCAGGTCGCGGGACCGGCCGCAGCTCACTGAGGCCCTGCTCAGCGGCAGGCCCGTCGGGACCGGCGGATCCCCCGCTCGGTCCTTCGTTAAAATTATCAGCTCTGGGGCCGGTAAGCCGGATTCTGTTCCACGCCTTGCGGCGCTTCAGCCGTCATTTCTCTCGCCCCCTTGCGGGGGCGCCCGACTGTCGCCGTCCGGCTTTCGCCGTGCGTCACGCAGTCGGATGCGACATACCCGAGACTATGGGACGGGCCGCCCAGTCTCCTATTTTGTCTTGCACCGGAAGGGGTTTTTCATGCCGCCCGCCTCGCGGCGGAACGCGGTGGGCTCTTACCCCACCTTTTCACCCTTACCGGGCGCCCTTGCGGGTTCCCGGCGGTATATTCTCTGTGACACTGTCCGTCGACGCGGCTTGAACCGCGCCGCCTGCACTTGCGATGAGGCTCGTGCAGCATCCTGCCCTGTGGTGTCCGGACTTTCCTCTCCAAACTTCTATCGGGCTCGGCGTTACCCGCGCCTTGGGATCAAAGAACTTGGAGCGACGACCAGGCCCCAGAGCTGAGGGGAAGATCGTGCCGGCCCAAGGTACGGCGGGCAAGCTTCTTACGATTCCCAGTAGACGATCTGCCCGCACTGGTCGCAGTGCGCGAACTCCTCGTCGGTCTTGCCGCGCGCGGCTGACTCAACCTCGCTGGAAACCTTCAGGTGGCAGCCGCCGCACTTGCCGCCCCGGATGGGGACGACGGCCGGCATGCGGCGCTTCGCGGCCTTGTCGTAGGCCTCCTGCGCGGAGGCCGGCACGGCGGCCCTGACCTCGGCAACGGCCTCGACGGCCGCCTTGTGCTCCGCAGAGAGGCTGGTGTCGCGCTCCTTCATGTCCTTTATCCGGGCCTCGTGGC
Source organism: Opitutaceae bacterium (assembly GCA_035656555.1). Taxonomy (GTDB): domain Bacteria; phylum Verrucomicrobiota; class Verrucomicrobiia; order Opitutales; family Opitutaceae; genus Palsa-1447. The sequence goes on from DASRSJ010000340.1 coordinate 17,230, forward strand.
CCGCGATGTTCTGCTTGAGCATGGCCTCGGCCGCCACGAAGCGCTTCTTCGCCTCGTCGATGGCGTACATCGCCTCGAGCTCCTTGCCCTCCAGCTCGCCGATCTGGCGGCCCACGTCCGCGATCTGGTGGCCCAGGGCCTGGTACTCGTCGTTCTTCTTAACGGAGAGCTGCTGGGTCTGGTACTTGCCGCGCTGTGTCTCGGCGGAACCGATCTCGGTCTCCAGGATCTTCTTCTTGGACTCGAAGCCGTGGAGCTCGGCCTTCGCGGCGTCGATCGCGGCCTTCTCGGAGGCGATCCTCTGCTCGACGGCGGCGATTTCCCTCGGGACGGCCTTCAGCTGGGCCTCGATCCCGAGCCGCTTCGTGTCGCGATCCTGCAGGATGAGCAGCTGTTCGATCGTCGGGCTCGGCATGGACCCTCCACTGTGCTCCGCCGAAAAGTCCGGTCAATCCCATCCTTAAGATTTGTCCCGGGCCGGGCGCCCCTCGGCCCTAGATCGTGAGCTTGGCCAGGTTGACGACCGTCACCCCGTCCACAGGCTTGCCCTCGGCCAAAGCGGGCTTGAAGCGTATGCGCTCAACGACCGAGGCCAGGTAGGGATCGTCGATCGGCCTGCTGCAGCCCTCGTCCGCGAAGGCGCCACGCCCTATGCCCTCCTTCGACACGCGCACGAAGAAGGGCTGCTCGTACTTGCCGGAGTTGAGCTTCACCGGCAGGTCGGCCGGGAGGCTGCCCATGACGGGGACCGCGGGCAGCGTCGCCCGCCTGTGGGCGCCTATGTATTCACTTTTGACATACTCAAAGGCCTCGTCGCGGGTGAGCTCGACGCGGTCGGCCGCCATGTTGGTCGCGACCTCGATTCCCCGGTCGTAGATGTGCAGCTGGAAGTCGACCAGCTCGTAGTTGAAGGGAAACCCGTCCTCGGTGAAGTGGACGCGGGAGAACTTTGAGTCGATGGGGTTGAGCGCCAGGGCGTAGACCAGGTTCTGGACGGTGCCGGGCTTGCTGCCGACCGTGTGGAAGCGCGTCATCGTGACGATGTAGGGGTTGTGCAGCGGCTTCGTGGAGGATATCTGGAAGTCGACCTCCATGGCGTCGAATCCCCGGGTCAGGAGGCGCCCGACGGCCTCGTTGCCCCCCAGCGTCTGGTCGATCGCCGACGACGCGACGTTGGAGGCGTGGGCGACGTTCATGGGCACGATGCCCAGATTCTGGTTCTCGGGGCGGCCGCCAACGACGTCCGAGGGGATAGGCGTGCCCCGGTAGCCCGTTTTCGTCTGATGAAGCTCCGCATACCTCTTCTGGGCCGCGTAGAACTCCGCGTTGAACGAGAACTGGTCGTCGGAACCCGCCAGGACCGCGGCTCCGGCCAAGGCGGCGTTGTTCATCGTGTCCACCCTTGCCTGGGCGTCGCGAGCGATGTCCAGAAGGTCCGTGCTCATGGTGGACGAGTTGCTGAGGCTCTTCGTCAGCCGCACGCTCGGATCGTTGTCATAGGAATAGGCCGCCTCCCGCTTGAAGCCCGATATGCTCACGGACACCTCCGTCAGCTTGAGGGTCGGCGTGATCTTCAGGTTGGTCGGGGCGGACTTGGCAGAGACGATCCTCGGTTCCCGGTTGATCTCGATGACCCAGGAGGAACCGATCACGTCCCTGACCGGATAGAGGTCCTTGTCGAGGTTCAGCGCGATGTCCGCGCCCATGAAGAGCGTGTGGGTCTTGGCCTCCTTGACGACAAGGGGATCCATTGTGACGGGTTTCTCGTCGCGGACACCCGAGGCGGATGCTGCGGATGCGCCGGCCACCAGCAGTAAGGAGGCGAGGACACCCGTGCGGATGGATTGTTTGAAAAGGTGCATGGGAGAGGCAGGAGGGGGGGATTCCAGGGGCCAGCTTTCCTTGCACGGAGGATGCCACCCAACTTGTGCAGCTTTAAGTGTCTGTCCCCACGGGAATAAGCCGTCGGGACAGGCGGCGCGGGTCTGCGTCATGCCGTGGCTTCGGTGCACCGCAACCAAACGAACGGGGTTTCCAGCGCTGATTTTGGGCCTTGGAACCACCCAAGAATCGACCCGAGTCCCCGGACAGGAACAGAATGGATCCCTTGCGCGGCGAACGGGTGTGGAAAGCGTTGATCGGGCGACGGCCGTGGCCTAACACGGAACAAGCATCAGGCCCCCGGGCGCCCCCACACCATGAACAAGAATACCCGATTCCTCCTGGCCCTTGTTTTTTCGAACGCGTGCGCGTTCCCCTCAGCAGCCCTTGCCGAGGCCGACCGCGAGCCCGTGGCCACCTACCAGGAGCGCCCGGAATACCCCTTCTCGCTCAGGCTCGAGGGCAAGCGCGGCGAGGTGCTGCTCGAGTTCATCGTCATGCCCGACGGCTCGGTCAGCAGCCCGGAGGTGATCAAGTCGTCGCACCCCGACTTCGAGGCGCCCGCCGTCGAGGCGCTCCTCAAGTGGAAGTTCAAGCCGGGCATCCACGACGGGCACGTGGTGTACACGCGGATGCGGGTGCCGATCATATTCCAGCTCGAGCACATGCCCGACGGGTCAAACGGCTACTCCATGTGGCGCCTGCCGGAAAGGGGATCCAAGACCTTCCCGCCGCAGTTCCAGTACGACGAGGCCCCCGTGCCGCAGGTCACGAGCGCGCCGGTGTACCCCTTCGAGCTCCTCGAGAAGAAGGTGAAGGGGAAGGCCGAGGTGACCTTCACGATCGACCCGCGGGGACGGGCCCGCGTGGTCAAGGTCCTGAGCGCGAGCCAGCCGGAATTCGCGGCGGCAACCGTCGCCATGATCGAGGCATGGTCCTTCGAGCCCGCAAAGAAGGACGGCAAGCCCTGCTGGGCGCTGCTTCGAAAGGAGCAGGTGTTCTCCAGGAACGAGGACGACTTCCCGCTCAACGAGTCCGCGGAGCGCCTGCTAAAGTCCCTGAAAAAGGATCCCTGCCCCATCATCAAGGACTCCCACCTGCTGGACTCGGTGCCCAAGGGCCGCTTCCTGCCCTCCCCCATCGTGCCCCCGGCCCTCGAGGCCTCAAACGCGCGCGCGGACGCCGTCGTGGAGTTCGTGATCGACCACGCCGGCCATGCCCAGCTCCCCAGGGTCACCTCCGCCTCGGACCCCGCCTTTGGCTGGGCCGCGGCCACCGCGGTGGCGCGCTGGCAGTTCAGCCCGCCTACCCAGCACGGCAAGCCCGTGGACATGTTCGCGAGGATACCCCTGTCCTATAATCCGCCGGGCCAGGCACCGGCCGGACCCTAAAAAAGGGGCTTCCCGGGGGTCTTCCCGGCCAAAAAGCCCTTTTGAAAGGGGCTTAACCCGCAGGGGGGATACCCCTTTCCCCTCTGAGGCCCTAGGAGGGGGTTTAAAACGTCCAAAATACGCGGATTTTTTGCAAAAAAACCCTCGCGTGAAAGGGGTGATTCGGAACAGAATTTTCCTTTCATTTCCGTCCCTACCTGACCCCTACATGGCCGACCAAACTGACCCGCAAACCCCCTCCAATTCCGAAGCTGGCGCCGACGCGTACAACGCCTCGAAGATCCAGAAACTCGAGGGCCTTGAGGGGGTGCGCAAGCGGCCGGACATGTACATCGGCGACACGAACGAGCGCGGCCTGCACCACTGCGTCTTCGAGGTCGTCGACAACTCGGTGGACGAGGCCCTGGCGGGCTTCGCGACCCTGATCAAGGTGACGATCCACATCGACGGCTCCTGCTCCGTCGAGGACGACGGCCGCGGCATCCCGGTCGACAACCACCCCACCTACAACATCCCCGCCCTGGAGCTCGTGCTGACGAACCTCCACGCCGGCGGCAAGTTCGGCAAGGGCGCCTACCAGGTCTCCGGCGGCCTCCACGGCGTCGGCGCCAAGTGCGTGAACGCGGTCTCGGAGTGGTTCGAGGCCGAGGTCCGGCGCGCCGGCAAGGTCTACCAGATGCGCTTCGCGCAGGGTAAGACGACTCAGAAGATGATCGTGATCGGCGACACCAAGAAGACCGGCACCAAGATCACCTTCAAGCCCGACCCGGAGATCTTCCTCACCACCCGCGAGTTCCAGTACGAGATCCTCGCCAAGCGCCTGCGGGAACTGGCGTTCCTGAACCCGGGCATCAAGATCGAGCTCGTCGACGAGCGGGCCCAGAAGAGCGACACCTTCTTCTTCAAGGACGGCATCACGGAGTTCGTGCGCTTCCTCAACCAGAACAAGAACATCCTCCACGAGAAGCCGATCACGTTCTCGGACTCCATGCCGAACGAGGACCCGACCAAGGCGCCGACGCAGGTCGACGTGTCGATGCAGTACAACGACAGCTACAATGACCAGGTCTTCGCCTACGCCAACTCGATCTACAACCTCGAGGGCGGCACGCACCTCTCCGGCTTCAAGACGGCGCTGACGCGCGTCATCAACAACTACGCCCGCGGAAGCGGGCTCATCAAGGAGAAGGACCCGGCGATCACCGGCGACGACGTGCGCGAGGGCCTGGTCGCCGTCATCTCCGTCAAGGTCTCCGAGCCCCGCTTCGAGGGCCAGACGAAGACCAAGCTCTCCAACTCGGAGGTGGACGGCATCGTGCAGAAGGTGGTCGGCGAGAAACTGAAGATCTTCCTCGAGACGAACACCGGCGTCGCCAAGCGCATCATCGACAAGACGCTCAACGCCGCCCGCGCCCGCGAGGCGGCCCGCAAGGCGCGCGAGACCGTCAGGAAGGGCGCCCTCTCCGGGGGCGGCCTCCCCGGCAAGCTGGCCGACTGCTCTGAGCGCGACCCGGCGCTCGGCGAACTCTACATTGTCGAGGGCGACTCGGCCGGCGGCTCAGCCAAGCAGGGCCGCGACCGCCGCTACCAGGCGATCCTTCCCCTGAGGGGCAAGCTGATCAACACCGAGAAGGCGCGCCTGGACAAGGTGCTCTCCAACGAGGAAATCAGGACGCTCATTACCGCCATCGGCACCGGCATCGGCGAGATCGAGGGCGAGGGCGCCTTCAACGTCGAGAAGGCCCGCTACCACAAGATCATCATCATGACGGACGCCGACGTGGACGGCTCCCACATCAGGACGCTGCTGCTCACCTTCATCTACCGCCAGATGCGCGGGCTCCTGGACCGCGGCTACGTCTACATCGCCCAGCCGCCCCTCTACAGGATCAAGAGGAAGAAGAGGGAGCAGTACATCGACAACGACGAGCAGCTGAACCGCATCCTCCTGGAGCTCGGCTCCGAGGATGTGATCCTGACCCGGCTGGCGGACCGCCACGTCTTCTCGCCGCAGCAGATCGACCGCATCGTCGAGTCGCTGGCCGCGCTGGAGAAGCTCGGCGCCGGTATCACCCGCTACGGCGCGAACCTGAACGACTACCTGGACCGCCACGACAAGGTCACCCAGGCGCTTCCCCGCTACATCGCGAGGATCCGCGAAGGCAACAGGGAGTCCCACGACTTCCTCGCCGACGAGGCTGCCCGCGCCAAGTACCTATTGGACCAGGGCCTGGACGCCGACCTCTTCGAGCAGCCCGTGGGCGCGAGCCCCAAGGCCGACGGCAAGCCGCTCATCTCGCCGAGGCGCGTGACGCTGCACGAGATCTTCGAAAGCACGGAGATGACCAAGATCCTGAAGACCATCGCGGCCATCGGGCTTGAGATCAACCGCTTCTCGCCCTCCGAGGAGCCCCGCTACACGATCGTCGAGAACGCCGGCCAGAAGAGCGAGGTGAAGACCGAGCTCAAGGGTCCGCTCGAGATCGTCACCCAGATCCGGGCGAACGGCCGCAAGGGCCTGACGATCCAGCGCTACAAGGGACTGGGCGAGATGAACCCCAAGCAGCTCTTCGAGACCACCATGGACCCGGAGAACAGGCGCCTCCTCAAGGTCGCCGTCAACGACGCCGCCAAGTCGGACGCCCTCTTCACGCTGCTCATGGGCGACGAGGTCCCGCCGCGCAGGCAGTTCATCGAGGACAATGCGCTGAACGTGCAGTTCCTCGACGTCTAGGCCCAGGCCCACCTCCACCCTCTCCCGCTTAAAACCCCTTGTACACCGGATCCGAAAAACTCCAGTCGGCGAACATCACCGACATCATGCAGTCGGCCTACATCGAGTACTCGATGTCGGTCATCATCGCCCGCGCCCTCCCGGACGCGCGCGATGGGCTCAAGCCCGTGCAGAGGCGCATCCTCTACGCCATGCTGAGGGAGGGCCTCCTCCACAACAGGCCGTTCGACAAGTGCGCGGGCGTGGTCGG
>DASRSJ010000341.1:0-7448 GCA_035656555.1 Opitutaceae bacterium
GAACTCAGATCCACTGCCGCTGGGTCTTCGACAATAGCGAGGCGAACAAGGCGAACCCGTTCTCACCGCCCAGGAACATTCAATTCGGGCCGAACTCCACCGATGAGATGTGTGAGCTCCAGCTGGGGCTCATTCCCATAAACCTCGGGGACGAGGCGCTTCTTCTTCAGGCAAGGGTGGCGAAGATGAAGGAAAAGATCGCCGAGCTCTCGGCCGAGCAGAGGGCGCGCTTCCACTGGGAGGACGCCTTCAACGACCTGGAGGGCCGGAAGTAGGCGTGGCCCAGGCCGACGGGTCCCGCCGCAGGCGAAGTCCGTATGACAGGGCGAATCCCGCGGCAACGGTACCCCCGAACACGTAGGGCAAATACCTGACCGGGGCCTCCGGAATCGGGTAGAGGCTCTGGAACATCACGATCCCGAGGAGGACAAGGGCGGCCAGCGAGGCTCCGGCCCATTTCCAGTGGCGCACTCCGAGAGTCGCCAGGAAGAACGGCGCCGCGAGGCACACCATGAAGTACGTCGCCACGAACCCGAACGCGGTCAGCTGCGAGCCGTAGTCGATGTAGGAGACGAAGGTGATGCCCGAGAAGGAGGTCGCGACGACCGCCGCGACCGCGAACGCGGCCAAAAGGACGATCGAACGGTGCGGGGTTGCGTTAACCGGGTGCGCGGAGGCGAAAGGCCGGAAGAACATGCCCTCCTCCGACAGGGCAAACAGCGTGCGCGAGCCGGCGTTTATGGAGCCGAGCGTGCATGCGAAGTAGCTGAGCGCGATGCCGACCGAGCTCGCCGTGCCGAGCGCCGCGGCATTGCAGGCTCTGGCGATCGTGTCGAAGGGGGCCTCCAGCTGGTCCAGCGCGATCCCGTATTTTCGACCGAGCCCCACCAGGAGATAGGTCATGACGAGATAGAAGGCGCCCAGCGGCAGCACGCAGGCCATGATGGCGCGCGGGATCGTGCGCCGGGCGTTTCGGGCCTCGCTGCCCAGCGTGGTTGCGCTCTCGAAGCCGGCCATCGTGAGGAACGAGAGGACGATGCCGGAGCTGAAGGAGTGGACATTGGAGCCCTCGAGGCGCAGCTGCGGCCTGTCGATCCAGGGTCCGTCGTGGGCCATCGCGAGGGCCACCAGCGCCACCATGACGGTCAGCGAGGTGACCTCGATCACGATCATCACCTTGCTCGAGAGCTTGATGTCGCGATACGCGGTCCAGGCGGCGGCGAGAACGAGAAGGACCGTCACCGCGGCCCCGAGCCCGAACGTGTCGGCGATGCCCGTGTATCGGGAGATGACGAGGCAGGCGTAGTACGAGGCGGACGGCGCGGTGCTCGCGACGCCGAAGAGCATCGCGGCAAAGTAGATCCAGCCGGCGGCCACGCCGGCCCGCCTGCCAAGGCCCAGCCGTGCAAAGGTGTAAGGGCCGCCGGCGGAGGCGCTGCGGGTCGCAAAGGCGTTGAGGTTAACGAGGACCAGCATGCAGATGCCGAGCATCGCGACGAAGAGGAGCCAGGTCGCATTGCCCGACTTGCCAATGACCAGCGGGATGCAGACTCCGAGGGTACCGGTTGGGGCCATGGTGCCGAGGGTCTGCGAGACGCTCTCGAACCCGGACAGGTAGTTCCTGTGAAGGGGGTTGTGCGCCGCCGGCTCTCTTTCTTTCAGATCCATGCAGTTCCAGTGTCCTCGGTGGCGGGGCCTGCCGTCAAGGCGGTGCAAAACGCACGCAGGAACCGGCCTATGCCATCCCTGTCAGTCGCATAATTATGCCACAAGGAGACAAATCAAGTTACACCGACAAGCAGAAACGCCAGGCCGAGCACATCGAGAAGGGCTACGAGAAAAAGGGTGTCAGCATGAAGACGGCCGAGAGCCGGGCCTGGGCGACGGTCAACAAAGAGACGGGCGGCGGTAAAAAGAAGTCAGCCGCCAAATAGGACCCCAAGAGCCTGTTTGACCGCCCGTTCCTCCCGTAGGAGGATGGGTGAGGATGTCATCGACCCAAGCAACAACCACCGCAGGCCTCAAGTCGGTCGAGGTCAGGCGCCGTCACATTCTTCCCAAGGCCCTCGTTGTGGGCCTGGTGGCCGGCCTCGTGGCCTCGGCCTTCAGGAAGGCTCTCCAGTTCTGCGAACTCGGCAGGATCCGCTGGATTGAGGACCTTCCGAGATGGGAGAGTCTGGCCATCGCCGTCGGCCTCGGGGCCGTGGGCAGCGGCGCCGGCCTCTGGCTTGTGCGACGAAAGGCGCCGGAAACGGCCGGAAGCGGAATCCCGGACCTGAAGGAGGTCGTGTCGGGTGGGAAGGAGCTTCGCTGGAAGCGCGTGCTGCCCGTCAAGTTTATCGCCGGGGTGCTGGGTATCGGCGGCGGGCTCACCCTCGGCAGGGAAGGCCCCACGGTCCAGATGGGAGGGGCCACGGGACTCATGGTCTCCGGCTGGTTCAAGGTGAAGCAGGGCGAAGGAGAGCGGAAGGCGTTGATCAGCGCCGGTGCTGCCGCTGGCCTGGCCGCGGCGTTCAACGCGCCACTCGCCAGCCTGATCTTTGTCCTTGAGGAGCTCGCGGGAAGCTTCACGCCGGTTCTCTTTGTCGCCTCGTTTCTCGCCGCGGTCTCGGCCGACGTCGTATGCCGTGTCGTGACAGGCGAGACACCGGTGTTCGCGCTCAAGGATGCGCCGGTCCCTTCCATGAAAGAACTGCCGGTCGCCGTTTTGATCGGCCTGCTGGCCGGCCTCGGCGGCGTGATTTTCAACAAGGGCCTGCTGAAAAGCCTCGATCTCTTTGACAGGCTCCGTTCATGGCCGCCCTTCGCCCTTGGCGCCTGCGTCGGGGCCTTCGTGGGCCTTTCAGCCTGGATATATCCTGGCGTCAGCGGCTCGGGTGCGCTCCTTACCGACCGGGCGATGTCCGGCGGCATCGCGCTCAAGTGGATGATTCTCCTCCTCGGGGTCCGTTTCCTGCTGACGATGGTGAGCTACGGATCCGGCGCCGCGGGCGGCATCTTCGCGCCTCTCCTCGTCATGGGCTCCCTCGGCGGCCTTGCTATCGGCGCCGGCATGCACGAGATCCTCCCGAGCATGGCCGTCTACCCGGAGACCTTCGCCGTCATCAGCATGGGTGCGCTCTTCACGGCAACCGTGCGCGCCCCGCTCACCGGCATCGTCCTCATGATCGAGCTCACGGGAAAGTACGACTTCATGCTGCCGCTCCTGGTAAGCTGCTTCGCGGCGTACGGCGTCGCGGAGGCGCTCGGGGACATGCCGATCTACGAGGCCCTGAGCGAGCGCACCAAGCACAGGGCCGCGCTGGCTGCCACCAAGGACGGCGCCTAATCGGGGCGTATGAGATTGAACCGGTCCCTCGTCGTGGCGTAGTCCTCGCCGCCGAGGCGAGCCACAAGGTCGAGCTTCGCCGCATCGGGCAGACCGCCGGCACCGATCACGTGGTCCGCGACGTGCGCCATGAGGATCCTGCCGAAGACAACGTTGGCCGCGATCGGGCCCTCGCCAATCTGCACGACCCGGTCGAGTCGGCACTCAAAGGCCACGGGGGCCCCGGCGACCCGGGGCGGCCTGACCTTTTCCGAAGGGATGGGCTTTATCCCGAACTTGGAGAACTCGCTCTCGCCGTAGGGAAGGCTCGCGGACGAGTCGTTCATGGCCATCGCGGAGGGGTGGGAGACCAGGTTGACCACGAACTCGGGCACGAGCTCAATGTTCCGGAGAGTGTCCTTCTTCTTTCCCTCCCGGTTGTTGACCGGGACGAACATGAGTGTGGGGGGATTCCCCGTGATCCCCTGGAAGAAGCTGAAGGGCGCCAGGTTCGTCACGCCCTCCGGTGAAATGGTGGAGACCCACGCGATCGGCCTGGGCAGGATCGTGCTTGTCATCCACTGGTACGCGTTGCGGGGCGAGAGGGTGGAGAAGTCGATGAGCATGCAGCGTCGTAAGCCCGCACGGGCGGCTACGCGAAAAGAAAGGACACGGGGCGGGCCGCCCCGTTCCTCAGACCGTGCAGAGAGCCACCGCCGCCGCCAGGGAGGTCATCGGGTCGCGGACCGGGACGAACTCCTGGGCGAGGTAGCCCTTGAAGCCCGTGTCCCGAATCGCGCGGGCGATCATGGGGTAGTTGAGCTCCTGGGAGTCGTCGATCTCGTGGCGGCCAGGGACGCCGCCCGTGTGGTAGTGGCCGATGTACTGGTGGTTGTCGCGGATCGTGTGCACGACGTCTCCCTCCATGATCTGCATGTGGTAGATGTCGTAGAGGAGCTTGAAACGGTCCGAGCCCACGCGCTTCACGAGCTCCACGCCCCACGCAGTGTGGTCGCACATGTAGTCGGGGTGGTTGATCTTGCTGTTGAGGAGCTCCATGCAGACGGTGACCCGGCGCTTCTCGGCGGCGGCCATCATCTGCTTGAGCGCGACGGCGCAGTTCTCGAGGCCCTGCTCATCCGGCATGCCGGCGCGGCTCCCGGAGAAGACGATCACGTTCGGCAGTCCCGCGTCGGCGACGGCGCCGATCCTCTCGATCATGCCCGGCACCATGACGGCATGGTGCTCGAGCCTGTTGAGCCCCTCCGGAATCTTGGTCACGCCCATGGCCATGGCACAAGTGAGGCCCTGCTTCTGCACGACGGGCCACTCGGAAGGCTCAAGGAGCTCGACCGAGGGGATGCCGATCTTCTTGGCGTTCATCGCAAGCTCCTCGAGCGGCATCTTGCTGTAGCACCAGCGGCAGACGGAGTGGTCGAACGACCCGGTCGTGGCCTTGGCGGGGGCGGGGGCTGCGTCATCGGCGCGCATTTTGGGGAGTGCGGCGAGGGCCGCGGTGCTTGCGAGTGCCTTGATGGCGTTGCGACGTGAGATTTCCATGGTGAACCGGGGGCTGGGGGGTTTCCTGACGGCGGGGCTGACCTTCATTTGGACCCGTTGGGCCCGTGCGTCCAGCCTGCAAGCGACGAGAATGGAGCCGCCACGGCCAGTCTCAGCTGCTCCCGGCCGTCGTCAGGTGCCACAGCCTGCAGTAGGGGCAAAGGTACGCTTTCCGCTGCCGTTCGACTCCGGCAACCATCGCGGTGTCCAAGGCGTCCCCCTGGGTCTTGTAGCGCCGTTTCCTCAGGCACCGAAGCTCCCGCTCACTCTTCGTGGGTCCCTTCATGACGCATGACGGAATGCCTCCGCGGCGAGCGCAACGCGATGGTAACCGGGTGCATGCGCCATGAAGTTCATTCCTGATCCCCAAGCTCAGCCCGGATGAGCGGCCCGTCAAAATCTTTTGCCGCGGGCCGAAAGGGAACCGTGGCCTCCCCGGGGGTACAGTTATGGCAAGACTGCCCAGCTCAACGCCCTGCAACTCCACGCTCCCATGAAGACCAAGACCCCGTCCCTGAATTTCCTCGCAGTCGGATCCGCCGTGCTCCTCGCCGCCGCCGGCTGCACCAAGACCGCCACGGTCGCGGCCGCCCCGACACCCACCCCGGCCGCGGTCACGCCAAGCGCGGCGGTCGTGGCCCAGCCGGTGCCGGCCCAGCCAACACCGATCCAGGGGCCGTCGGCCCCGGTGACTAAGACCTCCGTCGGCGTCCCCTCGGTTCCCTTCCAGGCCGACCAGGCCTCCGTGTCCTGGGCCTCGATCAAGGACTACACCTTTGACCAGCGTTCGAGCTTCATCTCGGGCGCCTCGATGCTCGAGGCGCAGCTCGGCAACCAGATCGGCGAGCTCAACTCGAAGCGCGCCGCGCTACCCTCCACCGTCGACACCAAGGACTGGGACTTCGCGATGAACAACCTGGTCGAGGCGCAGTCGTACTTCAAGTCGACGGTCGACGAGGCCGCCCACACGACCCCGGAGTTCTGGAACCAGGAGAAGGACAAGGTCGACGCCGCCTGGCAGAAGGCGGAGGACCAGTTCGACAAGGTGAGGACATCGACGACGTTCTGAGCAGGGCCTAGAGCATCGGCGAGAGCGGGCGCAGAGCCGCCTCGAGGAACTTCCTGCTGAACGGCCGCTTCGCGAACACGGCGGGGTCGATCTCCTGGCAGAGCGCGAAGTCGTGCTCGAGAATGCGCGCGAGCTCCGCGTTGCGCTCCTCGGAGTGGGAGAGGATGTTGAGCTCGAAGTTGAGCCTCATCGAGCGGTAGTCGAGGTTCGCGGACCCGACCATGCTCCAGCTGTTGTCGGAGAGCATGACCTTGGCGTGGTTGATCCCGACGGAATACTCGAAGATGCGCACGCCGGCGGAGAGCAGCTGGCTATAGTAGGAGCGGCCGACGTCCACGAGGAGCGGGTGGTCGTTCTTCTCGGAGATAAGCAGTCGCACGTCGACGCCGCGGATGGCGGCAAGCTCCAGGGCCGAGAGGATGATGTCGTCGGGAACGAAGTATCCGGTCGCGATCCACACCCTCTGCGTCGCGTCGTTGAGCAGGCTGACGATCGTCTTTGAGATGGGCTCGTTTCGCCTGTCGGGGCCGCCGAGGACGACCTGCACCGGATGCTGGGCGCGCCCGGAAAACCTAGGGAAGTATGTCTCCGCGGAGATCTTCTCGCCGGTCGCGAAAAACCAGTCGTCGGCGAACACGTCCTGGAATTCGTTCACCACGGCGCCTTCGGTCTCCACCTGCACGTCCCGCCAGTGCCCGAGGGCCTCGTCAAGGCCCTCGTACTCGCGCCCGATGTTCATCCCGCCGACGAAGGCGACGGAGCCGTCGATGATCTGGAGCTTGCGGTGGTTCCTCAGGTTGAGGAAGAACCGGTTGCGCTTGGGGTCGAGGCTCTGGAACCACGAGAACTGCCCGCCCGCGGCGCGCAGGTCCTTCAGGGCTGCCTCGTTGAATCGGTGCGAGCCGACGCCGTCCAGGAGCAGCCGCACCACGACGCCGCGGCGCGCGGCCTCGGTTAGCAGGAGCAGGAAGCGCGTTCCGGTCTCGTCGGGATGCCAGATGTAGAACTCCAGGTGGATGTGGTGCCTCGCGTCGGCGATGCGGCGCGCGAGGGCCTCATAGAAGTCCTCCGAGTCCCGCAGGATCCGCAGGTTCGCCGCCGAGGAGGACGGCAGGTGGTTGACGCGCGAGAGAAGCTGCAGGAACTGCCGGTCGCGCGGCTGCAGGTGCCTGATGAGAGCGGTCGTCGCCTCGTCCGTCGAGGCGGGCCGGTTTCCCTGGCGGCTGCTCCGGGCGGAGTAGAGGGTGCGCCTGCGCAGGCGCCGGCGCTTCAGCCGGTCGGTCCCTATCGCGAGGTACACCATGGCTCCCAGGAACGGGATGAAGACAATGGCCCAGAGCCATGCGAGGGTCGCCGACGGGCGCTTCTTGAGCAGCAGGAGGTGCGGGATGAAGGCCCAGGTGGCGAAATAGCAGAGGATAAGGGCGATTTTCATTCGATGGGGCGCCCGGGGTGGGCGGGGTCACCCCTCCGATACGCCCAAGCGCTGGCTCCAGGAGCCTAGACCCGCAC
>DASRSJ010000342.1:0-7499 GCA_035656555.1 Opitutaceae bacterium
GCCAAGAACGCCATCCTGATCGTCGAGTTCGCGGTCAAGCGCCACGAGGAGGGCGAGGACTTCACCTCGGCCGCCCTGGACGCCGCCCGCCTGCGTCTCAGGCCCATCCTCATGACCTCGATCGCCTTCATCGCGGGCGTCTTCCCGCTCGTGGTCAGCACCGGCGCCGGATCCGAGATGCGCCGGGCCATGGGCGTCGCCGTCTTCGGCGGCATGATCGGTGTCACCTTCTTCAGCCTCTTCCTCACGCCCGTGTTCTACGTGGTCCTTGAGAAGATCGGCCTTCGCAAGGCCCCGGACATCGCTGCGGCTCCCGTCCCGCACTCGGCATAGGCCGCGGCACAACACTCAATCCCATCCAGCCATGAAGAACGCTCTTCTCCTCATCCTTACGGCCTCGACCTCGCTCGCGGCCATCCCCTCCGTCGGTCCCGACTACAAGCAGCCCGTCACCAGCGCACCCGCGGCCTACCGCTACGCAGCCGGCGACGTGGACTGGAAATCAGCCGCGCCGTCCGACGGGGCGCCCCGGGGCCAGTGGTGGGCGGTCTTCGGCGACACGACGCTGAACGGCCTCGAGGACAGGGCCCTTGCGGGCAACCAGGACCTCAGCGCCGCCGCGGCCAGGGTCGAGCAGGCCTTCGCCTCCGCCGGAGCCGCCAGGGCCGCCTACGCGCCCCAGGTGGCCCTCCAGGCGGCCGCGTCAAGGAGCCAGCAGTCCACGACGACCGCCAATCCGTACCCGAACGCCCTGTCCAACGACTACAGCGTGCCTCTCGTCGCCAGCTGGGAGCTGGATCTCTTCGGCCGGGTGCGCCGCCTGAACGAGGCCGCGAAGGCGGACGCCGAGGCGAGTGCCTCGAACCTCGAGTCGGTGCGCCTCTCCATTTCCGCCAACGTGGCCGCGACCTATTTCGCCCTTCGCGGGCTCGACCGCGAGATCGCGATCCTCAAGGACACGGCGTCGCTGCGCCAGCGCTCACTCGACCTCATCAACGCCCAGTACAAGGGCGGCGTAGCCACGGAACTCGACACAGCCCGAGCCCAGACCGAGCTTGCGACGGTGAATGCGGAGACCCATGCGCTCGAGGCGAGGCGCGAGTCGACACAGGGCTCCCTGGCCGTCCTCGTGGGCGATTCCGCCATCACCTTCTCGGTCGCCCCTGCGGTGATCGACATCGCGGTCCCGTTGGTGCCGGCCGGCGTACCGTCCGAACTCATCGAGCGCCGCCCCGACGTGGCCTTTGCCGAGCGCGAGCTCGTGGCCGCAAACGCGCGGATCGGCGTCGCCAAGGCCGCCTTCTTCCCGGCTATCTCGCTGACCGGCAGCGCCGGCTTCGAGTCGGGCGGCACGGAGCACCTTTTCGGGACCGATTCCCGCATCTGGGCCTTTGGGCCCAGCCTCTATCTGCCGATCTTCCAAGGCGGCCGCAACAAGGCCAACCTCGACCGCGCCAAGGGCGTGTTCGACGAAAACATCGCCAGCTACCGCCAGCAGGTCCTCCAGGCGTTCAATGAGGTGCAGGACTCGCTCGCCTCGACGCACATCCTGGCCGAGCAGGCGCTCTCACAGGACCAGGCCGTGAAGTCCGCCAGGGAAGCCTCGCAGCTGGCGCAGAAGCGCTACGATGCGGGCTACGTCTCCTACCTGGACGTCGTGGAAGCCGACCGGACCGCGCTCGAGACCGAGCGCTCCGCGGCGCAGCTTGAGTCCCAAAGGCTCAACGTCGCCGTGGCGCTTATAAAGGCGCTTGGCGGCGGCTGGCAGCGCCCGGTCGCGCCGACTTCGGCTTGATCGGAACGAGGAAGTCCGTCTCCGAGGTGGCCGAGCCCATCTTGAAGCGCTCGTCGCAACGCTCGATCTCCGGGCCGTCAGCCGCCTCGTATTTAGATCGAGGCAGCCACACCCGGTAGATCCGGCTGATGGTCTCGCTGAGGCGGCTCACGGGTCCCTTGTGCGTGAAGAGCGCGTAGGTCTGGGCGGGCACCACCCATTTCGCCATACCCTCTGGCACCACCTTCTCGGAACTGACCGAGAACCCCGCGAGGTAGATGAACTCTCCGGGGTGTTTGCGCTGCTTCACCGGGGCCCGCTTGGCCGCGCCGTAGGAATATTTGTCCAGGGCATTGCCGATTTCCTTTCTCCTGGCATGCACCCCGTTCCACAGCTGCGGAATGACCACCAGATTGTCAGCACCCGGGGAGAGGGCGCCGATGAAACGCGCCTCGATGCCCAACAGGGTAAGCTCGGGAAGGCTGACGATCGTGTGCTGCATGTTTGGGCCGAAGGGAAAGGCTCAAAAAGTGTGAGCAATCCATTGCCCAATTTAACCCGACTGGCAAATACTCTGGCTCATGGCACGCACCCTTTTTGAGCGAATCATCGACCGGGAGATACCCGCCAAGATCGAGCACGAGGACGACAGGTGCATCGTCATCCACGACATCGAGCCCCAAGCCCCCGTCCATGTCCTCATCATACCGAAGAAGGTCATACCCCGCCTCTCCGAGGCGGCCGAAGCCGACGAGGCCCTCCTGGGCCACCTCCTAGTCGTCGCCGGACACGTCGCTAGGAAGCTGAATCTCGAAAAGGGTTACAGGATCGTGGTTAACAGCGGACCCGACGCGGGCGAAACGATACCGCATGTCCACGTGCATCTCCTCGCCAAGCGCCAGATGAGCTGGCCTCCGGGTTAGCTCGGGCCCATTAGGCTTGCAGGATATTACACCTTTTGGTGTATTGATTGCGTGAATCCCTTGACCGACGTTCTGACGGCGATTTCGCACCCGACCCGGCGCTCGATCATCGGGCAGCTGGCCAACGGGCCCGCCCGGTTCACCGACATTGCAAAGCCCTACGCCACGGCACTCAACTCGGTCACCAAGCACCTGAAGCTGCTCGAGAGGGCAAAGCTCATCGAGCGCAGGAAGCAGGGCCGCGAGGTGATCATCACGTTCCGTTCCGAGCCACTTCGCGAGGTGGCGGGCTGGGTGCACGGCTATGAGCGCTTCTGGACGGAGCGCCTCGACATCTTCGAATCTCATTTCAAGGAAAGGAAGAAAACCAAGGAGAAGTAGACGATGATAAAACTGAAAAAGAAACTCGAGTTCACGATAGAGCGCACCATTGCCGCACCACCGGAGGCCGTGTTCGACGCCTGGCTGAATCCAAAGGTGCCTGGCAACACGTGGAACGCCGCCGAGAAGTACATCATGGACCCGAAGGAGGGCGGCCTCTTCTACTGGCACCTGAGGGGCACGTCGCACTACGGGATGTTCACCGAGGTGACGAGGCCCCTCAGGATCCGGCACACGTGGATGTCGCCCAACACGCTCGGCGAGGAATCCAACGTGACCGTGACCTTCAGGAAGAAGGGCGAGGAGACACTGATGACCCTCGTCCATTCGGACCTCCCGGACCACGAGCTCGGCAGGGGCCACAACAACGGCTGGAATTATTTCATGGGCGTCTTCCACGAGCAGTTCGGGAAAGGCCCGGGCAAGAAGTACAAGTGGGAGGAAGCCCACCCGCCGAAGAAAAAGAAGAAGTAAGCCGCGGAGTCGCCCGGCGCTATTCGGCCTCTGCCACCTCTGTCTCGTCGGTCCGCTTGCCGACCGGCATCGGCCGCATCCCTCCCAGGAACTGCAGTTCCTGCAGGATGTCGTCGACCCTCGTCAAAAGAGTAGCGCCGTCGCGGATCAGCTGGTTCGTCCCGGCACTCGTCGACTGGTCGATGCGCCCAGGGACGGCGAAGAGCAGCCTGCCCTGCTCGCCGGAGGCCCTCGCCGCCGCCATGGCGCCGCCGTAGAGGTCGCTCTCCACGACGACCACGGCCTCGCACAAACCGGAAACGACACGGCTTCGCATCGCGAAGGAATCCTTGTCGAGGGCCCGGCCGAACGGGAATTCCGAGAGTATGGCGCCGGACTCCGCGATGCTGCGATAGAGGCCGAGGTTCTCGGGCGGATGGATGATGTCGATGCCGGTGCCGAGGACCGCGATCGTCCTGCCGCTGGCGGACAGGGCGCCCTCGTGGGCCGCCGTGTCGATGCCGCGCGCGAGCCCGCTGACGACGCAGTAGCCTAGTCTCCCGAGTTCCGTCCCCAAGGCCTTCGCGACACCCATGCCGTAGTTGGTTGCCCTCCGGCTGCCGACGATCGCCACGCACGGGTTGCTGATCACGTAGGGCCCCTTGCAGTAAAGGCCGATTGGGGGATCCGGGATCTCCGCAAGGAGGGACGGATACTTGGCTTCGCCTCGCCCGATGAAGGATACGCCGCTCTTCGCCATCTTCGCCTCCTCCTTCGCGACGTCGAAGTGCGAGCGCCAGTCGCGGACGGCCGCGATCGCGGCCGGCCTCTGCCCGAGGATTGCTCCCAAGCGCCTTGCATCGCCACCCAAGGCCGCCCGCGGGTCGCCGCGGTACGCGTCGAGAAGCTTGTTCAGCCCGATCGAGCCCACGCCCGGAAGCGCGTTCAGGGCCAGGAAGGCCTGCCTCTCGGTGAGCTCGCTCGCCATGGCTCCTAGGACCTCAGGGCAGCTGAAAAGTAATCGAGAAGCTGCAGGATATCGACCGCGGTCTGTCCGCGGGCCTGGGCCAGGAGGTCGGCCGCCATGCCGTGAAGGACAACCGCCCGGCACGCGGCGCCCAGCGGATCGTCCGGCGTCTGCGCCAATTGCCCTCCGGCGAGTCCGGCCAGGATATCCCCGCTGCCGCCCCGGGACAGGACGGGCCCGCCAAAGAAGGAATGATAGACGGCCCCGCCGGCGCAGACCTTCGTCACGGGTCCTTTCGCCACGATGATTGCGGGAAGCTCGCGGGAGAGGGCCTTCAGTTCCAAGCCCTTGGCGATGCGCTTGAACTCGCCCGCATGGGGTGTCAGGACGCGGTGGGCCTTCCCCAGGCGCACAATATCGGGCTGAAGCGCGTCGGCGTCGAGGACCAGCGGCACCTTGGAGGCCCGCACGACCGCCTTCACGAGGGCCAGCGACGCGGGCTCCCGGCCAATACCCGGCCCGATTACCAAGGCGCTCGATCTCTCGGTTCCCTCCAGGATTTTAGAGAGTCCGCGCGTCCCCAGCGCTCCGGATGACGTCTCGGGAAGCCCCACCCACATGGCTTCGGGAGCGCGCGCCGCGTAGCCCGGCAAGAGGCGCTCGGGAACATAGGAGGTCACGAGCCCCACTCCGCTTCGCAGCGCCGAGAGGGTCGCCATGAGGACGGCGCCCGGAAAATTTCCCGAGCCTCCCACGATCGCGAGGTGGCCCTGGGCGCGCTTGTCGGAGCCCGCCGGTCGCAGGCCTGACAACTGCCGCAGGACCGAGGCAAGGAGGACGCGGTCGGTCCCGCTCTTCTCCTCATCCTCGAAGAACCCCAGGTCCAGGTATCTCGGGCGCCCTGCATTCACGCAGCCAAGAATCGGGGACTTCGCAGACCCCGTGGCGTAGGTAAAATCCGCCCGGAAGGCCCCGGGACCATCGAGCCCGCTTGGCAGATCAACCGCCGCCCGGAACCGGATGGAGCATTTCGCGAGTGCCGCTATTACAGCCGTCGCTTCATGCGGCAGCGGCGGCCTGAACTGGAAGCCGAAGATCCCGTCGATCGCGATGTCGTAGGAGGCCGAGATGGCCGTGGACTCCACGACCCGCACGCGGCCGCGCGCCGCATGCGAAAGGTTCGTCCAGGCCCGGGCGGCGGGAGCCCTCAGTCTGCGCGGTCCGAAGGCAAAGAGGACGTCGGCCGTGGCCTCCGGCACGCGGCTCAGGATCTCCTCGGCGGCGATCAAGGCGTCTGCCGCGTTGTTTCCCTTGCCGGCCAGGACCAGGATCCGGGCCTTGGCGGGAAGCGGGCCGGTCTCGGCAAAGTCGCGGAGGATGGCTGCGGCAACGCCTTTGCCCGCCGACTGCATCGCCTTCCACTCCTTGGTCTCGTCCCCGCCAAAGAGCGTGCCCTCCAGCGCCCGGGCCTCGTCGGCGGAGACGATGGGGTGACTGGGAATCGGCGAACCCGGCATGGGGTTACTTAATTCGAGGGTGCCGTTTTCGGCAACTCCGTAGGCCCGAACGAATCACGGATGCCCTTGGAGATCGCCCCGATGTCCCGGCGCTCCTCGGCCTGGGGGTCGGCGCGTCCGGCCTCCGCAAACTCGAGCGGGCAGGCCTGGGGAAGCTCGAGCTTGGCCACCGGGGCCGTGAGGGAGGGAATGGAGCGGAAGTAGAGCGCCTCCCCCATGCGGATGACCTCAAAGAAATCGGAGTAGCTCTTCGTCTCGGTGTTCCAGAGACCGACCTGCGTGGTCGGCCCGTTCCACTGGGCGAACCGGCCCCAGTCCGAGAACACGGCCTCGATGGTCGACACGCGGACGGGGGCCGTGGCCCGCAGCTCCGGCACGGGGGTTGGGGCCGCCTGGACCTCGGGCTCCGAGCGTCGGGGCAGCGCCATGACAAATAGAGCGCCGAGCGCGAAACCCAAGGAGACCCAGGAAGGTATCTGCGAGGGCCTGCCCTTGGGCTCCGGCGACGGGGAATCGTCGTCCATGCCGTCAGGCCTTGATGAGGGCCGCGACGGCCATGGCCACCGTGTCGGTGTGGGAAAGAGTCAGCATCACGTGGGTCGCGCCCACGGCGGCCAGGAGCTCCTGGCCCTTCTCATCCAGGCGCACGAGGGGCTGGTGGCGCTCGCCGTGGTAGACCGATGCGGACTTCCAGCCGAACTCCGCGCCAATCCCCGTCGTGAAGCACTTGGAGATCGCCTCCTTCGCGGCGAAGCGCGCGGCGTAGTGCTTGTGCGGGTGCTTCATCTTCGAGCAGTACAGCTGCTCCTCCTCCGTGAACACCCGCGCGAGGAAGCGCTCGCCCTGGCGCTCCAGGACGCCGCGAATGCGCTCGACTTCGATCACGTCGGCCCCGATGCCGACCAGGGTCCCGCCGGGGGGCAGGTCGAGCTTCACGGGTTCATCCTCGCCTTCATCTCGCGCACCGCCTCGTCGATGCCCGTGAACATCGCGCGGCTCATGATGCTGTGGCCGATGTTGAGCTCGTAGAGATGCGGGATCGTGATCACCTCGTCGATGTTCACGTAGTTGATCCCGTGGCCGGCGTTGACCCTGAGACCAAGCTCGTAGGCGCGGATCGCGGCCAGGACGAGACGCTTGAATTCCATGGAGCGGCGCGCGGTCCCGTAGGCGAGCGCGTAGGCCCCTGTGTGCAGCTCTATGACCGGGGCGCCGAGCTTCGCCGCCATCTCGATCTGCTTCATGTCCGGGTCGATGAAGAGGCTGGCCTCGATGCTGGCCTTCTTCATGGAGTCAACGCACTGCCTGAGGAGGTCGCCGCCGTTTATCACGTCCAGGCCGCCCTCAGTCGTCACCTCGTTGCGGCCCTCCGGGACAATGCAGACGGCCTCGGGCTTCACCTCGAGCGCCAGGTCGATCATGGCCTGGGTGCAGGCCATCTCGAGGTTGAGCTTCGTCATCGAGTACTTCTTCAGCCGCCAGAT
>DASRSJ010000343.1:0-4581 GCA_035656555.1 Opitutaceae bacterium
ACGGGATTCGCCCAAGTCGCGAACCCCAGCCCGGACACAACCACGACCACCACGACGACGACCACACCAGCCGCGGTCGCAGCCACGGACAGCGAGCAGTCGCCCGTCGTCCTGTCGCCGTTTGAGGTCGATTCCACCCAGGACACGGGCTACCGCGCCCGCAACACGCTGGCCGGAAGCCGCATCAACACGGACCTCAAGGACGTGGCCGGCCCGATCACGGTTGTGACGAAGGACTTCATCGACGACATCGGTGCCGTCGACGTGAACGATATCCTCACCTACACGGTTGGAACCGAGGGAACGAAGGACTTCTCTTCGAACACCCCGCAGCTCGGACGCACGAGCGACAACGCTGCCCAGGACCCGAACGGCGCGACCCGCGGCCGCGGACTGGCCCCGTTTGATTTCACCCGCGACTACTTCTACTCGCTTTCCGACGTTGTCACGGGCTACAGCTCCCAGTCGGTCGGATTCGACACCTACAACCTGGATACCGTCACGGTTATCCGCGGTGCGGACTCGATCCTGGCCGGCCTTGGCTCGCCCTCAGGCATCATCAACTTCGAGCCTCAGGTGGCCGGCCTCGAGAGGAACTCTTACGACCTCTCCTACAGGTTCGGCAGCTACGGCGACAAGCGCGGCGTGTTCAACGCCAACGTCGTCGCGATTCCCGACGTCCTGGCCTTCCGCATCGCCACCGTCTACAAGGATGTCGGCTACGAAGCCCAGCCGGCCTACAACCACGACAAGCGCTACTACCTGGCGACAACCTGGAAGCCCTTCAAGAAGACGACGATTCACGCCTCCTATGAGGATGTCCGCGTAAAGGAGCACCTCCCCGCGACATTCACGCCCGAGGACGACATCACGCAGTGGATCCAGCTCGGCAAGCCCGCAGCCCCGGCCCCTGCGGCTGCCGGCACCGGTTCCGCTGGCACGGTCGGCATCCCCAACTCGACCGCGTCATTCTACCAGGAGGCCAACGGTGGCTATCCGAATTCGTTCTACAACGCCAACGGCGGCTATATCGCGACGTACAACAACGCCTCGCTCTACGAGTACCAGCAGCAGAACCTCTCTGGCGTCGCCCTCTGGGCCCCCCTACGCATGTCCAACGACATGTACGGCAACTGGCACGAGCTGAACACGAACGGCACGCACCAGACGAACTCGCTCGAGACCGTCGAGGCCTCGATCGACCAGGAGGTTTTCCCGCACTTCAACATCAACGGCTCCGTCGTGCATGAAATCGCGAATTACAGCGAACTGAACCTCGGCCGCGTTGACTTCGTCGCCGACCAGGTCGACGTCAACCAGACGCTCCCCTGGGGCGCCGCGAACCCGAACTTCGGCCAGACCCAGATGTTCTTCTCCGGCCTGGACAACCAGAACGCGACCTACTCGCGCAACACGGTTGCCCGCGCCACGGCGACCTACGACCTGGACCTCAACAAGTACAACAAGTGGTTCGGTCGCTACGTCTTCACCGGCTTCGCCGAGGACCGCAAGACGACCAACGATTTCGTTGACTACAACGCCCAGCAGGACGGCACGGCGACCGCGGTCGGCAGCGGCCCCGGAATCTACACCTACACGGGTGGGACGGCGGCCAACAACTACTACCAGAACACGGTGGCGCAGGTTCCCGGTCTCCTCAGCAACGCGCCCCTGACCAGCATCCCGACGGCGGCAACGGCGACGGCCGCGGCAACCCTGGGCGGCGTCACGACGAACTCGTTCAGCGACTTCTACGCCCTCAAGGAGGAGCAGAGGTCGATCACCAAGCTGACGACGTCGGCATTCATCCTGCAGGCCTACGTCCTCGACGACCTCGCGGTCGGCACGTTCGGCATACGCCGCGACAAGGACCAGGCGGGCTTCCTCGGCAGCTCGACGGACGCAAACACCGGCCAGATTATCCCGATCCAGTCCGGCCAGTTCGACACCACGCTCTCGGAGGTCCAGGCGCAGACGAAGACGTACTCGGTGGTTCTCCACGGCCCCAAGATCGGCTCCGTCGACCTGAAGTGGCTCAGCGTCGGCTACGACCAGTCGCAGAACTTCATCCCCAACGCCGGATCGACGGACCTTCTCGGGCACCCGACACCGGACCCGACGGGCATGACGAAGGATTACAACATCTCGGTCGACCTCTTCGGGGGAAAGCTCAACGCGAAGATCGACTGGTACACGACGATTGCCGCGAACTCCTCCGATCCCACGGTCAACTTCCCGCTCGTGCAGTGGAGTATCCCGTTCATCACGCTCGCGAACAACAACTCCAACGGCATGGGCGCCTATGCTGATCTGGCTCGCCAGGTTGGCTTCACGGGCTACCAGTCCGGTCTCGCGCCGGGCATCACGACCGGCGACGCGGCCCTCGCCAACGCCTACACGTCCAACCAGCAGGCGAAGGGCATGGAGTTCGAGCTCACGTACAACGTAAACAAGAACTGGCGCATCAGCGGCACCGTAGACCGCCAGCAGGCCGAGGAGTCGGGCATCGCCCCGGCGCTGACGTCCTTCATCAACCAGCGCGTCGCTTACTGGCAGGCCAACGGCCTCTGGAACGGTCCGACCACGACGAAGCAGGACTGGTGCGGCTGCCCGGAGACGGGCCAGCAGGTTTACAACAACGACGTCCTCGGGCCGTTCATCGCCTACCAGTCCGCCAACGGCCAGCCCTCGGAGCAGCTGCACAAGTGGAAGGCGACTCTCGTCACCAACTACACGTTCGACCAGGGCATCGTGAAGGGACTCGGCGTCGGCACCGGCCTGCGCTACTTCGACAAGACGGACATCGGCAACCCGGTGACGTACACGAACATCAACGGCACGCAGACGGTGACGGGCCTGGATCTCCAGCATCCCTACACGGTTCCCGGCCAGACTTCGGTCGAGGCGTGGCTCACCTACTCGCGAAGGGTCTATGACAAGAAGTACCTCCTGACATTCCGATTCGAGGTGCAGAACCTCCAATCCGGGGGAGGGTACACCGCGCTCGCGGCCAACTCCGACGGCACCCACCAGCTGTTCGGCATAACGCCTCCACGAACGTATTACTTCACGACTGACCTGAAATTCTAGGGAAGCGGGCAGGGGAGGTAGACACCCCCGGCCCGAAACCTTCCACAAGCCCTCCCGGGATTCGTCCCCGGAGGGCTTTTTCGTTGATATGCAGATGACGAATGGATCGCAAAACGCGCGGCTTTCCCCCCGAATCACCGGCACCTCGTGCCACGTTTACCCCAACCTGATATGGGTCTGATGGTCCGCCCGTGACGACTTCCGCGAAGTTCCTCGCCATCGCTTCGGCGGCTCTGCTCGCCGTCGCGGCAGCCGCTCTTGTCCTTCACAGGCATCACGCGCCGAAGCTGCCAAAGCGCGAGCAATACGGGTCGTTGCCGCCCGCGTTCGGCAATGCGCTGACCTCGGCACGTGCCAAGGTCGTGGACGGCGGGTTCAGCGAGGCTGACGTGAGGGAGCTG
Organism: Opitutaceae bacterium; assembly: GCA_035656555.1. Lineage (GTDB taxonomy): Bacteria > Verrucomicrobiota > Verrucomicrobiia > Opitutales > Opitutaceae > Palsa-1447. The sequence goes on from DASRSJ010000343.1 coordinate 3,492, forward strand.
GCGCGGCTTTACCAGGCAAACCGCCTCAATGACGAGGCGAACGCCTGCTACGCCATACTCCGGTCCTCTCCCGGCGGCCTTTCGGCACAGGACCATTATTACCTCTCCGATATTGCGCTGTTCGAGGGGGACCTTGATTCGGCCGTACCCGAACTTCGCCAGGCGATCGCGATGGAGCCCCAGTATCTTCCCGCGCGCCTGCAGCTGGGAGATGCCCTCTTTAAGTCAGGAAAACCGGCAGATGCGGCCAGGGAATACGAGTCCATCCTACTCCTGGCCCCAATCCAGCCGCAGGCCATGTTCGGCCTCTCCAGAATAGATATCCAGCAGGGGGATGACACGAAGGCCATCGGCAGGCTTGAGGCTCTACTGACCGCGCACCCGGAGATGACCTCGGCTGCGGCGCTCCTCGCCCAGGTCTTCGACAGGCGAGGGGAGAAGGAGAAGGCGACACTCATGGGACAGTGGGCCCGCCAGAAGCCCGAGCCCGTTCCAGAGGACCCTTGGATGGATGCGCTCCTCAGATATTCCTACGATATCCAGCGGCTCTCGCTGAAATTCGAGGAGTACCTCGCCTCAGGAGGGATAGACCATGCGCTTCCGCTGCTGAGCCGGGTGGAGGAGCTCGATCCGAAGAGTCCGATACCGCAGCTGCTTCGCGGATGGTCGCAGGCCCGAGACCACAATGACGCCGAGGCCGTGCGCCAGTACCGCATGGCGCTCGACAAGGGAGGCGACCCCGAGCGCATCTGCCCGTACATGGTGCAGTCGCTTGTCTCGCTCGGGCGGATCGACGACGCGGAGAAGCTCCTGGCGGAGTTCTACGCGAAGAAGCCGGATTCGGTGCCGATCCTGATCGCCTATTCGGACGTCGCCGTGAGGAAGGGCGACAACACGAGGGCCAAGGAGCTCCTCAGGAAGGTGCTCACCAAGGAGCCCTACCGCTTTGCCGCGAACATGAACCTTGCAAAGATACTCTGGGCCTCCGGTGAGAAGGACGAGGCGGCCGCCTGTCTTGAGAGGGCGGCGAAGGTCTCGTCGGGTGACATCCCGTCACGGGCGCTCCTCGGAGAATATTATCTCGGCAAGT